>JAMOVQ010000091.1 GCA_027067575.1 Thermoanaerobaculia bacterium | reverse complement strand
ACCGGCCCTCCCATCCCTCCCCCCTGCCGGTTTCCCACACCTCCACACCCCCGACGACGACGATCCCCATTGATGAATCGGAGGAACCAACCACGCTTGACTTGTTATAGAGGACACTGTTGATCTCGTACCGCACCGGGGGGATGGTTCCGGTCGTGGAGATCAGGGTGCTCTGAGGCGCTCACCGGGACATCGCCTTGCTCGTCCCTGGGAGGACGCGTGGGTGGAGCGCTCGCTGGGGACACTCTCCTTCCGTCCCCGGGATCCGCCTGCGAGAGCGCTCCCCGATCGAGCGGGGGGGGTGGAGGCGAACAATGGGACGGTGGTCGTCCTCCGGCTACCAACGCGATCGTGGCTCCGGTCACCGATGCTGAGACCCGTGGCGCGCTTCGAGTCGGTGTGATGTCCCTCGGTCTGCCTGCGCGGCATTGGTTAGGCTATGCTAAAATAGTCATGTATGAGTGGAGAGAAGGGGAAACGGCGTGGGACGGCCCGGTGGCACGGGCTCGACGGTGCGGCCGGACGGCCGCGGCGGATCGTCGAGTGCGTGGCGCCGGATC
This sequence comes from Thermoanaerobaculia bacterium, assembly GCA_027067575.1. Taxonomy (GTDB): domain Bacteria; phylum Acidobacteriota; class Thermoanaerobaculia; order Thermoanaerobaculales; family Sulfomarinibacteraceae; genus JAMOVQ01. Next base: position 40,992 of record JAMOVQ010000091.1, on the reverse strand, counting down.
GGACGCCGGATGATCTGATGGCGCTTCAGCAGAAGCTCGATGCCTGCACGGAGCTGTTCGCAGGGAAGGCCGAGGAGTTCCGGGTGCTGGCCAGCGAGAGCCGGCTGAAGATCCTGGCGCTCCTCGAGTGTGCGGGGGAGCTGTGTGTCTGCGACCTGGCCTCGGTGCTCGACATCTCGCCGGCGGCCGTCTCCCAGCACTTGGCGCGGCTTCGCTCTGCGGGGCTCGTTCGTTCCCGCCGTTCCGGGATGACCACGTTCTACGCCCTCGCGCGAAGCCCGTGGCCCTCGGCTCCGGGCGATCCGATCCTCGACGGGGGGAATGGGGAGGGGGAGGGTTCCCGTTGAAACCAGCGCACCGGCCGGCAGGCCGGTTCGGGGCGCCGGACGCCCGGAAGGAGGAGGAGAGACCATGGCGAAGGAAGCGAACGCCACCGTTCTGCAACGTGTCGATGTCACCCCCGAGCTGATGATCCTGCGGATCGTGCCGGACGGCTGGACCCTGCCGGAGTTCACGCCGGGTCAGTTCGGGGTGCTGGGACTGCCGGGGTCCCACCCCCGCCACGAGATCGCGGACCCGGAGGACCCGTTGCCCGTGCCGTCGGGCCGGCTGATCCGGCGCGCCTACTCCGTCGCCTCGTCGTCGCAGGAGCGCCAATACGTCGAGTTCTACATCTCCCTGGTCCGTTCCGGGGCGCTGACGCCACGGCTGTGGACGCTTCAGACGGGCGATCACCTGTGGATGGGGCCGAAGTTCTCGGGGATGTTCACCATCGACCGCGTGCCGGCCGGCCTCGACGTCCTGCTCGTGGCGACGGGGACGGGGCTCGCGCCGTACATGAGCATGATCCGTTCCGAGCTGCTCAACCACCGGGAGCGCAGGATCGGTGTCATCCACGGTGCGCGGCACTCGTGGGACCTCGGGTACCGCTCCGAGCTCACGACCCTCGACCGGCTCTTCCCGGGGTTCCACTACATGCCGATCATCAGCGAGCCGGACCAGGAACCGGTGCCGTGGGGCGGGATGACGGGGTTCATCAACGAGCGGTGGGAGGAGGGAGCGTTCGCCGAGATACTGGGGCACCGGCCGACGCCGGAGGACACCCACGTCTTCCTGTGCGGCAACCCGATGATGATCGAGGGGATGATCGAGGTGCTCGGCCGCGAGGGGTTCGTGGAGCACACGAAGACCACGCCAGGCCAGATCCACCTCGAGCGGTACTGGTAGGGGTTCGCCGGTGGATCCTCTGGGGCTCCGGGATCCCGCCGTCCGGAGGGCGTACCTGGCGACGAAGCTGGCCGTGGTGGCGCTGGCGGCCGGTGTGACGGCGCTCCTCGCCCCGCGGTTCGGCCCGCGCCTCTGGTGGGCGTGGGCGGCGTTCGCCGGGGCGATGGCACTGCTGGCCGTGGTCGTGCTGGCCATAGGAGGACAGGGTGGCCGCGGAGAGGATGGCAGCAGACTTGCCGGGTCCGAGCCCTCGATCCCGGTGGTGCCCGATCCCGGCGAACCGGTGGTGCTGCCGGTGGAGGACTGGATCGACCTCCATCCGTTCGACCCGGCCGAGATCCCCTCGGTGGTGGACGAGTACCTCCGGGCCGCGGCGGGGGCCGGGTTCTCCGAGGTCCGGATCGTCCACGGCAAGGGGGTCGGCGTCCAGCGGGAGCGGGTCCGCCGGCTCCTGGAGGGACACCCGCTCGTGGTCCGCTTCGCCGACGCCCCACCCGAACGGGGCGGCTGGGGCGCCACGCTGGCGTGGCTGTCCGGGGACGGCGGCGGAACCAGCGGGGAGGGCTGAGGCGGCCCCCGTCCGGGGCCGGTCTCCTTTCCTCCCGCGGGACGGGATGGGCTATGCTCGCAAGCGGGAGGCTGCCATGGCGGAGCTCGGCGCGAGCGACATCATCGACGCGGTCCGCGGGACGGTGAAGCGGTACGGGTCCCCCCCGCCGATCGACGGGGTGGAGCTTCTGGAGGCGGCGCGCTTCGTCGACGACCGGGGGTCGTTCCTCGAGATCTACCGGCGGGAGGCGACCCACGACGGAACGGAGCGGCTGGCCCGGTTCTTCGCCGGTGTCGACGTGGCCCAGATGAACTGGGCCGTGGTGGACTCGACGGAGACGGTCAAGGGCCTCCACTACCACCTCCGCCAGACCGACCTCTGGTTCTGCCCGCCCGAGGGGAAGATGAAGGTCGTCCTCTGGGACCTCCGGAAGGCCTCCCCGAGCGCGGACGTGGTCCGGACGTACGTCCTCGGCGGGGGGCGGGGGACGTGGCTGCGGATCCCGCCGGGCGTGGCCCACGGGTACCGGCCCCTGGTGGCGCCGTGTCCGCTGCTCTACATCGTCACGCGCCCGTTCGACCTCGACGACCCCGACGAGCACCGCGTGCCTTGGGACCACCCCAGGGTCCGCGACCTGTGGGCCGTCCAGAACGGCTGAACCGGCCCCGGCGCCGCCCGGGTCGGCCCGCTACTCCTTCTCCGTCTCCCCGACGGGCCGCCAGTCGTCGACGGGGACCGGCTCGCCGAGCTTCCCGGGCTCCAGCCAGGGCATGACGACGATGTCGCGGTCGAGCTCCCCGGCCGTGTACCGCGGGAGGCAGGCGAACATCCACTTCCCGTCCCGGGCCGGGTTGGCCTCGGTGACCGGGATCCGGAGCGGGACGTCCACCCGGAGCGGCTGCGTGATCCCCTTGACGTAGAGGAGCTGACGGTCGCCGCGGCAGAACAGGAGCTCGTTCGCCGGACCCGTCCGGGGCGCCCACTCGTTCCCCGCCGTGTCGATCCGCGGATCGAGCGGCATCGGATCCTTGCCCTGTTTCGGGTAGTAGAGGTAGATGTCGAGGTTCCCGTGCCGGTCGGTGGTGAAGGCGAACGCTGTCGTGGAGCCGGCCAGATAGACCGCGTCCTCGGCCGGTGCGTCGCCGGCATCCTCGAGCCGTTCCACGGACCCCCACGGCGCCGTGGCTTTCGCGCGAGATGAGCGGCCAACCCAGCGCGTGCCGTCCCCGTCCTGGACGGTCACGAGGCACAGCCGCTCCTCCTCGTCCATCCACGTCACCCGGACCGTCCTGGCGTCGTCCAGCCCGGGGAAGGTCACGAGCTCCGGCACGCTCCAGCCGTCGCTGCCGAGCTCGGTCCGGTAGCTTCGCTCCGTCGCGGGGTGTTCGCCATCGCCGGGTTTGAGGCCAGGACGGGCCGCTCCGAGCCACGGCGTCCCGTCCTTCCACGGCCGGCGGAGACGCGCGGCGAAGTAGAGCACCGTCCCACCCTTGAGGGGAACCGGCGCATGCTCCACGCCGGCGGAGGCGATCCGGGCCGGATCGGAAGGCTCCTCGGGAACGGTCTCGCCAAGACTCTTGGGCAGGCGCCAGGAGCGGAAGCTCTCGAAGTCCGCGATGAGAGCGGCATCGGCCAGGAGCTCCTTCGTGCCCACGATCCGGGTCGTACCCGGCACGGGAAGGACCACCACGTCCATCCCGGTCCGGAACCCGTCGAGTGTCCCCGCCGGCAGGTCACCGAGGATGGCCGTGGTGTCCGGCGTGACGGTGACGGTGGCCACCAGATCCTCCGACTCCACGGGAACCTCCGGCCGTCCCTCCTCGGCGCGCTTGCCCGAAAGGGCCCGGGGCAGGCCAACCTTGATCTTCAGCACGGTCGCCTCCGGCCGTTCCGGATCCTGCGCCTTCGAGACGAGCGAGCCGTAGATGTCCGTGTCCGGCTGGGGCGTCGGCCGCTGGGGGTTGAGCGCATCACACCCCGCCAGCCACACGGATGCCGTCAGCGCGAGCACCATCAGAACGAGCCTTTCCATCTTCATCGATCGTCCTCCCCTCCACGCTCAGAGCAGGATACCAGCGATCGTCGCGGTCAGCCATGAGGCGAACGCGCCGGCGAACATCGCCTTGAGCCCGAGCCGCGCCAGATCGCCGCGGCGGTGGGGCGCCAGGGCGGAGATCCCGCCGATCTGGATGCCGATGGAGGCGAAGTTGGCGAACCCGCACAGGGCGTAGGTTGCGATCACCACGGAGCGCTCGTCCACGGCATGCTGCTGGATGTACGTCCCCAGGGTCCCGTAGGCAACGAACTCGTTGAGCGACAGCTTGATCCCGAGCAGGTTGCCGACCAGGGCCGCATCCTTCCACGGGACGCCCATCAGCCACGCCAGCGGCCGGAGCAGCGTCCCGAACAGCGTCCGGAGAGAGCCCGGCACGATGCCGGCGAACTCCCCGGAGACCGGGGACATCCCCTGCGCCGGGTAGGCGATCCACGCGCCGTGGAGGAGCCGGCCGTCGATCATCCGGTCCAGGAACGAGAGGCTGACGTCGAGCACGGCGATCAGCGCGATGAACCCGACCAGCATCGCGCCGACGTTGACGGCCAGCTTGAGGCCGTCCGAGATCCCGTTGGTCGCGGCTTCGATGACGTTGTCCCCGGTCGCGATCTCCGGGAACGCCGTGTCTCCCGCGGTCTGGGAGTGCTCGAGCTCGGGGAAGACGATCTTGCCCATCACGAGCGCCGCGGGCGCCGACATGACGCTCGCGGCGATCAGATGGCCGGCTGGGACGCCCATGGCGATGTACCCTGCGAGCACGCCCCCCGCGATGGTGGCGAACCCGCCGACCATGACGGTGAACAGCTCGGACCGGGTCATCCCGTCGAGGAACGGCCGGATCAGCAGGGGCGCCTCGGTCTGGCCGACGAAGATGTTGGCCGTGCAGGAGAGCGTCTCGGCGCCACTCGTGCCCATGGTCCAGCGCATGAACCGGGCCATCGCCTCGATGATCCGCTGCATGACCCCGAGGTGGTACAGGATCGCCATGAAACCGCCGAAGAAGATGATGGTCGGCAGCACCTTGAACGCGAACTGGAACCCGAAGCCGGGCCAGACGGCGCCGTCGCCGGGGAAGAAGTACTTCGGATCGGCCAGGTTGCCGAACAGAAAGCGGGCGCCGTAGTCGGACAGGTTGAGAAACGCCGAGACCCTCTCACTGAACGCCTTGAAGACGAGCCGTCCGTGGAGACCCCGCGAGACGGGCAGCGCCACGAGCAGGACGACGAGGAGGGCGCCGAGCCACCGTCCGGCGCCGGCGAGGAATCGGATACGGGTGCCGAGCAGGAGGGCGACGGTCACGATCCCCAGCAGTGGAAGGATGGCGCCGGGGAGGAACCGGACCAGCACCGCACCCGTGGCCAGCGCCGCCGCGCCCCCGGCGATCCCGACGGCCCAGGCGTCCCGGCCGCGCCGCCGCTCGTCCTCCAGCAGGTAGGTCACCACGAGCAGCCCGAGCACGGCCATGCCGGCGAAGGACCAGGCGTCGTCCCGCAGGATGATCACGGCGAAGAGGAACTGGAGGCCCAGCCCCCAGGCGACTACGCGGAGGCGAACCCGAGTGCGGTGGTAGGAGATGGCCCATCCCAGCCCCACCAGCGTCAGCAGGCCGAGAACACTGATAACGTTCGGACTCATCGAACCTCCCGGAGCGCGTGTGGCCCGTCGCAATACTCTACACCAGAACCGCCGTGCGGCCGGGGGCGTCCATGGGCCTCTGGACGCGGCGAGCCCCCGCTCTGGGGGGCTCGCTCACGGCCGGCCGAGAGAGGCCGGTCAGCGGACGATGATCGGTGGCATCCAGGCGACACCCGGCTGTTCGAACCGGCCCTCCTCGAACGCCTGGCGAAGCGCGCGGGCCATCGCGGCCTGCTCTTCCTGCCGCTCGACGATCCGCTGCCAGAACGGTCTCGGACGGGGATAGTCCACGAGCCGGACCGGCTGGCCCTCTGGGATACTGGCCAGCTCCTTTGCCATCGCGAGCGCGGTGTCGAACCCGCCGAGGGCGTCCACGAGCCCTTTCTCGAGCGCCTGCTCACCGGTGAACACCCGGCCCCGTCCAATGGCATCGACCTGCTCCCGTGTCATCCCGCGCGAGCTGGCGACACGCTGCACGAACTGATCGTAGATCCGGTCGAGCATCCGGTCGATCACGGCGCGCTGCTCGTCCGTCCAGTTCTCGAGCCCGCCGTAGATGTTGGCGTTCATGCCACGATCCATCCTGCCGAAGGTGATGCCGATCTTGTCCCGCCAGAACCGGTCCGAGTTGAGGTGGCCCGCGAACACACCGATTGACGCGGTCAGCGTCCCGGGGTCGGCAACGATCCGGCTCGCCCCACACGTGATCCAGTATCCGCCGGACCCGGCCACGTTGGCCATGGAGACCACCACGGGGATCTTCTCCGCAGTCCTCGCCATCTCCTGCCGGATGACCTCGGAGGCCACGGCGCTGCCGCCGGGCGAGTCGATCCGGAAGATCACCGCCTTGACGCCGGGGGAGCGCCGGACGTCCCGCCACGCCTTGGCGATGGTGTCCGAACCCATTATTTCCTCCATGCCACCGAACAGCGGGCTGAACTCCTTGCCGCTCTCCCCCCGCATGATGGCGCCGGTGGCGGTGATCACGGCGATCTTGGCGCCGTGACCCTTGCCGAGTCCCTTGACGTACCGGCCCAACGTGATCGTCTTCGTATTCTTGCCGAACGTTTCCTTGAGCCGTTCGGTGAAGCCGCCCCAGTCCTCGAGATGATCGATCAGGCCGGCGTCGACGGCCTCGTCGCCGAGTAACGGCGCACGGTCGATGATCTGCCGGACGGTGGCGGCGTCCATCGTACGTGAGTCGGCCACGCCCTGGACGAGCTGGTCCATCAGGGAATCGAGGAGCCACGCCGTCATCTCACGCTGCTCGGGGGTGAAGTCGCGCTCGGTGTACATGAACCGCGCCGTCTTGTACTCGCCCCTGCCGGGAAACTCCGGCTCGATCCCGAGCTTGTCGAACAGGCCCCGGATGAACGGGGAACGGGCGGAAAGGCCGATCAGGTTGACGTCTCCCATGGGGTTCATGGAGACCTCGTCACACGCCGCGGCCACGAGGTACTCCAGGTTGCCGGGAGCGAACTCGCCCGCCGTGTCCATGTAGGCGGCGGTGTGCTTGCCGGCGGCGGAGACCTCCTCGAGCAGCGCCCGGATCTCCTGGGCCGTGGCGAACCCGCCGCCGAACCGGTCGATCTTCACCCGCACGCCGACGATCCGGTCGTCCGTCGCCGCGTTCTTCAGCGCCTTCCGCAGACCCCGGTAGCTCATCTGGCCCCCACCGAACATCTGCTGGAACGGATCGTTCGCAGCGATCTCCACGATCGGTCCGGAGAACCGGATCTCCAGGACGCCCTTCGAGGGGACACCGGGACCGGCCATCATCCCGACCGCGAGAACGATCAGCCCGATACCGGCCAGAAGGACCAGACATCCGAGACCAAGGAACCACCTGCCACGATGTGACGCCATCATCGACCTCCCCGTCCGGCGCGGGCCGGAACCGCACTTCTCCCACGGTTCTACGGCGAGGGCCTCCGAGGGTTGCACGGTGGTCCCCGTGGTATGGTTCGGCGGTCCGGGACGGAACCCACCGCGGGGAGGCCGCATGGAGCACGAGATCGCCAAGGCGCTCGAGATCTGGATCCTGCAGAACACGCTGGACGGCTCGATCATGGCGGGGTTCGTCGCCCTGGGGATCGCCATGGTGGAGCCGTACCACCAGAGGATCGAACGGCTCTTGACCCTGCGGGTCTCCACCGAGCTCTGGCGCGCCGTAACGGTGGTGACGGTGGACCTCCTGCTGGCGGTCATGGTGGTGGCCGGCCTGTTCCTGGTCAACCCGGACATCATGGCCGACGTCAAGATGGCCGTCCCGTTCTATCCGCTGGCGGTGGTGCTCGTGGCCGTCGCCCTCGTCCTTCGCCTCCTCCACGGCGGAACCGAACCGGGGAGCCGGACCTGGCGGCGCGCGCTCTGGCTCCTCTTCTGGGCGGACCTGGTCAACCTCGCGGGGTTCACCTTCGTCATGGAGGCCCCGGGCCACGAGTACCTCGACCTCCACCCGAACGCCGCGTGGAGCTGGATCACGGCCCACCTGCGCTCCAACGCCGTCCCCGGCGGGATCGAGCTGGCGCAGTGGTGCTTCTGGATCTTCTTCCCCCTTCTCGTCGCGATCCTGCTCTGGGCGTTCGCCTCGGCCATGTCCCGGCGGGGGGGCTCCGGGAGCGACGTGGCGTGACCTGGCGCTGGCGCCTCCTCGAGGCCGAGTGCACGGGCTGCGGAATCTGCGCCGACGTCTGCCCGGACGGCGCGATCCTCATGACACGGGAGATGCCGCTGCCCGCGCCCGTCTCCGGCCGGTGCACGGGGTGCCGGACCTGCGTCCACGAATGCCCCTTCGAGGCGATCGTCGTGGAGGCGATTCCCGGGCCGGCTGTTCGCTGACGCATCCTCACCGGACCAGCTCCCCGAGTGCTCCCCCAACGGCCCTGGCGCTTCCAGCGCCGGCGAGGTGAGGAAAACCGCTCTTTCGGCCGATGCACCGTACGGATCCGGCACGAGCCGATCGTGAGGCCCCCGCCGGAGGGAGGTTCCGATGCGAGGATTCGGGTTGAAGAGGGTCGGCGTCATCGTGCTGTCGCTCGCGGCGGTGGTGTCCCCCGGCACGGCGGCGGCGCAGGGGTGCCTCTCCCAGAGGGGCGCCGAGGGTTTCGGTCCGTACAACCAGGGGATCAACGACGTGGCCGTGAGAGATCAGTACGTCGTGGCGGCCGATCGCTATGGCGTCACGATCTACGACATCTCGAATCCGGTGGACCCCGTCCGGATCGCCGAGGTCCAGCTTCCCGCCCCGGCGATCTCCGTCACGGTCGAAGGAACCGTGGCCTGGGTCGCCGACGGTGACGCCGGCCTCATGCGGATCGACATCTCCGACCCGACGAACCCGCACATCACCAACACGGTGTGGAGCAGCTCCACGTTGGGAACGGCGATGGACGTAGCCGTCTCCGGGGACTGGGCGTTCGTGGCCGACGGCGGGAACGGACTGGCCGTCGTCGACGTCTCGGCACAGAACTTCTGGGTCCGGGCCCTCGAATACACCTGTGGCACCGCGCTGGACGTCGCGCTCGCGGGGAACGGGATCGCCGTGATCGCCAACGGCGGGGATGGTCTGGCGGTCTACGACGTCTCCGATCCCACCACCCCGTCCTGGCTCGCATCGGTCCCCCTGGCGGGCACGGCCGTGGACGTGGCCGTCTCCGGGGACTTCGTCTGGGTCGCGCTGACCACCGGTGGTGTGCAGGTGGTGGACCTCTCCGATCCCGCCAGCCCGGTACTGCGAGGCGCCGTGGGCACGGGAGGTCCGGCGTCCCGGGTCATCCTGCCGGGCGGTGCGTTCGGCTACGTCGCCGACGGGGATGGGGGCCTTGCGATCCTGGCCGTCGGCGACCCGGACGCACCCACCGTGATGGGTTCGGTGGCCACCCCGGGAGGCGCGTGGGGCGTGGCGGTCTCGGGTGGCCTCGGGTTCGTCGCCGGCGCCGAGCAGGGCCTGCGGGTCGTCGACGTGAACGATCCGAGGGCGCCCCAGGAGATCGGGGCGTACGACATGGTCGCCGGGCAGGCGTTCTCCGTGGCCGTGGAGCCCGGGGACTTCGCCTGCGTGGCCGACGGCACCCTGGGGTTTCTCACCGTCGACATCTCGGACCCGGCGAACCCCTCGTGGGTCGGGTACCACGACGTCCCCGGCGTGGCGCTGGACGTGGCCCTCCACGGGACGACGGCCCTGGTCGCTGCGGCCGAGGAGGGGCTTCAGCTTCTCTCCGTCGCGGATCCCACCAACATCGGTTTCTTCTCGGAGTTCACAACGGAGGGGCCCGCCTACGCCGTGGCCCTCGTCGGGGATCTGGCCGTCGTCGCCGAGGGGAGCTCGGGGATCGAGCTCGTGGACGTCTCCGATCCCGCCCACCCGGTCCGGACCGGTCTGCTGGACACGACGGGGTTTGCACTCGACATCGCGACCCTCGGCGGAACCCTGGTGGCCGTCGCGGACTGGAACGAAGGGGTCCAGGTGGTCGAGACCTCCGGGACCGGTGCGCCGTACGTGGTGGGGCACTCCGCCACCGCGAACCCCGCCCTCGGCCTCGCGGCCTCTCCGGGGCGTACCCTCTGGGTTCGTGAGTCCGGGGAGGTGTCGGAGATCCTCGACCTCGACGATCCCGCCCACCCCGCCTTCGAGGCGACCGTTCCGGGTGAGGCCACGTCCGTGACCTTCCTCGACGACCTCGCCGTGGTCGGCATGGCGTCCGGCAGGTACGCCACCTTCCCGAGCCTCGAGGTCTGGGACCTCTCCACGCCCGGTGAGCCCGTGTTTCGTCTCGGCACGAGCATCTACGGCATCGCGTACGGTGTGGCCGCCGACCCGGTCACGGGCGCCATCGTCGTGGCCGAGGACTCCACGCTCGACCTGCTGGCTACGGCCTGCCCCACGTGCGACAGGGTGACGGTGTCGGTCCCGGCTTCCCCGATGCTGACCGGAGGCCAGACCGGAACGGTGACGGTCCGCGTCGAGGACCTCGTCTTCCGGGCCATGCCGGGACTCGCTGTCAGCGGAACGACCACCCTGGGCTCGCTCTCCGGCTTCAGCGATCTCGGCGATGGCCGCTACACCGCCACCCTGACCACGGGTTCCGGAGCGGGCACGGCGGAGCTCTCCATCCGCGTCGATTCCCCTGATGGGAGCGCGCAGTGCAACGGGGCGGCCGAGGTGGAGATCGCCTGCGCCGCCGGGGGCGTCGATGCGCCCTCCGGACTGCATGCGGCTGTGCTCGGCGACGACGCGATCCGGATCACGTGGACCCCGCCCCCGGGGTCCCACGGCGCGGCGGTCCATCGCGGGAGTGCCCGGATCGCCGACGTCCCCGACGGCGTCTCCAGTTTCACGGACGCGGGCCTCAGTCCGGACACGGAATACTGCTACCGGGTCGCCGCCCTGGGCTCGTGCGGCGGCGAGGGTCCGCTCGGGGGCCCGGTCTGCGGGCGGACCACCGGAGTCGCCCGGCGCTGCCCGGCCCCGGCGGATACCTGTTTCCTCGACGGGAACATGGTCTATCCGTACACCGTGTCGCTCTGGCGCGGCATCGTCTGCGCGGCGCGGATCGGGGGGATCGGGACGTGGGACGCCACCGATCCGTTCCACCCCGTCCCGATCGGCCTCTGGGAGTCGGACGAGGGCGTGGTGGAGTTCGCCTCGGACGGCGGCGGCCTGCTCTTCGTGGCCGACGGCTTCAACGGTCTGGCCGTCGTCGACGTCTCGGCGCCGGCGGCGCCCCGAACCGTCGGGCGCCTGCACGGGCTCGGCTGGGCCTACCGCGCCGGCCTGTCGGGAACCACGGCGTACCTGGTGACGATGCACCTCGACGACTCCGAGAGCGTCCTCCTGGCGATCGACGTCTCCGATCCCGCGGACCCGCGCCTCCTCGGCAGCGTTCCGGTGGAGTCCTCCGTCGACAGTACGATCGCCGCATCGGGCGGGCTCGTCGCTCTCGCCACCTGGCACGATCAGCTGGAGATCTTCGACGTCTCCGACCCGGCGAACATCGCGCACGCGGCGTCGTTCCCGCTCTGGGGCGAGGCGTGGGCCGTCGCGATCTCGGGAGACACCGTCTTCGTCGGCCAGGACAACGACTGGCTCCGCGTACTCGACGTCTCGGATCCCACCCGTCCCCGCAGTCTGGCCAGGATCCCCGCACACCACTCCTTCAGGCTCGCCGTCGTGGGCGGCCTGCTGTACTCCGCCGCGGGCTCTCACGGGGTGGAGATTTTCGACGTGTCCGACCGGCGGAACCCCGTGCTCCGTGGGACCATCCCCGCGAACGGGGGCAGGGCCGGCGGGGTCGCCGTGGAGGGCCGCGTCGCGGTGGTCACGCACCCCGAGGTCGGCCTGCAGATGGCCGACGTCTCCGATCCGTCGGCACCGTGGGTGACCGGGACGTGGGACGCGCGGGGACGCGCCGCCGGCGTCGCGGTGACCGGCACCCTCGCCTGTGTCGCGGACCGGACCTCGTTGAAGACCGTGGACGCCGCCGACCCGTTCGACCTCCGCTTCCTGGGCTCCGTGGACCTGCCCGCCATGGGGACGGCGATCGACGCCAGCGGCGATTACGCCTCCGTCGCCGTCTCCGAGCAGGGCCTTCAGATCGTGAACCTTCTCGATCCGGCCAATCCGTTCCTCGCCGGACGGTTCCAGACGGCATCCCCGGCCGTGGACGTGGCCGTGTCGGGCGATCTCGCCTTCGTCGCCGTGGAGGGCGGCGGGATCGAGATCGTCGATATCGAGGACGAGTTCGACCCATCGCTGGTCTCGAGCACGAGCTCCCCGTCCGCCCCCTCCGCCGTGGCGGTGGCGGGGGATCTGGTCTTCGTCGGGGGGAACGGCGGTATCGAGATCATCGATGTCCAGGATCCCTCCAACCCGTACACCGCCGGCTCCATCGACATTGGCAGGCCAGCCGACCTCGCCGTCGCCGGCGACCTGCTGTTGACGGTGCAGGCCGGGACGGAGGGGCTCTCGATCATCGACGTCTCCGACCCCGCGAACCCGCGTCTCCTGGGTGGAACGTTGCCGTTCGACCTGGATCTTCGCTCCATCCTCGGCATCGACGGGACGAACCTCTACGCGGCGGGCTCGATGGGTTTCTTCCGGATCGATGTCGCCGATCCCGCCGATCCCCGGGTGGTCTGGCAGGAATACTACGACTGGTTCGCGCATGGCGCCCTGCTCGGCTCGGCCCTTCTCGTCCAGGACGAGGGTCCCCTGAAGGCCTACACCCTGACGTGCCGGGCACCGGAACCCGGGTTCGTCTGGTCCAGCTGTGGCCTGGAGGTCGCCTTCAACGACAGGACGCGGTACGGCCCGGACGGCTGGAGCTGGAGCTTCGGCGACGGTGGGACGTCCACGGAATCGGACCCCGTCCACCGGTTCCCCGGCTACGGGACCTGGACCGTCACGCTGACGGTGTCCGGCGCCAGCGGCTCGGCCACCACGTCCCGCCTGGTCCGCGTCGGTCCGGACGTCAACCACGACGGGGCCGTGGACGGCCTCGACGTCGCCGACCTCCTGGCCGAGATCTACGACACCGACGGCGTCCTGCCCAGGGATGCCGTCGGCGGCGCCCACCTCGGGGACCCCTGCTACGACCTCACCGTGGACGGCCGCATCGGCGCCGGGGATGTTTCCGTGGTCATCGGCTCCCGGGATCCGTGAGGGACGCCGGGCTTTCACTTCCTGGGCGCCGGAGGAGGAGACTGCAATCCGCCGCAGAGGGGACGGTTTCGTGCCAGTTCTCGACAGTCAGAAGGGTGTTCACACCATGTCCGCCTCCGTGCCACGGTGGTGGTGGAGCCATCTGGCTACGCGTTTCCGGGCCTCCTCGAGGAGCGAGTACAGGACCGGGACGTACACCATGGTCAGGAAGGTGGCGACGATCAGCCCGCCCACGGCCACCATGGCCAGGGGGGAGAGCCGTTCGAGCCCGATCGACCACTCCATGGCGATGGGGATCATCCCGGCGATGGTGGAGGTGGCGGTCATCAGGATCGGACGCATCCGGACGCCCACGGCATCGACCAGGGCCTCGTCGAGGGCAGCCCCCTTCTCGTGCGCCGACCGGGCGAAGTCGAGCAGGAGGATCGAGTTGTTGACGACGATCCCGCCGAGGAGGATCAGCCCCATCATGGCGGGCATGCAGGCGTGGCGGCCCGAGATCAGCAGCGCCCACGAGGCGCCGATGACGCCCAGCGGGATCACGGACATGATGGTGACGGGGTGGAGCCAGGAGCGGAACGTCGGGACCAGGGAGAAGAAGAGCAGGATCAGCGACAGGGAGAGCGCGCCGCCGAGGCGGGCGAACGACTCGTTCATCTGTGAGATCTCACCCTCATGGGAGATGGTGTACCCAGGGGGGAGCTGGAGTCCGTCCAGGGCAGCCAAGACGTCCTCCTGCAGGTGGGAGATCGCCCGGGTCCGCCGGTACGCCATGACGTCCAGGGTGCGCTGGAGCCCCTGGTGGGTGATTACCTGGGCCGCGCCCCGGCGCTCGATCGAACCGAGCTGTGCCAGCGGGACCACGCCCCGCGGGGTGCGGATCGGGAACGTCTCCAGGGAGTCCAGGTCGGCCCGCTGTGCGGCCGGGAGCTGCACGAGGATCGGCTGGCCGTCCTGGTTCGGAACGCGGAGGGTCGAGGCGGGCGCGCCGCCCACGGCGCCTCCGAGCTGGGCTGTGACGGCGGCGGGCGAGATGCCGTACCGGGCCAGCTGGCCCGGGTCGAGCTCCAGCGCGGCCTCCTGGGAGTCCAGCCGCCACGAGAGACCGATGGAGGTGGCGCCGCGCAGGTGGGTCCGGAGGCGTTCCTCCACGTCCCGCCCGATCGATGCCAGGGTCTCCAGGTCGGGACCGGTGATCATGACGTCCACGGGCGCCTTGATGGTGGACAGGGGAGTGGCCCCGTAGTCGGAGACGTCCACGTGGTACAGGCCCGGCAGCCTCCGGAACGCCTCCCGCAGGTCGTCCTCGATCTGCCAGATCGTCTCCGGGCGGTGGAACCGGTCGACGAAGTTGACGGTGATCGACCCCTGCCGGGGCGTGCGCCCCGAGCCGAACGAGATCACGTCGGGTTCCGAGCCGATCATCGCGATGGACGATTCCACGCCCGGAGTCGATGCGATGATCGCCTCCATCCGCGACAGGAGCCGTTCCGTGGCCGACAGGGAGCTCCCGGCGTCCGCCTCGAACGCCACCTTGACGATACCGGTGTCCATCGGCGGCATCAGGTCGCGTCCGGCGAGCGGCATCTGCCGTGCCGCGATGACGAACATCACCGCTCCCGCGAGGAGGAACAGCGCCCGGTGGTCCAGGGCGAGCCGGGCGGTGCCCTGGTAGAACGAACGGAGCCGCCCGAGGACGGCGTCGGCGAGCCGGGCGGTCAGCCGCTCGGGCAGGGTGCCCCGCCCGTTCTCGTGCCGCCGGAGGATCGAGGGGGCGACCAGCGGGATGATGGTGACCGACACGAAGAACGAGGCCAGCAGCGCGATGATCAGCGTCAGCGCCAGTGGCCGCATGACCCGCTGGACGTACCCTCCGACGAAGACGATGGGGACCAGCGCGAGCACGGTGGTGGCCGTGCCGGAGAAGTCGGCCAGCAGGATCTCCTTCGTGCCGTCCACCACGGCGCGGCGCACGGGCTTGCCGAGCTCGTCCAGGTGCCGCTGGATGTTCTCCACGACGACGATGGAGTCGTCCACGAGCATCCCCACTGCCAGCGTGATGGCGGTCAGCGTGACGATGTTGAGCTCCATCCCTCCCAGCCACATGACGCCGAAGGTCAGCATGAACGTCATGGGCAGGGAGAGGCCGACCAGGGCGAGGCTGCGTCCCGAGGCCAGGAAGAGGAACAGGACGGTGACCGTCATCAGGATCGAGCTCTTGAGGGCGTCCCGCATGTTGGAGACGGACAGGGTCAGCAGACCCTCCTGGGAGTCGGGGATCGAGAACGCCACCGACGGGAACTCGGCCTCGAGGCGGGGCATCAGCGCCTTCACGGCATGGATCGTGTCGAGCACGTTGCCGTCGCGCTGGCGCTGGATGTTGAGGGCGATCGCCGGCGCCCCGTCGCCGTGGAACGCGCTCTGGGGTTCCGCCGTCCCCCGGCGGACCGCCGCCACGTCGCCCACGCGGACGATCCCGGGGCCGCGTTCGGTGACCACGACCCGCGCCACGTCCCCGGCGTCGGCCAGGGCGCCGTTGCGCTTGAGCACGATCTGGGAGCCGCCGCCGATCACGAGCCCCGCCGGCTGGTTGGCGTTGGCCGCTGCCAGCGCCGCGGCGAGGTCGGCCACGCCGAGCCGGTACCGCTCGAGGGCGTCCCGATCCGGCGTGACGAGGATGACGGGTTCGTGTCCCCCGAACACCTCCACGTTGGCCACCTCGGGCAGCTGGAGGATCCGGTCGCGGATCGGGTTCTCCGCCATCTGGCGGACCATGGAGAGGTCGACGTGGGAGCCCTCCTTCGGCCGCAGCGCCAGGGTCATCACCGGGGCCGTGGCCGAGGAGACCTGGAACAGGATCGGCGCCCTGGTCCCCCTGGGGAACCGCGACTCGACCTTCTTGAGCGCGTTGGCCACGTCGGTCGTGGCGCTCGCGAGATCCCGCGTGTACCGGAACTCCACGGTGACGGCCGAGACCTGGTCGCGGCTCGTGGAGCGGACCGCGCGCACGTCGTCCAGCGCGGAGAGCTCCCGCTCGATGGGACGGGTCAGGTCGCTCTCCACGTCCGGGGCCGAGGCGCCGGGCAGGACGGTCACCACCGCGACCTGCGGCCTCTCGGTGTCCGGGAACAGCTTGAACGGGAGCCGGTTGTACCCGATGATCCCGAGGCCGGCCGAGAGCAGGAGCAGCGCCGAGACGAGGTGCGGCCGCTTCAGGTAGCTGTCGACGAAGCTCACGTGCCACCCCCCTCCCCCTCACGGGGAACGATCCGGACCGTGTTCCCCGGGGCGAGCACCATCAGGCGGGAGGGTTCTCCCACGGCCACCAGGGCGCCTTCGGAGAGGTCCCCCTCCACCACGGCGCGCCCGGCGGAGCGGGCCTCGACCCGGACGGGCACGGGGTGGACCGTCCCCTCGGACCGGTCCCGTTCCCCGCCGGCCGAACGATCGACCCGCAGCACCCAGCTCCCTCCCTCGCCCTCGAGGAGGGCGTCCGAGGGGACGACGAGGCCCTCGGCGCGCTCGAGCGCCACGTCCACGCCCACCGTCGCGCCGGGCAGGAGGGCCGCCGGGGCGTCTCCGAGGTCGGCCTCGAACGGCGCCAGACCCGAGGCGCCGGTTGCGGGGACGATCCGCGAGACCGCAGCCTCGAGGGTGACCCCCGGCGCCGTGACGGTCACCGGGGCGCCCACCGCCAGCCTCGCCAGATCCTCGACCGGGAGGTCCGCCCGGACCCGGATCCCGCCCCGCCTGGCGACGGTGAGCACCGGCTTGCCGGGAACCGCCAGGTCGCCCGGATCGGCGAGCCGGGCCGTCACGACGCCGTCGAACGGGGCCGACAGGCGGGCGTACCCGTGTCGCGTCCGGGCCTGGTCGTGGCGCTTTTCGGCCACCTTCAGCTCGGCGCGTGCCGCCTCAAGCCGCGCCCGCGCCGCGCGTTCGGCCGCGGTGCTGTGCTCCCACTGCTCGTCGGAGATCGCCCTCGCCTCGTGAAGGACGCGGTCCCGCGCGGTGGCTTCGCGCTGTGCTTGCCAGGCCGCCTCGGCCGCGGCCACGGCCTCCCGGGCTGCCGCGAGGCCGGCGCCCGCCTGCGCCACGGCGTCCTCGAGCTCCCGGGCGTCCAGGACGGCGAGGACCTGGCCGCTTCGGACCGGGTCGCCCTCCCGGACGCGGACCTCCAGCAGGCGCGCCATGATCCGCGGCGCCAGCTGGGCCTCCTCGTCGGCGACGACGGTCCCGGTCACGTGACGGGTCACGACCACCCGCCCCCGCTCCACGGCCACGGTCTCGACCACCGGGACGACCCGTCGGACGAGCGGGGCGCCGTTCTTCTCGGCCACACGTTTCGCCCGCACGGCGAGCAGTCCCGCGGCCACCAGCACGGCCACGAGGATCCAGGTCAGCTTCTTCATCGGACGGCCTCCTTCTCCACGATGCTGTCGATCCGCTCGGCGGCGGTCACCACGGCGCCCCGGGCGGCGGCCAGGCCGGCGCGTGCCTCCTCCTCGCGGGAACGCGCCCGGAGCAGGTCCTCGATGGTCCCGGCGCCGGTGTCGTACCGGATCTGCTCGATCCGCGCCGCCTCGTCCCCCGCCGCGACCCGTGCGCGGGCGGCCGCGAGCTCGGCGCGGGCGGCATCGAACCGTGCCAGCGCCTCCTCCAGCCGGGCGATGGCCTGGCGTTCGGCCCCGGCCAGCGCCTCCCGCGCGGCGTGGGACCGTTCCTTCGCCGCCGCGACCTGTTCGAAACGTGAGGTGCCGTGGAGGATCGGGACGACGACCCCGACCGAGACCTGCCACGTGTCCAGCGGGTCGTCCACCGAGGGCGCGGCGTTCTGGGTCAGGTTGCCCGAGGCCACCACATGGGGAACGAAGCTCGCCGTTGCGACCCGGACACCGTGCTCCCCCTGCTCGGCGGCGAACCGGGCGCGCCGCACCGGGGTGCTCGCGGCGGCGGCCTCGCGAAGTTCGGCCCGGTCGAGGAGCAGGCGCGGGAGCCGGTCCGGGAGTGGATCCACCTCGAGCTCTCCGGCAGGGTCGCGGCCCATCAGCGCCAGCAGGAGCGCCGCAGCACGGACCCGATCCGCGCGGACGCCCGCCCGCCGGGCCCGGGCCGACTCCAGCTCCTCCACGACCTTCAACCGGTCCAGCTCCGGACGCTTCCCGCTGGAGACCATCAGGTCGAGCCGCTCCTTCGTCCGCTCCAGGGCCTCCACGAGGCCGTCCATCGCGGCCAGCGTGGCATCGAGCGTCTGGACGGCCGTGTACAGGGACACCGCGTTGAACCGGACCTGCCAGCGGGTTCCCTCGAGCAGCGCCGAGGCCCGCTCCGCCTCCAGGTCGTGGATGCGGATGCCGTTGGAGAGCTCCCCGCCCATGTAGAGCGGGATCTCGAAGGTCAGCCCGTAGTGGCGCTGGTTCCGGTCCCAGGGAAGCCCGGCGAACCCGCCGGCCTCCTCGAACATCTCCTGCGACATGGGACGGACCATCCAGTCGTCGTTGAACCGCGTGTACTGGAAGAACGCATCGAGCCGGCCCCAGCGGGTCCGTCCGGCGGCCCTCGCATCCCGCCGCGCCGCCTCGGTGCGGTGGGCGAGGGCCCGAAGGTCCGGGTTGGCCTCGAGGGCGCCGGAAACGGCCTCCTCGAGGCTCAGGTGGACGGGAGCGGGTTCCGGGGCCGGGGCGTTTGCCGCGGCCGCCGCAGGAACGGCCACCCCGATGACGGCCAGGGCCGCCAGGTGCAACGGGACGTGTCGTGGGTTCATCGGGACCTCCCAACGGTCCGTTCGCTCCGGATCGACCGGAGCAGGAACGGGATCAACGAGTCGGAGAACCGCTGCTCCGCCTCCCCGTCGGGCAGCAGGCGGTGCCGGATCGCCAGGGCTGCGGGGGCGCCGATCAGGAGCAGGGCCAGGCAGTCGGGTTCCGGGTCCGCCACCAGCTCGCCGCGGTCCTGCCCCTTCCGGACCAGCTCCTCGACGATCCCCAGGTAGGCAGAGAACATGGCGGTCATCCGGGCCAGCAGGGCCTCGTCCTCGGAGACCGACGCCTCGGCGAGCAGGAGGATCGGAAGGCTCCGGTGCTCGCGGACGATGGCCGTGTGGTGCCGGACGATCCGTTCGAGCCGTTCGCCGACCGCCAGCGTCTCGTCGCCCGCGATCTCACGGATCGGGCCGAGGAGCATCGCCTCCAGGCGGTCGATCATGCCGAGGATCAGCGCCCGCTTCGACGGGAAGTGGCGGTAGAGCGCGGCCTCGGTGAACCCAACGCTCTCCGCCAGCCGCTTGGTCGTGACCGCGGCGAGCCCTCCCCGCCGGACCAGCGCCATGGCGTGGTCCAGGATCTCCTCCTGCCGCGGCGTCGGCCGGAGCGCGGTTCCGGCGGTGTCTCGACCCGTTTCCATGGTGTCCTCCCGGAGGTCAGTAAACACTCACTAACTTCCGGAAAGCTACGACACCGGACCCCCGTTGTCAAGCCCCGCGGAGGGAAGAGGCCGTCGAGCCGTTCTCGTCTCCCGGCCAGCCCCCGCCACCCCATACCCCACGAACCCAGGTGCGGGCGCGGCGACGTCCAGGTCGGCGCTCCAGAGAACCACCGGCCTTCAGGATCGGGACCGTTCGCTTGGAACAGCAAGAGAAGGAGTACGAGATCGACGTGGAACGGCTCCTGTTTGCGATGGTGGCGAACCGCGCGCTGGATCCGCGGTCGAAGCACGCCATCGAACGGTGGGTGGGCCGTCGGTGCCATGTCGAGGGTCTGGAGGAGGTCAAGGTCCATCAGCTGTACCGGGCGATGGACTTCCTCGTGGAGCACGACGAGGCGATCCGCGACGAGCTGGAGACCCTGCATCGTGTCGAATTGTTTGGGCCCTCCGGACACCTCGAGATCCTGACGGAGACCACACCCGCACAACGGAACATCCTCAAAAGCCTCGACATCGCCAGTCCACCTCGAATCCAAACAATCACCACCACACCGCAAGACCTGGAGACACCACGCCAATCTGACACCCTCCGCAACCAACTCACATCAGGACACTTGCGCCATCCGCGTGACTCCAGGTGTCGAAGGCCGGCTGAGCCAGGTCGAACAATAGGCCCAGCGGGGGAAGTAGAGCGGATTTCCGGGGAGAGTGCGTCCCGGGAGCGCCTTGGGGACCCGGTTTGGCGGGTATATGAGTGGGGCAGGAGCGGGTCCTTTGCGGAGGGGGGCTGAGAGGGGCCGAATCTTGCGGAAGGGTGTGAGGAAGGGTGGGGTTCATAGACAAGTAGCGTCCCTTTTCTTAACCCCCCCCCCCCCCATCTGTGGTAATGGTAATCTGTGATGAAACAAACGATCTTGTTATCCTCCCAGTACGGCGATTCTCCGATCCATTCGCTTTCTAGCTGCCTGAACCTCAAGACCGATCACCCTGTCGCGATGGAGGACGGAGTGCCTCCCCGAGAGGAGGTGATACCCAGCAGGATCCTTCGTGAGATCGAAAACCGACCCCGTGGTTACTATTGGGAAACTCCTGGGTTCCCAATGGTCAGTGCTTTCCCATTTACACGAACACTGGAGGTGAAAATGAGAGGGTTCGGGTTAAAGAGTCAAATGAGAAGGTTTCCTTGGTATATTGCTGTGGTTGTGATACTCCTCTTTCAGGCAGTCAATGTAACGACGGCTCGTGCTGGCGGCGATGGATTTATTGTCGTCATAACTCCAGGTGATCCGGACTGGGACGACGTGATGTGCGGTGGATATTGTGTAATGACGGAAGGGCGGCAGCTTTCCATGGGACCCGATTGCCAGAGCTGTTATTGTGATGATTGTATCTTATGTTGCACAGCATGTACCCAGTATACCGATCCGACAATCTGTGTGGATCGGTATGGGATCGGGCGGACCGTTGACTCCTGCGCCATCGACCAGTGCGGTGGTGCTCCGTGACGATCAAGGAAGGCAGCGAAAGGAGAGTCAAGATGAAATCCTTCCCCGGACGATCTTCGATGATTCTAGGCGTTCTCATTGTCTCAATACTGGCTCCTGGTCTTACAATATCAGCGAATGAGCCAATGAGTCCCCCACAGGGTCTTCTCTGGTCGGCTCACCCCGACCAACCGGGGGAACTCTGGGCCTCCCACGGTTGGATTCTCTCCTGGACCCTGGATTCGGAACAGGTCGTGGCGCATCCCCTCTCGGGGGGCGCCGACATCGTGCTCGACACATCGTTTCTGAACAGCCGCCTCGGCGCGCCGCGGGCCGCCGGAGTGACACCATCGGGGTTCGTCGTGAGCGGCTTGCGACTCGAGAAGAACGGCCGTCGTCGCTACGGCGCACTCCTCTTTTTCGACCGGAAGGGGAAACTCGTCCGGAAGGCGCTGCTGAAGGTGGCGATGGTCCTGTCGTTGGACACACTTTCCGACGGCCGACTCGTCGGCTGGTGGGAGGGGCTCGACACCGATGGACAGGGCGGCTACGAGGCGGTACTGGCCTGTTCCATCTTCAGCAAGGACCTCGAGCCCGTCCACGACATCGTGCCCCGACGTCCCCTCAAGGCCGGAAGCTCCATCGCCGGGATCGAGAACCAGCTCCTGATCTATGTCTCACCGACAGCGATCGAGGTCTTCGACCCGTTCGACCGGGCACTCCTCCGGTTCTCGCCGGACGGAACGCCTCGGGAGCGGATCGTGGTCCCGGCCCCGACCGGTAACGTCCGGGTCCATGGCTGGGCCCCCGGTGAAGAGAGCGTCTGGCTGGTGGCGGTGGATGGAACGGGAAAAGCCGCGCGGCTGCTCGAGGTTCGCTGGGCGGACGGTACCGTCCTGGAGGAGCGCCCGTTCCCGACCGATCAGTGGCTGTACCCCGGACCCGACGGTCCACTCGTTCTCGTGAACCGTTCGGAGCTCCAGCGGTTGGACGCTGCGGATCGCTGATCTCTGGCGCTCGGGAAACCACCCCCGTTGGAACCCTGCACTCGTGTGGGGTTCCCACGGGGGATTTTATGCCGTTTGCGAACGTCCCTGTCAAGGGACACCCAGGATCCCGCAGTTGGGGGACACCCAGATTCCCACATGGGTCCCAGGGGGGTGTCGGTGGGCCTGGGGCGGGACAAGGGGGGATAACCTCCCTTCAGATGAGTGATCCTCAACTGGTTGGGGGGACACCACGGATGACAACGATGCTGGAGAAGGTTCGGTGTGGCTGAACTTTCTCTGGGTTTGTTGTACGAGCGCTGTTCAACACATCGAATGCCGGAGAGAACCCATGATCACGTACAGGAGCCGGGTAGTCTTCCGTCAACGACCCTTCGGCCGCGGGAGCCGACCCAGCTTGACACGGTCAGGTCTCTGGCAGTATGGTGTCATGGCCCGATGCCCCACGGGGATAGGGTGTTCATCCCCCCGGAGTCTGGCGTGGCCACACTCCGGGGTTTTTCTTGAGGTCCCATGGCTGACAGGGCGATCCTCTTCATCGACGGGAACTGAAGGCCAACGTCCTCTTCTTCGACCGCCGGCCCGCCGCCGAGAAGCCCTGGACGGAAAAGCTCTGGATCTACGACCTCCGGACCAACAAGCACTTCACACTGAAGAAGAACCCGCTGACCCGGGCCGACCTCGAGGACTTCGTCCGGTGCTACAACCCGGCCAACCGCCACGAGCGTGAGGAGAGCGAGCGCTTCAAGTGCTTCAGCTACGACGAGCTCGTGGCCCGCGACAAGGCCAACCTGGACATCTTCTGGCTCCGGGACGAGTCCCTGGAGGACTCGGCGAACCTCCCGGAACCGGGGATCCTCGCCGCCGAGATCGTGGAGGACCTCCAGGCCGCCCTGGAACAGTTCGCCGCTATTGAAGAGGACTTGGGAGAGCAGGTTGGACAATAGAATCCCAATAGGGGTTGCCCAAGTGCAACCCCCACATCAGTCCCGCTGGATCGTTTGATATGACCACGATCAAATCACAACAACTTGCAGAGATCATCCGTGACCCTGACACGATCTACTTTCTCGGTGCAGGCGCCTGCTACGGAGGTGACCTCCCTTTGGGCGATGAAGCGGCCCGATACCTTGTCAAGAGCCTCTTTTCCCGGATCGGCCTTGAGAGTGTATTCTCGGAATTGGATTCCTCAGCGACGGCCTCGTGGCCACGATTCGAGGTTGTGACGGACATTATCTCCCGCTATCTCCCCAGTGCTACAAGCTCGATTCTTGCCACGATGAAAGGCTTCGGACCGGGGCCCACACACAGAATCCTGGCTTCTGTCAGCAAGACCCCGCGGATCTGGTTGACGACGAATTTCGACGACCAAATCGAACTCGCCATTGCACAGTGGGGCGGGATTGCACGGGTGGTCACCGATCGAGCCACCATCGCCACTCTGGCGGCGCCTCCACGGGATGAACACCTAGTGATCAAGTTGCATGGTGATGCCTCGGTGGCAGACCGGGACGCTGACCTGGGCCTCACTATCGACCAGATCCTACGAGAGTTCCCCCCCCGATGCGGCGATTCGCTTGTAGCTATGGTTCAGGGGAAACCGCTGGTTTTCATCGGGTATGCGGTCCGAGATCCTGACCTTCGCCCTCTGATTCGGCAGCTCGTCGCTGCTTCGTCACGGGTCGCATGGGTGGGCTATGGAGAAGCCGAACGGTCCGTGAGGGAAGCACTGGCAGTAGCCAGACACAGCATTTACCTCGGCGAGGGGTCTCCCGCCGCCCTAGAAAACGCTCTCGGTTTACCTCCCTGGACCGGCTCACACGACACCGCCGTATGGCGCAGGACGGTGGGCCGGTGGGTCGAGTGCGAGCCATCACCGCTTCTCGCCCAGGCGGTAGCTACTCTCTGCCTTGAGAGGGGAGATGAGCTGGGACGACTTACGATCCCCACTGTTCACCGGCGAATCACAGCGCATCAGCCTATTGAGAGGCTTTGGATACTCGAACGCGAAGGAGAGGCCGCAGCACGGGCACAGCGAGGCAACCCAAATCAGGTGTCGACTGCTGTTCACGGCCTCACTGCGCTGGCACAGGAAACCGGGACTCCAATCCAGGTCGCAGCGCAAGCTGAGGACGCAGCAGCCAACTTGGCGTGGAGGGTGGGGGAGTTGGACCTCGCGCATGACATCGCGCGCCGGGCCTTCGAACGGTCACGGTCTACCGGGGATCCGCTCCTCGAGGTTCACTCAGCGCTGACCTACGGTCTCGTCTTGGCCTACCACGGAGGAGAAAGGTTTGACGAATCGCTCAGAGTTCTTAGCCACGCCGAAGAACTCGCAGCAAGTTTGAATCTGCCGACACTCCGCGCAGAATCCGCAGTGAGACGTGCAATTGTGTTGATGCGTGCGGATAATCCGGAAGAAAGCGTGCGAGTGCTCGAATCGATCCAACAAATCATCGGTGAAATCGGGATACCGCGGCGCCGACTGGTGCTGCGCGTCAACCTCGCCGAAGGCTACCGTCTCGCCGGCCACATCGCTGATGCCGAGCGAGAGAACAACAAGGCGATTGAGGAGGCCGAGATCCTGGAGGATCTCGAGGTAGTCATGAACGCCAGTGGCAACCTAGGGCTGTGCCGGCTCGCGAGCGGTGACGTCACCGGTGCCGACCAAGCCTTCCTGAGAAGTTACGAACTTGCACAGGAACGAGGGGCACGAGAAGCTGAAGCCAATGCTCTGTTCAATCGAGGCTGGTTGAGGTCGCTGCTAGGGTCGTGGAGCTCGGCTCTCCCGTTCCTTGACTCTGCCGCCGCTATCTACTCTGCAAGCGGTTTCGTGGAGCGGGCGGCGGGAACCCAAGCTCTGAAGGGATGGTGTCTCCTCCGCCTCGGGGATTCCTCTGCCGCATTGGGCATCGCGAACGAAATCAAAGAGAGACTCATCGTGCCCAGAGGCGGGTTTCGCCAATACTGGCGGTTACTCAAAGATGGGCTAACCTTGAACTCGTGCATTTCCACGTCCGAGGCGATTCTCGCGCACCTCATGTGCCTGAGAGAGGCTGATCATGAGACCACGATCCAGATCGCCTGCCTCGCCGCCCTGTTGTCCCATTCCCGGGTTTCACGGGAACTTGCCAAGAGGCTCATCGAACGTGCGGTGGCTAGCGCGGCAACGCTTGAGATGCCTCTCCATACCCAGGGGCTACTTGATGCCGCACGAGAAGTTGGAATTGACAGCTCCGCACTTCAGAGGCTCGCTGCCTCTCAACATGCATCCGGCCACTCTTTGGAGGTACTTCGGCACCAGCTGGCTTCGGTCAAGGAACGTTCCGGGCCACAATCCCGAGGGTCGAACGTCGATCGCCACCCAAATAGGAAGTCCCTTTCGTGAAATACCCGAGGGACCCGGTACCCACGTCGGACAGAGCGCGCGAGACCGGATGGCCATGAATTGGGCGAGACCGGATTCGCGTTGACAGTCAAAGCGACGGGGAATCCCCCACGAGGGGCTCTCGCTCGTGCAGCGGTGGCACCGGAGCCCGGAGGGGAGGCTCGCCCGGATCGAGCTCGAGATCCGGGTGCCGGAGGGCTTCCCCGAGAAGTACCACGCGGCGCTGGAGCGGGCGGCGAAGATGTGCACGGTGAAGAGGACCATGGACGATCCGCCGGAATTCGAGGTGAGGACCGTGACCGGGCCGGGCGGGGGAGCCCGGGGGCCGGCACTTCCGTCGCTCTGACCGGCGGACCGGCTCAGTCCAGGAAACCGGGCCGGCGGAAGGCCGGGTCCGGGTAGGTGTAGAAGCCCTCGCCGGTGGCCACCCCCAGCCTGCCGCGGTCCACGTAGTGCTCCTTGAGGAAGGCGGCGTTGCGGCGGGACTGCTCGTCGCCGCTCCGGGAGGCCCAGTAGGCGGTGATGTCGTGGGCGGTCTGGAGCCCCACCAGGTCCAGGGTGCCGAAGGGACCCATGGGGACCTTCATGGCGATCATCCAGGTCCGGTCCACGTCCTCGTGGGAGGCGACCCCGTTGACCACCAGGCTCAGGGCGGCGCCCAGCAGCGGCACGAGGAGCGTGTTGAGCACGTAGCCGTTCTGCTCCTTCTCGAGGCGGATGGGCACCATCCCGATCTCCCGGGCGAAGCGGACCACCTGCTCGAAGACCTCGGGGTCGGTGCCGGGATGGCGCATGATCTCGGCCACGTTGTTGACCCAGATCTGGTTGGCGAAGTGGAGGGCCAGGAAGCGCTCCGGGCGGCCGGAGGCCTCCGCCATGTCGCTGAGCAGGAGCGTGGAGCTGTTGGTGGTGAAGATGGTCCGCGACGGGCACGGCTCCCCCAGCTGCGCGAAGACCTTCCGCTTGAGCCCGGGATCCTCCGGCACCGACTCGCTGACCAGGTCGGCCTCCGCGGCCGCCCCGGCCAGGTCGGTGGTGTAGGAGAGCCTTACGTGGGCCGCGGCGATGGCCTCCCCGGGAGTCCCGAGGTCCGCCCGGACCGCCCGCCCGATCTTCTGGTGGGCCGCCTCGCAGCGCTCCAGCGCCCCCTCGTCAACGTCGTACATCACGGTCTCGAAACCGTGCAGGGCGCACTGGAAGCCGATCTGCGAACCGAGCGTACCCGTCCCGACCACCAGAACTCTCCGGATTTCCATGATCGACCCTCCCCTGGCCTCCCCCGGCTGTCGGAGCCCGGAGGCCCCCGCCGGACTCCCGGCGCCCCACACCATACCACCCGGACACCTCCTGGCCGGGAACCCTCCGAATCCTCCCGATCCCCGGAATCCGTGGTTGCGCACGGGCGGCTGGGCGGCCGCCGCACCCCTGCGCCCCTGCTCCCCTGCTCCCCAGCTCCCCAGCTCCCCTGCTCCGTCACCGGCCGTTCCCACACCCCGACTTCCTGACGCCCTGACTCCCTCACGTCCTCACCGGCCGGGCGGGCGGGTCTTTCGTTTCACGTTTCACGTTTCCCGTTTCACGAGGCCGGCCGGGCGGGCGGACCTACCCCTCCTGCAACGTCCGCACGCTGAGGGTGCCGCGGCGGAGGGTGGCCACGGCCTCGGCGGCGGCGTGGGCGCCGGGGATGGTGGTGAGGTAGGGCACGCCGGCCTCCAGGGCGGCGCGGCGGATGGAGCCGGCGTCCCGGTGGGCGCGCGGGCCGGCCGTGGTGTTCACCACCAGGTGGATCTCGCCCGAGGCCAGGAGGCCGGGGATGTCCGGGGAGCCCTGTCCCACCTTGTGGACGGCGCGGACGCCGCAGATGCCCGCGGCCTCCAGGGCCCGGGCCGAGCCCTCGGTGGCGAGCAGGGCGAAGCCCAGCTCCTGCCAGCGGGCGGCCAGGGCGGGGAGGCGCTCCTTGTCCCGGTCGGCCAGGGAGAGCAGCACGCCGCCCTCCCGCGGCATGCGCCAGCCGGCGGCCAGGGCGGCCTTGGCGAAGGCCTCGCCGAAGGTGCGACCCCGGCCCATGACCTCGCCGGTGGAGCGCATCTCGGGCCCGGGCAGGGGGTCCACGCCGGGGAAGCGCTCGAAGGGGAAGACGGGGATCTTCACGGCCACCTCGGGGGGCACGCCGTCGTGGATGCCCAGGGCCTCCAGCGAGGCGCCGGCGCAGACCCGGGCGGCCACCTCGGCCCAGGGCACGCCGGTGGCCCGGGCCAGGAAGGGCACGGTGCGGGAGGCACGGGGGTTGGCCTCGATCACGTGGACCCGGCCCTCCTGGATGGCGAACTGCACGTTCATGAGCCCCCGCACGCCGAGCGCCAGCGCCAGGAGGCGCACCTGGCGGCGCAGCTCGGCCTGGAGCTCCAGGGGCAGGCTCACCGGCGGGGTCACGGCGGCCGAGTCGCCCGAGTGGACGCCGGCCTCCTCGATGTGCTCCAGGATGCCGCAGATGGCCACCCGCTCGCCGTCGGCCACGGCGTCCACGTCCACCTCCACGGCCCGCTCCAGGAAGCGGTCCACCAGCACGGGCCGGTCCGGGTCCACCTCGGCGGCCCGGCGCAGGTAGGCCTCGAGGCCCTCGTCGGAGAAGACGATCTCCATGGCCCGGCCGCCCAGCACGTAGGAGGGCCGCACGAGCACGGGGTAGCCCAGCTCGCCCGCTGCGGCCAGGGCCTCCTCCGTGGAGGTGACCATGCGGCCGGGGGGCTGGGCCAGGCGGAGCTCCTCGATGAGGGCCCCGAAGCGGCCCCGGTCCTCGGCCCGGTCGATGGCCTCCCGGCCCGTGCCCAGCACGGCCACGCCCGCGGCCTCGAGATCGGCGGCGAGGCCCAGGGGGGTCTGGCCGCCCAGCTGCACGATGACGCCCACCGGTCGCTCGGCGGCGCAGATGTCCAGCACATCCTCCCGGTGGAGGGGGTCGAAGTGGAGGCGGTCGGCGGCGTCGTAGTCGGTGGAGACCGTCTCGGGGTTGCAGTTGACCATGACGGCCTCGAAGCCCTCGGCGTTGAGGCCCGCCACGGCCTCCACGCAGCAGGTGTCGAACTCGATCCCCTGGCCGATGCGCACGGGGCCGCCGCCCAGGATCAGCACGGGGCGTCGGGTGCGGGGCAGCTCGTCGGCGTCGCCGAAGCTGCCGTAGAGGTAGGGGGTCTGGGCCTCGAACTCGGCGGCGCAGGTGTCCACCCGGCGGCGCACGCGGGCCGGGCCGTGGGTGGCCCTGAGCTCGCGGAGGGCGGCCTCGGTGGTGTTCCAGAGGCGGGCGAGCTGGGCGTCCGCGAGGCCCAGCCGCTTGGCGGCCTCCAGGGCCTCCGGGTCGCCCGCTCGCCCCGCCAGGGCGGCCTCGGCGGCCACCAGGCCCTCGATGCGGCGCAGGAACCAGGGGTCGATGGCGGTGAGTTCGAAGAGCCGCTCCACGCCCCAGCCCCGGCGCAGCGCCTCGGCCACCTCCCAGAGGCGGTCGGGGGAGGGCCGGCCGAGCCTCCGGGCGAGCTCGGCGTCCTCCGCGGCGGCGGTCTCGCGGGGGGCCTCCAGGGAGTCCCGGCCCACCTCCAGGGAGCGCACGGCCTTGAGCAGCGCCTCCTCGAAGGAGCGGCCCATGGCGGCCACCTCGCCCACGGCCTTCATGGCGGTGCCCAGGAGGGGCTCGGCCCCGGGGAACTTCTCGAAGGCGAAGCGCGGGATCTTCACCACCACGTAGTCCAGGGCGGGCTCGAAGGAGGCCGGGGTGGTCTTCGTGATGTCGTTGAGCAGGTCGTCCAGGCGCCGGCCCAGGGCCACCTTGGCCGCCAGGCGGGCGATGGCGAAGCCCGTGGCCTTGGAGGCCAGGGCCGAGGAGCGCGACACGCGCGGGTTCATCTCGATGACCACGAAGCGGCCGTCGGCGGGGTTCACGGCGAACTGCACGTTGGCACCGCCGGTGGCCACGCCCACGGCGTCCAGCACGCCCCGGGCGGCGTCGCGGAGGCGCTGGTACTCCCGGTCGGTGAGGGTCTGGGCGGGGGCCACGGTGATGGAGTCGCCCGTGTGCACGCCCATGGGGTCCAGGTTCTCGATGGAGCAGACCACCACGAAGGTGCCGGCCCCGTCCCGCATGACCTCCAGCTCGAACTCCTTCCAGCCCAGCACGGAGGACTCCACGAGCACGGTGCCCGCGGGCGAGGCCTCGATGCCGTGGGCCAGCAGGCGCTCGAAGTCCTCGCGGGTGGCCGCGCTGCCGCCGCCCCAGCCGCCCAGGGTGAAGGAGGGCCGCAGGATGGCGGGCAGGCCGATCTCCTCCAGGGCCGCGAGGCCCTCCTCCACCGAAGCCACGGTGCGTGCGGGCAGCACCGGGATCCCCGCGGCCTCCATGGCCTGGCGGAAGGCCTCCCGGTCCTCGGCCAGCCGGATGGAGCGCACCGAGGCGCCCAGCAGCTCGATGCCCAGCCGGTCCAGCACCCCGGCCTCGGCCAGCTCCACGGCCAGGTTCAGGGCGGTCTGCCCGCCCAGGGTGGGGATCAGGGCGTCGGGCCGTTCCCGCTCCAGCACGGCCGTCACCGTGGCCAGGTCCAGGGGCTCCACGTAGGTCCGGTCCGCCAGCCGCACGTCGGTCATGACGGTGGCGGGGTTGGAGTTCACCAGCACCACCCGGCAGCCCTCCTCCTTGAGGGCCTTCACACCCTGCACGCCCGAGTAGTCGAACTCGCAGGCCTGGCCGATGCGGATGGGGCCGGCGCCCAGGATGCAGACGGTGCGCGGCCCGCTCATGCCGCACCCCCCGCCACACAGCGCTCCCGGAAGCGGGCGAAGAGGCCCGCGGCGTCGTTGGGTCCCGGCGCCGCCTCCGGGTGGAACTGCACCGACTCCACGCCCAGGCGCGGCAGGGCCAGGCCCTCCACGGTGCCGTCGGTCAGGTTGATGTGGGTGACCTCCACCTCCCGCGGCAGGGAGGCCTCCTCCACCGCGTAGTTGTGGTTCTGGGCGGTGACGAGCACGCGGCCCGTGGCCAGCTCGCGCACGGGGTGGTTGCCGCCGTGGTGGCCGAAGGGCAGCTTCACGGTGCGGCCCCCCAGGGCCAGGCCCAGGATCTGGTGGCCCAGGCAGATGCCCAGCACGGGCTTCTCACCGAGCACGGCCTCCGCCAGGCGGCGGCCCCCGGTCACGGCCGCGGGGTCGCCGGGGCCGTTGGAGAGCACCACGCCCGCCACCCCGGACGCTGTGAGCACCCCGGGCTCCGTGGAGGGGGGCACCACCTCCACGCGGAAGCCCTCGCCCACCAGCCGCCGCAGGATGGAGCGCTTGACGCCGAAGTCCACCACGCGGACCAGGGGCGCCTCCGGGCCGGGCGCCGGCGTGGAGCCCTCGGGCCAGGGGCCCGCCTCCCAGGGGAAGGGCTCGGCACAGGCCACCTCGGAGGCCAGGTCCATGCCGTCGGTGCCGCGGGCGGCCCGGGCCCGCTCGAGGAGCGCCGAGGGCTCGCTGCCGTCGGTGACCAGCAGGCCCGGCACGGCGCCGTGGGTGCGCACGTGGCGCACGATGGTGCGGGTGTCGAAGCCCCAGCCCACCGCCACACCGCGCGACTCCAGGAAGTCCTCCAGATCCTCCTCGGCCCGCCAGGAGGAGGCCGCGGCGTCCAGGTCCTGCACCACCAGGGCCCGGGCCCAGACGCCACCGGACTCCGCGTCGAAGGCGTTGACGCCCACCTGGCCCACGTGGGAGGTGGTGAGCACCAGGATCTGCCCGTGGTACGACGGGTCCGTGAGCATCTCCTGGTAGCCGGTCATGGAGGTGTTGAAGACCACCTCGCCCTCCGCGACCCCCGGGGCCCCCAGGGCGAAGCCCGGGAACACCGTGCCGTCCGCGAGGATGAGGTGCGCCTTCCGGGGAGAGCGCAGCAGGCGGGGCAGGTTGTCCATCGGGGGCTCAGCCTAGCACGGGCTCCGGAAAACGCGAAGCGGTGGGGAGGCCGGCCACCCACCCGGGAAGTACCCTGCCCGGACGACGCCTCCCCGCTCTTCTCCGTCTCCACTCCTGTCCTGAGACAACATCACGTGTCATTGGCTGCTTGGAACATGAGACGCTTGACAGGGCTCCCCGTATCGTATTACATGTTGAGACGAGGTTCATACCACCATGGGTGATACAGTACGGCTCAGCTTCACTCTCGACGAGGGGCTTCACGGGAAGCTGGAGAGGCTCCGGCTGCACAGGGGGTACGCCAACCGCTCGGAGTTCCTCCGGGACGCCATCCGCCACTACCTGGTCCAGGAATCGTGGCGGACCGCCGAGGGAACGGTGGTGGGCACGCTGACCCTGGTCTACGACCACCACGCCCCGGGGCTCGCCGACCGCCTGACGGAGATCCAGCACCGCCACCACCATCAGATCCTCGCCACCACCCACGTGCACCTGGACCACACCATCTGCGTGGAGGTGGTGATCCTCAAGGGCCGGCCCGCCGACATCGAGGGGCTGGCCGCGGCCCTGCGCCGGGAGCGCGGTGTCCTCCACGCCCAGCTCTGCACCTCCACAACGGGACGGGAGCTTCGCTGATGCCGCGCGCAGGCACCGCCCGGGGGGAGGGGGACGTCCTCTCCACGTGAGCCATCGCGAGAGTGACCGCCACCGGCCCAACGCGGCGTGACGGGGGCTCAGTACAGCAGCAGGAAGCGGAGCTCGCCCAGGAAGATCCGGACCACGGAGATCAGGATCACCACGAAGATGGGGGAGAGGTCCACCGGGAGCGGCCGCCGGAACAGCCGCCACTGGAGGCGCTGGAACGGCCTCAGGATGGGATCGGTGAGGATCCGGAGGGTCCGCACGATGGGGTTGGCGGGGTTGGGCTCCACCCAGGAGATCACCGCCCGGATGATGACGGCCCACATGGTGAGCATGAGCAGCCAGTCCAGCACGGTGAACAGTGGAACGACGATCAGCCGGAGTGCTCTCATGTCTGCCTCCTGGGGCCGAAGATGGCGGTGCCCACCCGGACCAGCGTGGCCCCCTCCTCGATGGCCACCTCGAAGTCGTGGCTCATGCCCATGGAGAGCCCCGGCAACGGCCGGCCGAGGGCCTGCTGGAGCTCGTCACGGAGGGCCGCCAGCCGCCGGAAGTGGGGACGGGAGGCCTCCGGGTCCTCTGCGAAGGGGGGAATGCACATGAGACCCACCAGCTTCAGGGGCTCCGCCTGGAGCACGAGCCGCGCGAGTCCCTCCGCCTCCCCCGGTGAAACCCCGGCCTTCTGGGGCTCCTCCCCCACGTTGACCTCCAGGTAGACCGGCACCCTCCGCCCCGGCCAGCGCTCCGTGAGCACCGCCTGGAGGCGCTCCACCAGGCGGGGACGGTCCACGGTGTGGATCACGTCGAAGACCTCCAGGGCCAGGCGCGCCTTGTTCCGCTGGAGCGGGCCGATGAGGTGCCAGGTGGCCGGCGGCACCCCGGGGCGCTTCGCCGCGGCCTCCTGGACCCGGTTCTCCCCGAGGTCGGTGGCCCCGGCCCTGACGGCCTCGGCCACGATCCCGGCGGGCCAGGTCTTGCCCACCGCCACCAGGGTCACGCCGCCGGGGTCCCGGCCCGAGCGCTCCGCGGCCCCGGCGATCCTCCGGCGGACGGCGGCGAGGCGGGCGGCGATGTCCGTGGCCATGGCCGGTGGGTTCCGCGGGGCCTCAGCCCTCGTCGCCGTCCTCCCCGAGCTCGGGAAGGTAGAGGATCCGGTGGCAGTGCTCACAGGTGATGATCTCCTCGGCACGGCGGACCCGCTGCTGGACGTGGGGCCTCAGGGCGAAGTGGCACAGGGAGCATGAGCCCTCGATGGCCGGCGCCATGGCCCGGCCCTGCTTGCTCTTGAGCAGCCGCAGGAAGCGCGAGCGGTTGGCGGGATGGAGGCCCTCCTCGATGGTCCTGGCCTGCTCGGCGAGGGTGTGGATGAGCTCCTTGAGCTCCTGCTGTCGGGCGGCCCACCGCTCCACAACCTCGCGGTGGGAGGCCTCCTCCTCGGGACGGGCCTCCTTGCGGGTCTGGATCTCGGCCCTGATCTCCTCCTCGGCCCCCTCCAGCTCCTTCCGGCGCGCCTCGGCCTCCTCCAGCGCACGGGTGGCGAAGTCGATCTCGTTGATCACCGCGGTGAACTCCCGCTCGTTGGTGACCGCGGCGCGCTGCTTCTGGAAGTGCTCGAGCTCGAGCTTCGACTCCTCCTCCTTGCGGCGGACCTCGCGGAGCTCCTCCTCGATCTCCTCGATCCTCTCCTCGAGCTCCTCGAGCTCCCGCTGCCGCCGCCGGTTCTCCTCCTCGAGCTCGAGGACGTCGGCGGGCGGCGTCTCCTGCTCGGTGATGGCCTGGGCGATCTGGTCGTAGATCGCCTGGAGACGGATCATCTGGATGAGCTCGTGCCGGACGTTTTCCATCGATTCCCCCGCGTTTTCCTGGGTCCCGCCACGGCGGCCCGGTGGGCCCACCAGGATTCGAACCTGGGACCGACCGGTTATGAGCCGGCGGCTCTGACCGCTGAGCTATGGGCCCAACGGTCATGGTAACCCGCCGCCTGCCGGCCGGCAACCGGGGACGGCCGGGATGGCGCGGCCGCCGCCTACTCCTGTCCCTCGGAGAAGGGCTTGAGGAGCTGGGCGCGGCTGGGGTGCCGGAGCTTGCGAAGCGCCTTGTACTCGATCTGGCGGATCCGCTCCCGCGTCACGTTGAAGGTCCGACCCACCTCCTCGAGGGTGTGCTCGGTCCCGTCCCCGATGCCGAAGCGGAGCTTGATCACCTGCTCCTCCCGGGGCGTCAGCGACCGGAGCGCCTTCTCGGTGTGGTCCTTGAGCGTGCGCATGATCACCGCGTCGATGGGCGACACGGAGTGGGTGTCCTCGATGAAGTCGCCCAGGTGGGAGTCCTCCTCCTCGCCGATGGGGGTCTCCAGGGAGATGGGCTCCTGGGAGATCTTGTGGATCTTCCGGACCTTGGACACCGGCATCTCCATGCGCTCGGCGATCTCCTCCACCGTGGGCTCCCGGCCCAGCTCCTGGACGAGCATCCGGGTGGTGCGCGTGAGCTTGTTGATGGTCTCGATCATGTGCACCGGGATCCGGATGGTCCGGGCCTGGTCCGCGATGGCCCGGGTGATGGCCTGGCGGATCCACCACGTGGCGTAGGTGGAGAACTTGTAGCCCCGGCGGTACTCGAACTTGTCCACGGCCTTCATGAGGCCGATGTTCCCCTCCTGGATGAGGTCGAGGAACTGCAGGCCGCGGTTGGTGTACTTCTTGGCGATGGACACCACCAGCCGGAGGTTGGCCACGATGAGCTCGTGCTTGGCCTGGTCGGTCTCCGCCTCGCCGCGGCGGACCTCGGCGAGCAGCGTCCTGAGCCGGTCGTAGGGGATCCGGAAGCGTTCCTCCAGGGTGGCCAGCTCCTCCTCGTACCGCGCGATGCGGTCCTGGTAGAAGCGCCGGCGCTCCACGTTCCGCTCCTGCTGGATCTTCTTCCGGTCCCGGTTGATGGTGCCCACGGGGATGGAGAACTGCCGCTCCACCTCGCGAAGGAAGGTGAGCAGCCGGTTGCGGGTGGTGGTGGTGAAGTCCACGCGCCGCACCAGGACGGCGATGTCGGCCAGGTTGTCCTCGATCTTCTCGGCCAGCTCCTGGTGGCGCTTGCCGGTGCTCTTGCACCGCCTCAGGCGCTTCTTCAGCTCCCGGGACTCCTCGTCCAGGTCGCTGATCTTCTTGAAGATGGCCACGGTCTCCCGGACCCGCTCCTCGGCCCGCTCCTCCAGGTCCAGGGTCTCCGCCTGGAGCAGCTCCCGCACGCCGCGGCGCTCGCGGCGCGCCTGCTCGTTGGTCCTGACGAAGAGCTCCAGCAGGTCGGGCTCCTTGGACAGCGCGATGAAGACCCGCGCCTCGCCGGCCTCGATCCGCTTGGCGATGGCCACCTCGCCCTCGCGGTCCAGCAGCTTGACGGTGCCCATCTCCCGCAGGTACATGCGGACCGGGTCGTTGGTCTTCTCCAGCTGCTCGGTGGCGGCGGGCTTGGCAGCCTTCTCGTCGGTGCTCGCCTTGGCCTCGGTGGAACCGGGCTGGGACTTCGCAGGGTCCTGGCTGGATCCCTCGGCGGACTCCCCCTCCATCACATCGATCTCGAGCTCGCCGAGGCGCACGTAGATCTCGTCGAGCTCCTCGGCGATCCCCGTGACCTCCTCGGGAAGGTTCTCGTAGAGCTCCTCGTAGAGGATGTAGCCCCGCTCCTTGCCGGTCTGGATGAGCTTGCCCAGCTCAGGGTACTTTTCTTCGATCAACACCCCTGACGCCTCCATGTCTGCCTGCTCCCCGGGCGCTGGTTGCCGATGATTCCGCGGGGCTGCCGCTGGCGGCGCGCCCCCCGCCAGTCATCCATCCATGGCCGCGTGTCTCGCGCCGTCATCACAACGCACGCGGACCCTCAATGCTTCCCCACACCTGGTGGATACGGTGAAACGATGATGATCATCACGGGATTCGTGCGTGGCACGGACCGAATCGCTGGCCTCCCAGATGTTTCGCACACCACCAACCGGGAATATGGTGCCTGGACCGCCGTTTGGCAAGGCCATTTGCCGCCCTGGCATCAGATTTCTGGAATTTCCCGCCTCAGACGCATTTTTTCGGCCTGCAGCCGCTCGATCTCGCCATCGTCTCCCCGGGCCTCCGCCTCCCGGATGGCCTCCTGGAGCTTCCGGGCCCGCTGACGGGCCTGCTGCTCCAGGAGCCGCCGGAGCTGCGCACGGGTCCCGTTCTCGCTGGGCTCGGGCAGGTCGCCGAGGCTCAGCTCCGCAAGGAGCTGCACCAGGGCCGGGTCGTCGGAGCCCTCCAGGATCGCGCTGGCGGCATCGGATCCCAAGTCCTCGTCGAGGGCCTCCAGGCGCTCCACCAGGGTCCGGATCCTGGAGCTCTGGAGGAAGCCGGTGTCCACGTGCTCCAGGATGATCCGGCGCCGCCCGGCCGGGCAGTGGAGCAGGATGCTCGCGAGGCAGAGCTCGCCGGGCGGAATGCTCTCCTGGGCCGGTGCCGGCGCCGGCCCGGCCGCCCTCCGCGGTGGGCCGGACCCCCGCGCGTGCTCCCGGAGCATCTCGAGCGGCAGGTCCAGCCGCCGCGCCAGCTCCTCCAGGAGGGCGAAACGCACCACGGGGTCACGGGCCGAGCCCATGAGGGGTGCGAGCTCCGTGCCCGCCCTCCGGCGCTCCGCGGGATCCGGCGGGAGGTCGGCGCAGAGGAAGTCGATGAGCGGCTGGGGGGTGTCCACCAGGGCTCCGAACGCCTCCGGCCCCTCCTCGCGGATCACGTCGTCCGGGTCCTTCCCGGGCTCCAGAGCCACCACGGCCACCTCGAGCCCCGCCGCCAGGAGCACCCGGGCTCCCGCGGCGGCGGCCTTCCGGCCCGCAGCGTCGGCGTCGTAGCAGAGCAGCACCCTCGGCACCAGGCGCCGCAGGATCCGGGCATGGTCCGCGGTGAGCGCCGTGCCCAGGGTCGCCACCGCCTGCCCGAAGCCGGCCCTGTGGAGGGAGAGGCAGTCGAAGTAGCCCTCCACCACCAGGGCGTGCCCGGCGTCCCCCATGGGCCTCCGGGCGCGGTGGAGCAGGAACAGCGTGGACCGCTTGTGGAACAGCGGTCCCTCCGGGCTGTTGAGGTACTTGGGCTCGGTGTCGCCCAGGGCCCGGCCCCCGAAGGCCACGATGCGCCCGTCGCTCCCGTGGATCGGGAAGGTGATGCGGTTGCGGAAGCGGTCGTAGGGGGACCCACCCCTGTCGCTGGTGAGCGCAAGCCCCGCCTCCAGGATGGCACCCTGGGTGTGACGCTTCCCGAGGTGCTCCAGGAGGTCGCGCCAGGCGTCCGGAGCGAAGCCGAAGCCGTAGTCCTCCCAGGTCTCCCGGGGGAACCCCCGGCGCTCCAGCTCGGCCCGCGCCGCGGAGCCCCGCGGGGCCAGGAGCTGCTCCCGGAACCATGCCTGGGCCTCGGCCAGCAGCGCCCGGGCGCGGTCCGCGGCGCGGGCCCGCCTCCCGGCCTCCGGGCTGGCCTCGGGCAGGGTGACCCCGAAACGGTCCGCCAGGTGGCGGATCGCCTCGGGAAAGGCCAGGTGCTCCAGCTCCATGACGAAGCGGATCACGTCACCACCGGCATGGCAGCCGAAGCAGTAGTAGAGGCCCCTCTCGGGGTCCACCGAGAACGACGGCGTCTTCTCCTGGTGGAAGGGGCACAGGCCCACCCAGCGGCGGCCCCGGCGCTTGAGGCTCACGTGCTCGGAGACCACCTCCACGATGTCGGCGGCCTCGCGGACCCGCGCCACCGAGGCGGGGCCGAGGTCCACGTCAGCCATCGGAGGCCCCCTCGAGCTCGATCTCGGTGGCGCCGGTGCCGCCCCGGTTCCCCGGCGGATGCCGGAAGGACCGCACGGCGGGGTGGGAGCGGCAGATCTCCTGGACCATCCTCCGCAGTGTACCGGTGCCGTGGCCGTGGATGACCCGCACCGACGGCCGGCCGGCGGCCAGCGCCCGGTCCAGCCAGTGCTCGAGCTCCTCCCGGGCCGCCTCCGCGTCCATGCCCCGGAGGTCCAGCTCCCGGGGCACGGCCTCCTCCACGTGGACGCGGACGGCGCCCCGGGGGGACCCCGCTCCAGGTCTTTCCACCCGTTCGAGCTCGCCGAGCGGCACCCAGAGGTGCTTGCCGCCCACCGCCACCCGCGCCTGCGAGCCCCGCACCTCCTCCACCGTTCCCGTGCTTCCCAGGCCCGCCACCCGCACCGTGTCCCCCGGCCCGGCGTCCCCGTCCCCCGCCGGGGCGGCGCCCTCCCCCGGGACCTCCAGGTCCATGGCCCGGGCACGGAGCTGCTCCTGCCGGCGCCGGCCCAGGCGCTCCTGCTCCTTCCGGGCCCGCTCGATCTCGGCCAGCACGGCGTCGAGCTTCTCCCGCGCGGCCCGCCTCAGCCGCTCCCTCTCGGCGGCGAGCCTCTCCGTGAGGCCCTTCCGCTCGGTCTCGAGCCTCCGCTTCTCCTCGGCCGCACGCCGCTGGAGCCGCCGGGCCTCCTCGAGCTCACCTCGGATCGCCTCCTTCCGCTCCTCGAGCTCGGCCTCCAGCGCCTCCAGCCGCTTCAGCCAGCGCTCCAGCTCCAGGTGCTCCCCGCCCAGCAGCTCCCGGGCGCGATCGAGCACGCCGGGGGCGACCCCCATGGCCTCGGCGATCTCCAGGCCCCGGGACCGGCCCGCCCTCCCGAGCCGGAGCGTGTAGGTGGGCCGCCCCAGCCGCTCGTCGAACTCCATGGCCGCGTTCTCCATGCCGGGCACGGACGCGGCGTTCATGGCGATGGCGGCCAGGTGGGTGGTGGCCAGGGTGAGGGCCCCGCGCCGGGTGAGCTCCTCGAGGAGCGCGAAGCCCAGCGCCGCGCCCTCCAGGGGGTCCGTGCCGGCCCCCAGCTCGTCGTAGAGCACCAGGGTGCCCGGCCCCGCCTCGCGGAGCAGCCGGGCCGTGAAGTCCATGGCCCCCGAGAAGGTGGAGAGGTCCTCCGCCACGTCCTGCTCGTCCCCGATGTGGCACCAGAGGTTGTCGAAGGCCGGAATGCCGGTCCCCTCCGCGGCCGGCAGGGGGATCCCGTGGTAGGCCATGAGCACCATGAGCCCCACGGTCTTCAGGGCCACGGTCTTGCCACCGGCGTTGGGGCCGGAGATCACCAGGGTGCGCACCCCCTCCGGGAACCGCAGGTCCAGCGGGACCACCTCGCGGCGCGCCTGGTCCGGCTCGCCGAAGAGCTCACGGCGGAGCGCGTGGAGGCGCCGGTCCAGCAGCGGGTGCCGGGCGCCCACGAGAACGAGCTCCTCCGACTCCCCCGGCACCACCACCCGCCCCTCCACGGTCCGGCCGAAGAGGGCCCGGGCCTGGGCGGCGTCGAGGCGTGCCAGCACCTCCACCGCCGCGGCCAGCTCGTGGCGGGCCGCCGAGAAGGCCGCCGCCACCTCGTCCAGGATCCGCTGCACCTCGTGGCGCTCGGCCACCGTGGTCTCCACGATCTGGTTGTTGAGCTCCACCGCGGCGTAGGGCTCCACGTACAGCGTGGCCCCGGAACCGGAGCTGTCCAGCACCAGGCCCGGCACCTCGCCCCGGTGGGTGCGCTTCACGGGAAGGCAGTAGCGGTCCCGGCGCACCGTGGGCGGGGCGTCGGCGCAGGCCTCCCCGTGGGCCCTCCGGATCCCCTCCAGCTCCCTGAGCAGCTGACTCCTCAGGCGGACCAGGGTGCTGCGGAGCGAGGCCAGCTTCGGCGAGGCCGTGTCGGGCACCCTGCCGTCCCGGCCGAGCCGCGCCGCCGCCCACTCCACCAGGCCCGCCACGTCGGGCAGGCGCCCGGCCAGGTCGTGGAGCAGTTCCAGCTCACCGGGGGCGGCGAGCAGCGTCCTCCGGATCGACGCCACCCTCCGGGCGCAGGAGAGCAGCGCCAGGAGGTCCTCCACGGCCCGGGGCGTGGGGGCCTTCGGGGCGAGCCAGGGCCCGGCCTCGTCCAGCCCGGCGAAGCTCAGGGGACCCTCCTCGGCGAGGAGGTGCTCCATCTCGGCGGTGAGCCGGGCAGCAAGAACGCCCTCCCCCGTGGAGGGGAGGGCGTCGTGATCTCGAAGGAGACGCTGGCCCGCGGCGCTGCGCGCGTGGGCCGCCACCATGGCCAGGACCCTGTGGAACTCCAGCTCGGTGGTGGCGGTGCGTCCCACGGACCGCCGGGCCTACAGCAGGCCGGCGCGCCGCTGCTTGGCCATCTTCCTCAGCATCTTCTTTCTGGCCTGGGCCAGCTGCCGCTTCCGGCGCTCGGAAGGCTTCTCGTAGAAGCGACGGCGCTTGACCTCGGAGAGGATGCCCGCCTTCTCGCACTTGCGCTTGAAACGGCGCAGGGCCTGCTCGAAGGACTCGTTGTCACGGACGTACACACCTGTGGGCATCGGCGTTCACCCCCTCCTCTGCGCCGGTTTCGTGCACACGGGCACCGCGCAGGGCGCAAAGGGTACCAGGAACGGCATCTTCGGGTCAAGGCGGGACCACCCCCCGCCCGTCGTGAAACGTGAAACGGAAAACGTGAAACGAAAGAGGAAATTTCATCCGGCCATCCAAGGACGTGGACACAGGCCTCTCCTATTGGATCTCCAGCGGAATAGTGGTTGGGTCGCCTGAGTGATTGTCGACTACTGAAGCGTAAGACCAGACTTCGCCCTCGGTAGCTGTGACTTTCGCATAGCCAAGAGGACAGGGGCTCGCTCCAGCGATGGCGAACACTCTACTGAGTTGGTACCAACCTCCAGGTGGTACTGTCGCGAGAAGAGAAGACCCTATGGCACTGCCATCGGCACTGAAGAGATCAACTCTTACGCTACAAGACCCTTCGGAAAAGCATACAAAGCCAATGTTGGTTCGGAAGTCTTCTCCCAAGTTCGACAGTTACGAGCGTAAGTGGTTGATATCATTGGATCGGGTTCGGAAAAGTTCCCTCTACAACTCTCTGGGGAGCTTCCCGCGGGTCGGGGGCGGGACGTCGATGGCCTCGAAGAGGC
>JAMOVQ010000090.1 GCA_027067575.1 Thermoanaerobaculia bacterium | reverse complement strand
TTACTGGGACGCCTGATTGGATGGTTCGATTCGGTGTGTCTTGTCTGTGTCTACCGTCCGCCGAAGAGCCGCCTCGGGTTGTCCTCGGTCATCGTCCGGATCTGTTCCTCCGTCACCCCTCGTTCCCGGAGCGCCGGAATGACGCCGTTGAACAGGTGCGCCGGGTTCCAGTTCGCGAGAAGCGGAAGGAGAGGCTCCGGAAGTTTCAGGGGCCGTCCGAGCCAGCTGATGATGAAATCGTGTGAGAGGAGGAGCTGGTTCGCATACCCCTTTTCGATCAGCTCCGCCAGCACGTCGTACCGCTGCTCGTCCATCGGGCAGCCCACGATCCCCTGGAGGCCCATCCGGTCCCAGGCGACGAACACCCCCTGTTCGAGGACCTCGATCTGCGCGTCCACGTCCAGGTTGTCCGACATGTGCCCGATCTGGATCCTCGCCGGATCGGCCCCCGCATCGATCAGCAGGTGCGCCTGCTCCGCCCCCATGGTCCCCTCCTGGGTGTGGGTGATGATGGGAACCCCCGTCTCGGCCTGGACACGGGCGGCAGTCTCGAAGAGGATCCGCTCGTAGTCGGTGATCTCGCCCTTGCTCGACCCGACCTTGATGACACCCGCGCGGATCCCGGTGTCACGGATCCCCTCGGTCACCTCCCTGTGGAACAGCTCGTACAGCTCGCCACGGATGTCCCCGAGGGTCGAACGAAACTTCCAGTAGACGGGAGCCCCTTCCCCCTCGTAGTAGTACCCGGTCGAGCAGACGATGTGGACGCCCGTCCTCCGCGACACCTCGCGCAGGATCTCGGGCTGACGGCCGCAGTCGTTGGTCGTCGCGTCCACGTAGGTTCCCACACCGAACTGCTTGAGCCCTTCGAGGACCTCGGTGCCGGCCGTGACGACCGCTTCCGGATCGAGCGGTGCGACGGTAGCGTCCCCCTCCCACCCGGGATACCCGAAGCAGAGGTGCTCGTGCGGCAACGTGATCCCCATCTCCTCGGGGGCGATTGGTCCGAGAACCGTGTTGACGACAGTCTCACTCATGATGCCTCCCCGGCCGTTCCCGGCCCTTGCTCAGCTCGCGTTTCCCCGCTCCTTTTCCTGGAGCTCCCGCCAGAGGATCTTTCCGGCGCCGCTCTTGGGCAGCGCATCGATGAACTGGACGATCCGCGGATACTTGTACGCAGCCATCCGGCCCCGGGCCCACTCGATGATCTCCGCCTCGGTGACCTGCTCGTGTCCGGGATGGACCACCACGTACGCCTTGACGTTCTCGACGCGGACAGGATCCGGGACGCCGACGACACAGACCTCGAGGATCGCCGGGTGGCGGTAGAGGATCCCCTCCACCTCCGCAGGCCAGACCTTGAACCCCGCGGCGTTGATCATCCGCTTGCGCCGGTCCACGATGGTGAAGAACCCGTCCTCGTCCATCCGGCCGATGTCCCCCGTCCTGAAGAACCGTTTTCCGTCGAGCTCGAAGAACGCCTCCTCCGTCTCCTCGGGCCTGTTCCAGTACCCCTTGAACACCTGGGGCCCGTGAACCACGATCTCCCCCGGTTCACCCACCGGCAGCTCCTCCAGCGTCGACACGTCCACGATGCGGGCGTCCACGTCGAAGACCGGGATGCCGATGCTTCCGAGCCTCGGTTCGTCGGGCGGATTCCAGTGGGTCTGGGAGATCGTCTCGGTCAGCCCGTACCCCTCGGCGTAGACGAGGCCGGTCTTCTCCCGGAGGCGCTCCCCCACCGCGGCGGGCAACGGCGCCCCGCCCCCGCCGACGAAGACCAGGGAGCCGAGATCCCGGTCGTCGATGTCCGGCGACGCCAGCAGGTCGATCACCATCGTGGTGATGTTGGGCCAGGAGGTGACCCCGTACCGCTCGATGGCGTCCAGCGCCGTCTTCCTGTTCCAGCGGGTCATGAGGACCGAGGCGCCTCCCGCGGCCACGGGGGCCAGGAAACAGTGGACGAGCCCGGTGACGTGGAAGAACGGCAGCGCCGCGAGCACCACCGAGGCCGGGGTGACCGTGGCCCAGTGAACCGATCCCCAGACGTTGGTCATCACCGTCCGGTGGGTGTGGCGGCACCCCTTGGGAACACCGGTGGACCCCGCCGTGAACGGCAGGACGGCCAGGTCGTCCGGTGTCACCTCCACCGGAGGAGCCTCCGCCCCGGACTCGAGGAGCGTCCTCCACTCGAGGGCACCGTCCGGGATCGTCCCGGGCTCCGCCATTCCCTCGGGAACGTCGAGCTCTGGATCGGAGGGCAGGTAGTCCGCGTACCGCCCGACCACGAGACGCTCCACACCGGACCTTCCGGCAGCCTCGAGCGCCTTCGGCGCCAGATCGGCCGTAGTGATGAGCACGCGTGCGCCGCTGTCCTCGAGCAACACCCCGGCCTCCTCACCT
>JAMOVQ010000089.1 GCA_027067575.1 Thermoanaerobaculia bacterium | reverse complement strand
TGCCCCGGGGCCGTTCCCGCAAGGGCGCGAGGAGAAACTGACCTGGCGGTCGTGACGACGAAGCGGCCGCGGCGGGGGCGGTCCCGGGGTGCGAGACTCGCGGCCCCGTTCATTCAAAGTCGATGACCCGAACGCCCTCCAACGAAGCCCAGGCGGCCGGCAGCGACGCCGGAGGCGGCGCCAGCGCGTCGCACGGGCGGCCCGGGGGGAGCTCGCTCCCACCGGGACGCGCGGGCGAGGCGCGCAGCCCGCGCGAAGCGCGGGGGCCGGCCGCCGGTTGGCCGCACGCCAGGCTGCCGGTGGCAGCCGGAGCGCGCAACAAGCTGCCAGGGATTGCTTCGCCGTTCTCCTTGCGGAGTCCGGCTCGCAATGACAAGTGGGAGGGATCACCACGCCACGGGGCAGCGCGAGGACCTCATCCATCGATGGAAACGGCCCCGGGCGAGCCCGGGGCCGTGGGGTCCGTGGAAGGCGCCGAGGCGCCGGTCAGGAGTCCGACGGCGTCTCGCCGCCGCTGGTGTCGAGGATGGCCGCGGCACGCTCGGCGAGGTCCGGGTAGAGCTCCTCGGGCTCCGGCTCGGCCGGCTGCTCGATCTCCTCTTCCGGAACGGGCTCGATCACCGTCGCGCGGTAGCGCGGGGTCCCGGTCCCGGCCGGGATGAGCCGGCCGACGATCACGTTCTCCTTGAGCCCGTGGAGGTTGTCCACCTTGCCCGCCACGGCGGCCTCGGTGAGGACCCGCGTGGTCTCCTGGAACGACGCCGCCGAGACGAACGACTCGGTGGCCAGCGCGGCCTTGGTGATCCCGAGCAGGAGCGACTTGGCCGTCGCGGGCTGGCCGCCCGCCGCCACCACCCGCTCGTTCTCCTTGCGGAACAGGTACCGCGGCACCTGCTGGTCCAGCAGGAGGTCGGTGTCGCCGGGGTCGACGACCTTGACGAACCGCATCATCTGGCGGACCACCACCTCGATGTGCTTGTCGTTGATCGCGACGCCCTGGGAGCGGTAGACCTCCTGGATCTTGTCCACGAGGTGCCGCTGGAGCTCCTTCTCGCCGAGGA
This sequence comes from Thermoanaerobaculia bacterium, assembly GCA_027067575.1. Taxonomy (GTDB): domain Bacteria; phylum Acidobacteriota; class Thermoanaerobaculia; order Thermoanaerobaculales; family Sulfomarinibacteraceae; genus JAMOVQ01. The sequence continues at coordinate 40,805 of JAMOVQ010000089.1, read as the reverse complement.
TCGCCAGGATGTCGTGGGGGTTGATCGGCCCCTCGGTGATGGGGTCGCCCGCCTGGATGAACTCGCCTTCCTGGACGGAGACGTGGGCGTACCGCGGGATGGCGTACTCGCGCCGCTCCCCGTCCTCGCCCTCCACCACGATCCGGCGCTGGCCGCGGACCGGCTCCGTGATCCGGATGATCCCGTCGATCTCGGAGACGACGGCGGGCTCCTTCGGCTTGCGCGCCTCGAACAGCTCTACCACGCGCGGCAGACCGCCCGTGATGTCCTTGGTCTTGGAGACCTCGCGGGGGATCTTGGCCAGCACGTCGCCGGGAGCGACCTCGGCCCCCTCGGCCACCATCAGGTGGGACCCGATCGGGAGCTGGTACCGGCGCTCCTCACCGGTCTCCTCGTTGACCACCACGAGCGTCGGGATCCGCTTGCCCGAGCCCAGCGGCTCGATGACGATCTTGTGGGCGTGGCCCGTGATCCGGTCGATCTCCTCCCGGACGTTCTCGCCCTCGACGAGGTCGACGAACTGGACCCGGCCCGCGATGGCGGTCAGGATCGACGTGGTGAACGGGTCCCACTCGACGAGCGGCGTACCGGGATCGACGGCCTCGCCCTCCTCGACGAGGAGGATCGAGCCGTAGGCGACGGAGTACCGCTCCTTCTCACGCCCCCGGTCGTCCACGATGACGACCTTGCCGGTCCGCGAGATGGCGACCCGCTGGCCCTCGTGGTTGACCACGGTGGAGATGCTGATGAACTTGACCCGGCCGCTGTGGGAGGCCACGTGCCGGCTGGACTCGCCGCCACGGGTCGCCGTCCCGCCGTAGTGGAACGTCCGCATGGTCAGCTGGGTGCCCGGCTCGCCGATCGACTGGGCCGCGATGATCCCCACGGCCTCCCCGAGCTCCACCAGCCGGCCCGTGGCCAGCATCCGGCCGTAGCACAGCTGACAGACGCCCCGCTCGGTCTCGCAGGTCAGCGCCGAACGGATCTTGACCCGCTCGATGCCGGCCTCCTGGATCTGCTGCGCCAGCGCCTCGGTGATCTCGGTGTTCATGGCGCAGATCAGCGTGCCCTCGATCGGGTCGTAGACGTCCTCGGCGGCCACGCGCCCAACCAGGCGGTCGCGGAGCGGTTCGAGGATCTCGCCGCCCTCCATGATCGCCGTGACGTTGATGCCGTCCTCGGTGCCGCAGTCGTGCTCCACGACGATGACGTCCTGGGAGACGTCCACGAGCCGGCGCGTCAGGTACCCGGAGTCCGCGGTCTTCAGCGCCGTGTCGGCCAGGCCCTTGCGTGCGCCGTGGGTCGAGATGAAGTACTGCAGGACGGAGAGCCCCTCGCGGAAGTTCGCCGTGATCGGCGTCTCCATGATCTCACCCGACGGCTTGGCCATCAGGCCGCGCATCCCGGCGAGCTGGCGGATCTGCTCCCGGGAGCCCCGGGCGCCGGAGTCCGCCATCATGAACACGGGGTTGTGCTCGCCCGTCACTGGGTCGATCTCCGACATCTGGGCGAACATCTCGCGGGCCACCTGCTCGGTGACGCGGTGCCAGATGTGGATGATCTTGTTGTGCCGCTCGCCCGCGGTGATCAGGCCCGCGGCCCGCTGCCGCTCGACCTCCTCGAGCTCCTTGTACGCCTCGTCGAGCAACTTCTGCTTGGACTCGGGAATGACCATGTCGGTCGCCGCAAAGGAGAGCCCGGACCGGGTGGCGTACCCGAATCCGATCTCCTTGAGCCGGTCGAGCAGCTCGATGGTGGCCTCCGGGCCCAGGTGCATGTTGGCGTACGCCACGAGGCTCTGGAGCCCCTTCTTCTTGAGCTGGCCGTTGATGAACGGGAACCCGTCCGGCAGCTCGATGTTGAACAGGACCCGGCCGGCCGTTGTCTCGAGCAGCATGTCCTCCACCTCGATCTGGTCGGCGTGGAGGATGTCCTGGCTGCCGCCCTGGGCCACCAGGTCGATCAGCCGCCCCGTGTACCGGAGCTGGATCGGCGCCTGGGTGGCCACGATCCCCGCCCCGTGGGCCAGCGCCACCTCGTCCGCCGAGGCGAACACCTTGCCCGCACCCTTCGCGAACGGGTTCTCCGTCGTCAGGTAGTAGGTGCCCAGCACCATGTCCTGGCTCGGCACCGCCAGCGGGCGGCCGTGGGCCGGGGACAGGATGTTGTGGGTGGACATCATCAGGATGTGCGCCTCGAGCTGCGCCTTGGGCGACAGCGGCACGTGGACCGCCATCTGGTCGCCGTCGAAGTCCGCGTTGTACGCGGCGCAGACGAGGGGGTGGATCTTGATCGCCTTGCCCTCCACGAGCACCGGCTCGAACGCCTGGATCCCGAGGCGGTGGAGCGTCGGGGCCCGGTTGAGCAGGACGGGGTGTTCCTGGATGACGTCCTCGAGGGCGTCCCACACCTCGGGGGTCTGCTCCTCCACGAGCTCCTTGGCCATCTTGATCGTGGTGGCCAGCTCACGCTTCTCGAGCTCGTGGTAGACGAACGGCTTGAACAGCTCGAGCGCCATCTTCTTGGGCAGGCCGCACTGGTGCAGCTTGAGGCTCGGCCCGACCACGATGACCGAACGGCCCGAGTAGTCCACGCGCTTGCCGAGCAGGTTCTGGCGGAACCGTCCCTGCTTGCCCTTGAGGTTGTCCGACAGCGACTTGAGCGGCCGGTTGTTGGAACCCTTGATGACGCGGCCGCGCCGGCCGTTGTCGAACAGGGCATCCACGGCCTCCTGGAGCATCCGCTTCTCGTTGCGGACGATGACCTCCGGCGCCCGGAGCTCCAGCAGCTTCCGGAGACGGTTGTTCCGGTTGATGACGCGGCGGTAGAGATCGTTGAGGTCCGAGGTGGCGAACCGTCCGCCGTCCAGCGGCACCAGCGGCCGCAGCTCGGGCGGCAGCACGGGGATGACCTCGAGGATCATCCACTCGGGACGGTTTCCCGACCGGCGGAACGCCTCCACGAGCTTGAGCCGCTTGGCCGCCTTCTGCCGGCGCAGCACCGAGGTCTCGGTCCGCATGAGCATCCGGAGCTCCGCGGCCATCTCGTCGAGATCGAGCTGCTGGAGGAGGTCGCGGATCGCCTCGGCGCCCATCCGGGCGACGAACGCCTCCCCGTACTCCTCCCTGGCTTCGCGGTACTCCTCCTCGGTCAGGACCTGCTTCTCGCCGAGCGCCGTGTCGCCGGGATCGACCACGACGTACGCCTCGAAGTAGAGCACGCGCTCGAGGTCCCGGACCGTCATGTCGAGCAGGAGCCCGATCCGCGACGGGAGACCCTTGAAGAACCAGACGTGGGAGACCGGCGCCGCGAGCTCGATGTGGCCCATCCGCTCCCGCCGGACCTTGGACTTGGTCACCTCGACGCCGCACTTGTCGCAGACCACACCCGCGTACTTCATGCGCTTGTACTTGCCGCAGAGGCACTCCCAGTCCGTGACGGGGCCGAAGATCTTGGCGCAGAAGAGGCCGTCGCGCTCCGGCTTGAACGTCCGGTAGTTGATCGTCTCGGGCTTGGTCACCTGGCCGTACGACCAGGAACGGATCTTCTCCGGACTGGCCAGCCGCAGCCGGATAGCGTTGAAGTCGTTGAGCGGCTTCGGCTTCTCGAAGAAGTTGCGGACCTCGTTCAGCCTCGTGTGCTCCATCGCCGACCCCCTCATTCCTCATCCTGCTGCAGCAGCTCGACGTCGAGCGCAAGCGCCTGCAGCTCACGGACCAGGACGTTGAACGATTCCGGAATACCCGGTTCCTCGGGCACCTGGCCCTTGACGATGGCCTCGTAGACCCGGGCCCGTCCCTCCACGTCGTCGGACTTGACGGTCAGGAGCTCCTGGAGGATGTGGGCGGCGCCGTACGCCTCCAGGGCCCACACCTCCATCTCGCCGAACCGCTGCCCGCCGAACTGGGCCTTGCCGCCCAGCGGCTGCTGGGTGATCAGCGAGTACGGGCCGATGGAGCGCGCGTGGATCTTGTCGTCCACGAGGTGCGAGAGCTTGAGCATGTAGATGTAACCCACCGTCACACGCTGCTCGAACGGCTCGCCGGTCAGTCCGTCGTAGAGCAGGCTCTTGCCGTCCTCGGGCAGCCCCGCCTGGGCCAGCATCTCGTGGATCTCGTCCTCCGTCGCGCCATCGAACACCGGCGTGGAGAAGCGCATCCCGAGCTCCCGGCCGGCCCACCCAAGGTGGGTCTCCAGGATCTGGCCGACGTTCATCCGCGAGGGCACGCCCAGCGGGTTCAGCACGATCTCCACGGGGGTTCCGTCGGGGAGGAACGGCATGTCCTCCACCGGCAGGATGTTCGAAATGACGCCCTTGTTCCCGTGGCGCCCGGCCATCTTGTCGCCGACTTGGAGCTTGCGCTTCATGGCGACGAACACCTTGACCTGCTTGATGACGCCCGGCGGGAGCTCGTCGCCCTGCCGGAGAAGCTCGATCCGCTCCTGGTTGAGCTGCTCGAGCACCTCGATCTGGGACTCTGCCTGCCGCACGAGGAGACGGACCTTGTCGAGCAGGACCGGGTCCTCCACCGGGAGGGCGATCAACTCGGACCGCTTGAGGGAGCGGATCGTCTCCGGCGTCAGCGCCTCACCCTTCCGGACGAGGACCTCGCCCTTGTCGGAGAGGACGTCGGCCGTCACCGTGACGCCCCGGAGCAGCCGCTCGATCCGGGAGTCCCGGACCTCCAGGATGATCCGCTTCTCGTCCTCGGAGTTCTTGCGGATCCGCTCGATCTCCTCGGCCTCGATGGCCAGCTGGCGGCTATCCTTGTCCGCGCCCTTGCGTGCGAAGATCTGGACGCCGACCACGACTCCCTCGATCCCTGGCGGGCATCGCAGGGAGGCGTCCCGGACGTCCCCGGCCTTCTCGCCGAAGATGGCGCGCAGCAGCTTCTCCTCGGGGGTCAGCTGCGTCTCGCCCTTGGGCGTCACCTTGCCCACGAGGATCGATCCCTGGCGCACGTGGGCGCCGATCCGGATGATCCCCGCCTCGTCGAGCTCGGCCAACGCCGCCTCGGAGACGTTGGGAATGTCGCGGGTGATCTCCTCCGGACCGAGCTTGGTGTCCCGCGCCGAGGTCTCGAACTCCTCGATGTGGATCGAGGTGTAGTAGTCCTCCCGGACGAGCTTCTCGGAGACGAGGATCGCGTCCTCGTAGTTGTACCCGCGCCACGGCATGAACGCCACGAGGACGTTCCGCCCCAGTGCGAGCTCACCGTCCTGGGTGTTGGGGCCGTCCGCCAGCACCTGTCCCTTGACCACGTGCTGTCCCTCGCGCACGAGGGGCCGCTGGTTGATCGAGGTATTCTGGTTGGAACGGCGGTACTTGGTCAGCTGGTAGATGTCGGCGCCGAAGTCCTCGTCGCCCTCGCCCTCGACACGGACGATGATCCGCTGGGCGTCCACCTTGTCCACGACGCCCGAGCGCTTGCAGATGACCACGGCGCCCGAGTCCCGTGCCACCACGTCCTCCATCCCAGTCCCGACGATGGGACTCTCGGGCCGGACGAGGGGCACCGCCTGCCGCTGCATGTTGGATCCCATCAGCGCGCGGTTGGCGTCGTCGTGCTCCAGGAACGGAATCAGTGCGGCCGCCACCGACACCACCTGCTTCGGCGAGACGTCGATGTAGTCGATCTCGTTGCGGTCGATCAGCACGAACTCGCCGCCGGACCGGGCGATGATCTTCTCATCGAGCAGGTTGCCCTTCTCGTCGAGCTGCGCGTTGGCCTGGGCGATGTTGAGCTTCTCTTCCTCCCAGGCGGGGAGGTAGAAGGCGTACGGCTTGCCCCACGCCTCACGGCCGCCCTTCTTCCGCGCCTTGGCGTTCTCTTTCTCGAACGTCTCCAGCAGCACGACCTGGCCCAGGGTGAACTTCGTATCGCCCACCTGGGTGATCTCCACGTGGTCGAGCACCCGTCCGTTCTCGACCTTCTTGTACGGCGACTCGATGAACCCCATGGGGTTGAGCCGCGCGTAGCAGGAGAGGGAGGAGATCAGGCCGATGTTCGGACCCTCGGGCGTCTCGATCGGACAGATACGGCCGTAGTGGGTGGAGTGGACGTCCCGCACCTCGAACCCCGCTCGCTCCCGGGAGAGGCCGCCGGGCCCGAGCGCCGAGAGACGGCGCTTGTGGGTGACCTCGGAGAGCGGGTTGGTCTGGTCCATGAACTGGGACAGCTGGGAGGAGCCGAAGAACTCGTCCACCGCCGCCATCACCGGCTTGGAGTTGACCAGGTCGCGCGGCATGGCCGAGTCGATGTCCGGGTGGATCGACATCTTCTCCTTGATCGCCCGCTCCATCCGGACCAGGCCGATCCGGAACTGGTTCTCGAGCAGCTCGCCCACCGTCCGGACCCGCCGGTTGGCCAGGGAGTCGATGTCGTCCACCCTGCCGAGGTCCTTGTGGAGCTCGAGCAGGTACCGCACGAGGGAGAGGAAGTCCTCCACGTCCAGGATCCGCTGATCCAGCGGCTTGTCCAGCCCGAGCTTGGTGTTGAGCTTGAACCGGCCCACGGCGGACAGGTCGTACTTCCGCTCGTCGAAGAACAGGCCGTTGAACAGCGTGGTGGCCGACTCCTCCGTGGGCGGATCACCGGGACGCTGACGCCGATAGATCTCCATCCTGGCGTCCATCTGGCTCGTGCTGCCGTCCTTCTCCAGTGTCTGGTGCAGGATCTCGCCCACGGGATCCCACTCGGGGAACGCCAGCAAGAGCTCCTTCTTCCCGGCCTCCAGCGCCACGGTGAGCAGCTCTTCCGTCACCCGGGAGTTGGCCGCCGCGACCACCTCGCCGGTCTCGGGATCGACGATGTCCTCGAGCAGGATCGCACCGATCAGATCCTCCTGGTTGACCTTGACCGACGCGGGCTTCGCCTCGGTGGCCTTTTCCAGCTTCTTGATCAGCGCGGCGTCGAGCACGAGCCCCGCGAACAGCTGCGGGTTCTTGGCCCGCCGGAACCCGAGCCCCTTCTGCCGCCGGTTCTCGAGCTCGAGCAGCCGCCGGTCGAGCCGGAGCGTCGGCTGCCCGTTCTTCCCGAGCCGGACGGTGATCCCCGTGTAGAACGCCTGGAGGATCTGCGCGTTGGTCTCGAGCTCCGGCGACAGCGCGCGGAGGAAGACCGTGCCGGGAAGACGGCGCTTCCGGTCGATCCGCACCCACAGGATCTGCTTGTTGTCGTACTCGAACTCGATCCACGAGCCACGGTACGGGACGACCTTCGCCAGATAGTGGTTCGGTCCCTCGAGGGTGAAGAACACGCCCGGCGAGCGGTGGAGCTGGGAGACGATGACACGCTCGGTCCCGTTGATGATGAAGGTGCCCGTGTCGGTCATCAGGGGGAGCTCCCCGAAGTAGAGCTCCTCCTCCTTGACGTCACGGACGTGGCGCGAGCCGTCCTCGTCGGTGTCGAACGTCACCAGCCGGAACGTCATCCTGAGCGGGATGCCGTAGGTCATCCCGCGCTCCCGGCAGTCCTCCGCGGAGAACGGGAGCCGAAGACCCACGGGGCTGCCGCAGACCGAGCACGTCTCGATCCGGTTCTGGTTCGCACGGCCGCAGGCCGGGCACACCACCAGCTCCTCGTGCGGATCGCCGGCCTTGAACCGGTGACCGCACTCCTCACACGTGATCCGGAGGTGCTCCAGACCTTCCAGGCGGCCACAGCGGCACGCCCAGTTCCCGATCTGGTACCGGACGAACTGCAGCTCGCACGTCTCACGGAAGTCCGTGAACGGGAAGATCGTCCCCAGGACGCCTTGCAGTCCGCTCCCGGCCCGCTCCTCCGGAAGGAGGTCCATCTGAAGGAACTCCTCGTACGACCCCCGCTGGACCTGGATCAGGTTTGGCAGGGGGATCGAGGAGCGGATCTTTGAAAAGTTCACCCGCTCGTTGGGGGCTGTGCTCATGAGGCCTTCCTCCGCGACACGACAGGCACGGGGAGGCAGACCTCCCCCGCGCCTTCATACGAAGTTCGAAACGAAGCGGAATCGGACGAACGGCCGATCGTTACTTGATCTCCACCTGGGCGCCGGCTTCCTCGAACTTCTTCTTGATCTCCTCGGCCTCTTCCTTGGAGACGCCTTCCTTGACCTTCGTCGGAGCGGCCTCGACGAGCTCCTTGGCCTCCTTGAGGCCGAGAGAGGTCACCTCGCGCACCGCCTTGATGACCTGGATCTTCTTGTCACCGATGGAGTTCAGAATGACGTCGAACTCCGTCTTCTCCTCGGCGGCCTCACCGCCGGCGGCACCGACGGCGCCCGCGACCATCACCGGCGCAGCGGCTGCCGCCGAGACGCCGAACTCGTCCTCCAGGGCCTTGACGAGCTGGTTGAGCTCCAGCACGGTCATCCCCTTGATGTCCTCGATCATCTGCTCGATCTGGGCCATTGTCCAATCCTCCTTGGGGTTGCTCAGGATTCTTCCTTGTTGTCAGCGATCTGGTGGAGCGCGTTCGCCAGCCCCTGGACGGGGGAGTTGAGCGCGACGACCAGGCGCCGGATGGGCGACTGCAGCATGTACAGCAGCTTGGCGATGAGCTCGTCCTTCGACGGCAGATCGGCCACCTGTTCGGCCTCCTCCGCCGTCACAACGGTGCCGTCGATGAACGCCCGCTTGAACGAGAGGCGGCCGTGCCGCTTGACGAACTCCTTCAGGATCTTGGCGAGCTCCACCGGATCCTCCGCGGTGTACGCGAAGGCGTTCGGTCCCACCAGGTCCTCGGTCAGCTCCTCCATCGGCGTATCCTTGACGGCAAACCGCACGATGGCGTTCTTGTGGACGTGGTACCGGGCGTTGATCGCCCTGATCCGGGACCGCAGCTCGTTGACCTGGTTGACGGTCAGTCCACGGTTCTCCACGACGAAGAGCGAGTTGACGGCGCTCAGGGTCTCCTTGAGCTCCTGGACCCGCTCCTGCTTCTCCTGTCTGGTGAGCATCTGGCCCCTCCTACTTCACGTCGAGGCTGACCGGGTCGATCTGCACACCGGGCCCCATGGTGGAGGACACGTGGACCGAGTGGACGTACCGGCCCTTGGCCGACGCCGGCTTGGCCTTCATCACCGCATCCACGATGGTCCTGGCGTTCTCCACGAGCTTCTCCTGGGGGAAGGAGACCTTCCCCACCGGAGCGTGGATGATGGCGGTCTTGTCCACACGGAACTCGACCCGGCCGGCCTTGATCTCCCGGACCGCGGCCTCGACGTCCTGGGTCACCGTCCCCGACTTCGGGTTCGGCATCAGCCCCCGCGGACCGAGCACACGCCCCACCCGCGACAGATGCCGCATCATGTCGGGCGTCGCCACCACGGCATCGAAGTCGAGCCAGCCGTCCTGGATCTTCGTCACCGCCTCCTCGGCGTCCATGACGTAGTCCGCACCGGCCTCCTCGGCCTCCTTCTGCTTCGGCCCCTCGGTCACCACCAGGACGCGGCGGGTCTTCCCCGTCCCGTGGGGAAGCACAACCGTGCCACGGACCATCTGGTCCGCGTGCCGCGGGTTGACCCCGAGGCGCATGGCGATCTCGACGGTCTCGTCGAACTGGGCGTACGCCGTCTGCTTGACGAGGTCGAGGGCCTCCTCCAGAGCGTAGGGACGCTTCTCGATCCGGGCGGCCGCTTCGCGATACTTCTTACCCCTGCGAGCCATCGGCCACCTCCTAGTCCACGACCTCGATCCCCATCGATCGCGCCGTGCCCATGACCGTGGCCATGGCAGACTCGAGGGAATCGGTGTTGAGGTCGGGCATCTTGGTCTTCGCGATCTCCTCGACCTGCGCCTTCGTCACCTTTCCGACCTTCTCCCGGTTCGGGATGCCGGAGCCCTTCTGCACGCCGGCGGCCTGCTTGAGCAGGAACGACGCAGGCGGCGTCTTCGTGATGAAGGAGTAGGTCCTGTCGGCGTAGACGGTGATCACCACCGGGATGATCACGCCCGCCTGGTTCTGCGTCCTGGCGTTGAACGCCTTGCAGAAATCCATGATGTTCAGGCCGTGCTGTCCCAGGGCGGGGCCCACCGGCGGCGCCGGTGTCGCCTGCCCCCCGGGCAGCTGCAACTTGATCTGTCCAACGACTTTCTTGGCCATTGTTCCCCTCTCAGGTGAGCTTCTGCACCTGGCGGAACTCCATTTCCACCGGAGTCTCGCGGCCGAAGATCGTCACCATGACCTTGACTGTTCCGCGGTCGAGGTTGACCTCCTCGACGTCACCCGTGAACCCTGCGAACGGGCCCTCGGCGATCCGCACCTTCTCGCCCTTCTCGTAGATCTCCTTCGGCTTCGGTTTCTCCTCCGCCGCCACCGACTGGTGGAGGATCTGGTTGACCTCCTCCTCGGTCAGCGGAGTCGGCTTCTTGCCGGCGCCGACGAAGCCCGTCACCTTGGGGGTGTTTCGAACGAGATGCCAGGCATCGTCCGTCATCTCCATCTCGATGAGGACGTAGCCCGGGAAGAACTTACGCTTGACCTCGCGCTTCTTCCCGTTCTTCACCTCCACCACCGTCTCGGTGGGAACGCGGATCTCGCCGAAAAACTCCTGCATCCCCAGCGCCTCGATGCGCTGGGCGAGCGTCTGCCGGACCCGGTCCTCGAACCCCGAGTAGGTGTGAATGATGTACCACTGCTTGGCCATCGATGGCCCCCGTTACGAGAACACGTTGAACGCCGCAAAGACGGCGTGCACGAGCTTGTAGAATGCGAAATCACAGATGTAGAGGTAGATGCCGAAGATGAACGAGGCGATGATCACCACCGTCGTGGTGGCGATGACCTCGGACTTCGAGGGCCACGTGACCTTCTTCGTCTCGGCAACGACCTCGCGCAGGAACGCGGTCAGGCGCTTCCACCAATCCATCGCGCTGACTCCCGGGGAGCAGGACTGGCAGGCCAGGAGGGACTCGAACCCCCAACAACCGGTTTTGGAGACCGGGACTCTACCAATTGAGCTACTGGCCTGCACTTCCGCTCATGTTAGACCTCTTTGTGCAGGGTGTGCCGGCGGCAGAAGCGGCAGTACTTCTTGAGCTGCAGCTTCGACGTCTGCTTCCGCTTGTTGCGCGTCGCAGTGTAGTTGCGCCGCTTGCACTCGGTGCACTGGAGGTGGACGATGTCTCTGGGCATGTGATGCTACTCCAGGATGTCGGTGATGGTGCCGGCGCCGACCGTGCGGCCGCCCTCACGGATCGCGAAACGGAGACCCTTCTCCATCGCGATCGGCGTGATCAGCTCCACCTCCAGGTTCGTGTTGTCCCCGGGAAGCACCATCTCCACCCCCTCGGGAAGACTCACCGACCCCGTCACGTCCGTCGTCCGGAAGTAGAACTGCGGCCGGTACCCCTCGAAGAACGGCGTGTGGCGCCCGCCCTCCTCCTTCGTCAGCACGTACACCTCGGCGCGGAACTTCGTGTGCGGCGTGATCGACCCGGGCTTCGCCACCACCTGCCCCCGCTCGACCTCCTTCCGCTCCGTCCCACGCAGCAGAAGACCCACGTTGTCCCCGGCCTGCCCCTGGTCCAGAAGCTTCCGGAACATCTCCACGCCCGTCACAACCCGCTTCATCGTCGGCCGGATCCCAACGATCTCAACCTCCTCACCAACCTTCACGATCCCCCGCTCCACGCGGCCCGTCACAACCGTCCCACGCCCCGAAATCGTGAACACGTCCTCGATCGGCATCAGAAAATCCTTGTCGATGTCACGCTCCGGCAGCGGAATGTACTCGTCCATCGCCGCCACCAGCTCCCAGATCGACTTGCACTCCTCACTGTCAGGATCCGAACTCTCCAGCGCCTTCAACGCCGAACCACGAATCACCGGCACGTCGTCCCCAGGAAAATCGTACTCGCTCAACAGCTCCCGAACCTCCAGCTCCACCAGGTCCAAAAGCTCCGGATCGTCCACCATGTCCGTCTTGTTCATGTACACCACGATGTACGGCACCCCAACCTGACGCGCCAGCAAAATGTGCTCCCGCGTCTGCGGCATCGGCCCGTCCGCCGCCGACACCACCAGCACCGCACCGTCCATCTGCGCCGCACCCGTGATCATGTTCTTCACGTAGTCCGCGTGACCCGGACAGTCCACGTGCGCGTAGTGACGGTTCTCCGTCTGATACTCCACGTGCGCCGTGTTGATCGTGATCCCACGCTCCTTCTCCTCAGGCGCCTTGTCGATCGCGTCAAACGGCGTGAAATCCGCAAAACCCTTCGCCGCCAACGTCTTCGTGATCGCCGCAGTCAACGTCGTCTTCCCGTGGTCCACGTGACCGATCGTCCCGACATTGACGTGCGGCTTCGTCCGCTCAAACTTCTCCTTGGCCATCCTTGCCTCCCTCTGTTCGTTTCGGGTCATCGCGCCCGCGAGGTGACGGACGCCCCGTGGTTGCCGAAGAATGGAGCCCACGACCAGACTTGAACTGGTGACCCCGTCCTTACCAAGGACGTGCTCTACCGGCTGAGCTACGTGGGCCCATCCGCTTCCGTTCCGGACCTTCTGCTGGAGCGGGAGACGGGACTCGAACCCGCGACCAACGGCTTGGAAGGCCGTGACTCTACCAGCTGAGTTACTCCCGCAACCGCTCGATTCACCATGACCATGGTGCAGGGGGGTGGATTCGAACCACCGTAGGCGTTACGCCGGCAGATTTACAGTCTGCTGCCTTTGACCGCTCGGCAACCCCTGCATCCTTACGACTCCCGGGTCTCCACTGGAGCTGGCGAGGGGACTCGAACCCGTAACCTGCTGATTACAAATCAGCTGCTCTACCAATTGAGCTACGCCAGCCTAGCCAACTCCCTCTCCCGCAACTTCTGAAAGAACAAACCGCCACTGCTTCCCGGCGGTGGGACGGGGAAGTTAGCACAAACGCCCACCGGGCGCAACCCCCTCGCTCCGGCGATCCGGAGCCGGGACGTCCCGCGGTATGCGACAGACCGCTGCCTACTCGGCCGGAGCCCAGAAACACCGCTTCGGCGAGTGGACCTTGCCCTCCTCCTTGAGCTGCTTGATCGCCTTCGAGACGAGCTTCGAGTCCACCCCGAGCGCCTTCGCCACGTCGCCGGGCCGCACCGGGCCGCTGGCGTTCCTCATCGCCTCGAGCACCGCATCCTTCAGTTCGACGTCAGCCATCGGTTCCTCCCTTCCATCCGTCCCCGAACGAACCGGAGGTTTCCGGTATTCCCACCGCGATCCTCTGCTTTCCCGCGCCGGGGATGGTGGTCAGCGCCGCATCACGAACAGTCCACCGTATATCCGACGCCGGAGAACCCGCCTGGGCTGCATCGCACCGGACGTTTTGGTAGGGTACGCGCGTCGAACGACCGGGCCGGCACGGGCCGGCCACGGGGAGGAACGAGCATGGGCACGACGGTTCGCGGGGCACGGTCCGGCCCTACGGGTGACCGGATCCGGTCCGACCTGGTGGTGCGGTACGAGCCTGGAGACGGGCCGCTCGAGCTCCGGATCCGGAGCAAGGTCGGCTACCTCTACGGGGAGGCGATCGAAGCGGCGGTGCGCCGGGTCGCCGAGGCGTTCGGAGCCGCCACGGGCGTTCTCGAGGTGGAGGACTTCGGGGCGCTGGAGTGGGTGATCCTGGCGCGAGTGGAAGCGTGCCTGCGGCGTGCCGGGTTCGAGGGCGAGGCGGTCCTCCCGGCGAGGGCCCCGGGGCACGACCGGCCGCGGGAGCGGGAGCGGTTGCGGCGGTCGCGGCTCTACATCCCGGGCAACCAGCCGAAGCTGATGCTCTCGGCGGGGCTGTACGGGGCGGACGGGATCATCCTCGACCTGGAGGACTCGGTCCCGCCGGCGGAGAAGGACGCGGCCCGGATCCTCGTCCGGAACGCCCTCCTGGCGCTGGACTGGGGCGGGGCCGAGCGGATGGTCCGCGTCAACCAGGGCGAGCCCGGGCTCGAGGACATGGAGGCGCTGGCGCCCCACAACCCCCACACGATCCTGTTGCCCAAGGTGGAGCACGCCCAGACCGTGGCGGACATCGGGGTGTTCCTCAGGACGCTGGCGGGCGACGACGCGCCGTTCCTCATGCCGATCCTCGAGTCGCCGCTCGGGATCCACAACGCCTACGAGATCGCCGCCGCCGATCCGCTGGTGGTGGCGCTGACGCTGGGGCTCGAGGATCTGTCGGCGGAGCTCGGCGCGCCCCGGACGCCGGAGGGGTGGGAGAGTTTCCTCGCCCGGCAGACCACGGTGTACGCGGCCCGGGCGGCCGGGGTGCAGCCCATCGCCTCGGTGTACTCGGGGATCGACGACCCCGAGGGGCTGGAGGCGTACGTCCGGCGGGAGCGGGCGCTGGGGTTCGACGGGATCGGGTGCATCCACCCGGCCCAGGTGCCGGTGGTCCACCGCGCCATGGCCCCGACCGCGGCGGAGCTCGAGAAGGCGATCAGGATCGTCGAGGCCGCCCGCGAGGCGGAGGCGAAGGGGCTCGGCGCCGTGGCGGTGGGCTCGAAGATGGTCGATCCCCCGGTGGTGGCCCAGGCGCGCCGGACCGTGGCGCTGGCCCGGGCCGCCGGGATGCTCGACGGCGAGACGGAGGCGAGCGATGGCTGAGAAGGCGAGGCTGGTGGAGAACGCCGCCGGACGGCTCGTGCCGGAGGTGGTCAACGGCCGGGAGCAGACGCCGTACCTGGGGGTCGGGAAGTTCCGGCCGGAGGGGCGGAAGGCCTCGCCCCGGATCGTTACCTGCGCGGACTACCCGGAGGACGGCGACAAGCAGGTGCCCACCCTGCGGGACGCCTTCGAGAAGGTGGGCCTGGCCGACGGGATGGTGGTCTCGACCCACCACCACCTGCGGAACGGCGACGCCGTGGCCAACATGGCGTTCGACGCGGCGGCCGGGCTGGGGGTCAAGGACCTGATGTGGTTCCCCTCGGCGTCGTTCCCGGTCCACGCCAACCAGCTCCGGCACCTGGAGTCCGGAGTCATCCACCACATCGAGGGGTCGATGAACGGCCCGCTGGGCGACTACTGCTCCCAGGGGAAGATGCGGGGGCTCGGCGTGCTGCGCTCCCACGGGGGGCGGTGGCAGGCGATCCAGGACGGCGAGGTCCACATCGACGTGGCGGTGATCGCCGCGCCCACGGCGGACCCGTTCGGCAACGCCCACGGTCTCGACGGGCCGGCGGCGTGCGGGCTCCTGGGGTTCGCCCTGGCCGACTCGATCTTCGCCGAGAAGGTGATCGTGGTGACGGACAACCTCGTGCCGTTCCCGTGCATCCCGTGGCAGATCCAGGGGAACAACGTGGACGTGGTGGTGGAGGTGGACTCCATCGGCGACCCCTCGAAGATCGTCTCCGGGACCACGCGCATCACCCGGAGCCCCGACCGGCTGCGGATCGCCGAGCTGGCCGCCCGGTTCTGCGAGGCGGCAGGGATCGTGCGCGACGGGTTCTCCTTCCAGGCGGGCGCCGGCGGCACCTCCCTGGCGTTCGCCATCTACCTGCGGGACATCATGCGTTCGGCCGGCGTGACGGCCCGGTTCGCCCGGGGCGGCTCCAACAGGTACCTGGTCGAGATGCTCCGGGACGGGCTGGTGGAGTACATCTTAGACGGGCAGACGTTCGACCTGGATGGCGTGCGCTCCATGCGGGAGGATCCCCGCCACGTCAACACCTCGCCGTTCACCTCGTACAACTACCACGGCAAGGGGAACTTCGCCTCCATGGTGGACGTGGTGGTCCTCGGGGCCACCGAGGTGGACGTGGAGTTCAACGCCAACGTGGTCACCCACTCCGACGGGCGGCTCCTCCACGGGATCGGCGGGTGGCAGAACTGCCTCGCGGCCCGCACCACCATGCTGCTGGTCCCGTCGTTCCGCGACCGGATCCCCGTGATCGTGGACCGGGTCACGACCCTGTGCGGACCGGGGGAGCTGATCGACGTGGTGGTCACCGAGCGGGGGATCGCCGTCAACCCCCGGCGGCAGGACCTGCTGGACGCCGTCCGCGGATCGGACCTGCCGGTCCGCGACATCCACGACCTCAAGGCCGAGCTGGACCGCCTCTGCGGCGTCCCGTCGAGACCGGAGCGCTCCGACGAGCCCGTGGCCGTGGTCAAGTGGGTGGACGGCACGGTGCTCGACACGGTGTGGCGCGTGGGTTGAACGCCATGGCGATCTGGCGGACGTCCGGTCCGTTCCTCGCAGCGTGCCTTGCGGCTCTGACGGCCGGGGCGTTCGAGGGACGCGTGGTGGATCGGGCCGGACACCCCGTGGCCGGAGCCCGGATCACCGTGGCAGACCGGCAGGGGACCGTGGTGGCGGACGGCGAGGGCCGGTTCCGGGTCACGCCGGACCCCGACCCGCCGTTCGTACTCGTGGTGGCCCGCCCCGACGGCGTGGTGTATGCCCCCGTGACGGTGGCCGCGCTGCCCGAGGGGGTTCTGACCGTCACTGTGGAGCCGCTCGGCGAGACGATCACGGTCCTCTCGGGCTCGCCGCCCGACCTCGAGGTCCCGCCCGGGGCCCAGGCGACGGTACTCGGCCGGACCGCCCTGGAACGGCGGATGCCCCGGACGGTGGCCGGGGCGGTGGACGGCGTCCCCGGCGCCTCCGTGTCCGGCTCGGGGCCGTCGGCGGTCCCGGCGCTCCGCGGCCTGCCCAAGGGACGGACGCTGCTACTGCTCGACGAGGGACGGGTGACGGCCGAGCGCCGGGCCGGACCCTCGGCGACGTTCCTCGACCCCGAGACCGTGGACGAGATCGAGGTGGTCCGGGGACCGGGCTCGGTGGCGTACGGCTCCGACGCCTTCGGCGGGGTGATCCGGGCGCGTTCCCGGATGCCGGAGCCCGGGGCCCCGTTCGGGCTCCGGTTCGCCCTGTTCGGCGGCTCGGCCACCCGGGAGGCCGGCGCCAGCGCCGAGCTGTCCGGACCGGTGGCCGGCGGGGCGGGGCTGCTCGGCGTCCACCACCGGGATGCTGGGAACATCGAGAGCCCCCGCGGCACGGTGCCGAACAGCGGAGCCGAACGCTCCGGGCTCCGGCTCGCCTGGCAGCGGGAGCTGGGCGCCGGCGTGCTCCGGATCGGCTGGCGCTCCGACCTCGGGCGCGATATCGGCAAGCCCCGGCCGGACCCGGGCGCGAAGCGCCGGTGGTACCCCGAAGAGGACTCTCACCGGCTCTCGGTGGCGTACGAGCGGCCGGGCCCGGGAGCGTGGGACCGGCTGGCGGCCTCACTGTTCTGGGACAGCGAGCGGCTCGTGCTGGACAAGGACACGCTGGTGGCCGGCGGCGTGGCCTCCCGTTCCCGGACCGATACCGACGCACGGGACTGGGGTGTCCGGTTCGAGGCCGAGCGGGCGGTTGGGCGAACCCGGCTCGTCGTGGGGCTGGACGGCTGGGGGCGGTACGGCCTGGACTCGGTGGCGACCCGGTTCGAGCGGGAGGGTGGGACGCTGACCCCAGTCTGGCGGGAGATGGCCATGGAAGGGGCGCACTCGGAGAATCTGGGTCTCTACGCGGGGCTGTCGTCCCGTGCCGGAGTGTTCCGGCTCTCCGCGGGAGTGCGCGCCGACGCGGTCCGGGCCGCCAGCGGCCGCGGGTATTTCTCCGGCCGCACCGTCTCCCACGGCGCGCTCTCGGGGTTCCTGGCCGCCACGGCGCCCCTGGGAACAGGTCTCGACGCCACCGTGCAGGTCGCCTCGGGGTTCCGCGACGCACGGCTGTCGGACCGGTTCTACCGGGGCGAGACGGGACGCGGTTTCATCACGGGCAACCCCGACCTCGATCCGGAGCGGAGCCGCCAGATCGACGCCGTTCTCAGGTGGCGGCACGGCGAGGCGTCGGTGGCGCTGGCCGGCTACCTGTACCGGATCGATGACCTGATCGAGCGGTACAAGCATGAGGGGAACTACTTCTTCCGCAACCGTGACGAGGCGGAGCTGATGGGGATCGAGCTCGAGGCCGCCCTTCCCCTCGGGGGCGGGATCGCCCTCGAGCTCGGCGCGTGGAGCGAGCACGGCGAGATCCGGGGCACCGGGGATCCGGTGGACGACATCCCGGCGCCGGGTCTCTCGCTGGGGGTGGCCGGAAGCGCCGGGGAACGGTGGTGGTGGTTCGTGCGGGGCCGGGCCACGGCGCGGAAGACCCGGCCGGGACCGTCGGAGCGGGAGACTGGCGGGTGGGCGGTCCTCGACGTGGGCGGCGGCGTCCGCCTCGGGCGCGGGATGGAGCTCCGGATCCGCCTGGCCAACGTCCTGGACCGGTGGTACCTGCCCACGGCGGACGAGCACGCCGTCCCGGCCCCGGGCCGTTCCCTCCTCCTGCGGCTCGGCGGACGGTTCTGAACGCCCGCGGCCCGAGTCAGCGCCAGGGAACGCCACCGGAGGAGCCGGAGGTCCCGGCAAGACCCCCGAGCGCCGTACGAAAACCCGCCGCCGTGTGCGCCGCGTCACAGCCGCACGAGGTGCGGTCCAAGAGAACCGGCCGGGACGACCGGTTCCGCGGTGCGCGAAGGTGCCGCGGAAGCGAGGCGTCTTCGTGGACCGGTCCGACGGCCCGCAGGACACTGCCCGCACGTCTTCGCAATCCGTAACACTCTTCGAGGCAAACAGTTCCACAAGACGCAGCCCGGCGTCCCCAACCATCTCCGGCACCGGTTGCTGCCTCAATAATGACCGGAGATCGCCCGCGCTTCCTGCCGCGTTCCAGGCGGTCTCCTTTCACCTCCAGTTCCGCGCCTTCCCCCACACTGTTTGACCGGCCGCGAGCCGGTGGTATAAGATGCCTTGGAGAGAAGTTCAATGGTCGATGTGGTTGTGACCCTGGGAGGTAGAATGATGCGTCGGATCACGAGGGCTGTTGTGCTGTTGGCCGCGGTGGTGCTGGTCCCGGCGGGAGCCTTTGCCCAGACGATCTTCTGGCTGGACACGCCGGCCGATGGCGCGACGGTGAGCGGTATCGTCGAAGTCTCCGGCTGGATCCTCGACGAACGTGGCGTCAGCAACATCGATCTGTACGTCGATGGCGCGTTCGTCGCCACGGCGGACATCGACATCGCCCGGTACGACGTACTCCAGGCCTACCCCTGGTATGCGGCAACTCAAGACGTCAAGCCGGGGTTCCGGACCTCCTTCGGGGGGAACGTCGTCGGAACGGGGATGCACACCCTCTTTCTCAGGGTGACGTTCTCCGACTCGACCGTGGAGGACTACGGACACCGGTCGTTCACGGTGGACTCTGTCAACCAGGCGCCGTTCGGAGAGCTCGAGTACCCCGAGCGGAACGGGACGATGAACGGCGTCTACCCGATCATGGGGTGGGCGCTCGACGACGGCTCGGTCCAGCGGGTCGAGGTCGTGGTGGACGGCGGCGCGTACGGTGAGGCCGTCGTGGGCATGCACCGTCCCGACATCGCCAACCGGTTTCCCGGCGTGGACGCCGCGGAGTACGCGGGGTTCATCTACAACATCAACACCGCACGTCTGACCAACGGAGTCCACGTGATCGGCATCCGTCTGTGGGACGACGAGGGCGCCTCGCGGCTGATCGGCCAGCGGCGCGTCCAGGTGTTCAACAACGACCGGAACCTGGCCCCGTTCGGCCGGATCGAGTACCCGCTGCCGGACCATACCTTCTACGCCTCCGGCTGCTGGCAGGGTGGCGGCTGGTCGGGCGACGAGTACGAGGACCCGCAGGCCGTCGAGGTCATCCGCGGCTGGGTGCTGGACGTGGACATGGCCAACGACGACAGCGGGGACGATGGTGGCGTGGCGTGGGTGGAGCTCCTCGTGGACGGGGAGCCGCTGATCAGCACGAACGACGGAGCCTGCTGGTACTGGGATCCTTACTTCACGGGTCATGGCTTCGAGGTCAACTGCTACGGCCAGCTCCGGCAGGACATCGCCCGGCTCTACTCCGACGTCCCCAACGCCAAGCACAGCCAGTTCATCTTCGCGCTCGACATCAACTGGCTCCTGTTCGCCGTGTGGAACAATCCGGGGTTCCAGGGCCTTCACTACATCTCGATCCGGGCCGGCGACCGAAGCGGCCATCAGGCGATCATCGACACGATCCCCGTGATCATCGACTGCAACGAGGACACGGACTATCCGGCGATCGGCGACATCTACACGCCGGAGGTCTACGAGAGAGTCCAGGGCACGATCGAGGTGACCGGGTGGGCGATCGATCCGGAGCACATCGTCGACAACGTCGATCCGGGCACGGACGGCGTCGAGATCTGGGTCGACGGCCGCTGGATGGGCAACGCCGAGTACGGCCTCGACAGCCCCGAGGTGTGGGACAACTACCCGTGGGTCGCAGGGTATGCTCCCCGGGTGAAATGGAGCGGCTTCGCCTTCGACCTCGACACGACGCAGCTTGCGGACGGCGAGCATGAGCTGATCGTCATCACGCACGACCAGTACTCCGGTGTGATCGATCACTGCGATCCCTCGCTGCTCGGATCGAACCACCAGAAGGGGTGCACCGCCATCGGTCAGCGGACGTTCCTGGTGGACAACATCAACTCCGGAACGGCGACGAAGGCGGCGCCCGGCGGTGCCACCAAGGTGATGGAGGCGGACGAGGGCCGGTGAGCCCGGTCAACCGCCGTCCGGTCATCCGGACGTGAGACCACGGCACCCCGCATCCGCGGGGTGCTTCGATTGCAGGGAGGGACGCTCTCGATGAAGGCACTCTATTTCGAGGAGCATGGCGGAACCGAACGGATCGTGTACGGCGAGCGGCCTTTGCCCGAACCCGGCCCGGGTGAGGTGCGGGTCCGGCTGATGGCCGCCGCACTCAACCACCTGGATCTGTTCGTCCTCGGCGGGTTGCCCGGTGTGCCCATCGGACTGCCTCACATCGGCGGGGCCGACGGCGCCGGTGTGGTGGACGCCGTGGGCCCCGGCGTGGATGGGATCGCACCCGGCGACGAGGTGATCTTCGACCCGGGGATCTCTTGCGGCCGGTGCGAGTTCTGCGCCAAGGGCGAGCAGTCGCTCTGCGTCCGGTACGGGATTCTGGGGGAGCACGCTGACGGTACCTTCGCCGAGGCCGTGGTGGTCCAGGCCGCGGGGATCACCCCGAAGCCCGGACACCTCTCCTGGGAGGAGGCCGCCGCGCTCCCGCTGACCTTCCTGACCGCGTGGCGGATGCTGATCGCCCGCGGCGGGCTCGGGCCGGGCGAGACCGTGCTGATCCACGGGATCGGTGGCGGCGTCTCCCTGGCGTGCCTGGAGCTGGCCACGATGGCTGGCGCCCGGGTGATCGTTACCTCGCGCTCGAAGGACAAGCTCCGCCGGGCCCTGGAGCTGGGCGCCCACGACGCGATCCCCGCCGACGATGAGGTGGCGCGCACGGTCCGAAAGCTGACCGGCAAGCGGGGCGTGGACGTCGTGGTGGATTCCGTCGGGGAGGCCACCTGGATGCAATCGCTCAAGGCAGCAGCCAAGGGTGGCCGGATCGTCACCTGCGGCGCCACATCCGGCCCCAACCCCGCCGAGGAAATCCGGCTCGTTTTCTGGAACCAGCTGTCGATCATCGGGTCCACCATGGGCTCGCGGGAGGACTGGCGGAGGATGGTCGAGGCGGTCCGGGCGAAGGAACTGCGTCCAGTGGTGGACTCGGTGATCCCGCTGAAGGAGGGCCGCAGCGCCTACGAACGGCTCGACCGCGCGGAGCAGTTTGGTAAGATCGTGCTCCGGATCGGCGGGTGAACGGCCCGCGCGGGAGGCGGGTGAGCGAGTGAGCCACACGAGAGCGAACGTACCGGAACCCCGCGTCCTCCCCCGCCCCGAGCATCGGATCTCACGCAAGGATCTCTCCGAGGCCGCACTCAAGGTGCTGTACCGCCTGAGCAAGGCCGGGTACACGGCCTACCTGGTTGGTGGTGCGGTCCGTGACCTGATGCTCGGACGGCGGCCGAAGGACTTCGACGTGGTCACCAACGCACGGCCTCGGGAGGTGCGCCGTCTGTTCCGGAACTCCCGGATCATCGGCCGCCGGTTCCGTCTCGTTCACGTCCTGTTCCGAGGCGAGACCGTGGAGGTCTCCACCTTCCGCGCCACGCCCGGGGAGCCCGAACGGGAGACGGCGTGGGAGAACGGCGAGGAACAGGAGGTCGGGAACGGCAACGGCTCCGTCGAGGAGGAAGCGATCTACGGCACCCCGGGCGAGGACGCCTTCCGCCGCGACTTCACCGTCAACGCGCTGTTCTACGACATCTCCGACTTCTCCCTGATCGACTACGTCGGCGGGCTCGAGGACCTGGAGCGCCGGATGATCCGGACCATCGGCGATCCCGACCGGCGGTTCGAGGAGGACCCCGTCCGGATGATGCGGGCGCTGGAGTACGCGGTCCGGCTCGGCTTCGAGCTCGACCCGGCCACGGAGGACGCCATCGGCCGCTGCCGCGAGCTGATCCGGGAGGCCGCCCCGGCGCGCCTGACGTACGAGATCGGCGAGGCGCTCCGTTCGG
Organism: Thermoanaerobaculia bacterium; assembly: GCA_027067575.1. Lineage (GTDB taxonomy): Bacteria > Acidobacteriota > Thermoanaerobaculia > Thermoanaerobaculales > Sulfomarinibacteraceae > JAMOVQ01. The sequence continues at coordinate 18,379 of JAMOVQ010000089.1, read as the reverse complement.
GCACCTCCGCCGGCGTGCTCCGGGCGTTCGACGGGGCGGGGCTGCTCGGACTGCTCTTGCCCGAGGCCGCGGCCGCCGGGGACCGGCTCTGGCCCGTTCTCGAGCGTCTCGACGCCCAGGTCGCCGAACGGGGCCCCGCACCCGAGCCGGTGCTCCTCGGCGCGACGTTCCTGCCACGGGCGCTGGAGATCCTCGAGCCGCTGATGGCCGACGGCCGACGCGTGGACAACCCTGCGCTGCTCTCGGGGCTTGCGGCACTCCTCGATCCCGCGGGCGCCCGGATGCACCTGCCCAAGGGGATCGTTCACCAGATCCACCACGGCCTGTTCACCCTGAGCAAGCTCGGCCGTCCGCCCTCCAGCGGCCGCCAGGTCCTCCGGCTCGTCCGCCAGGACTCCTTCCCGGTCGCCTGGGCGCTGTTCGACCTGTGGGTCCATGCCGCAGACGGTCCTCGGCCCGCATGGGAGGCGTGGAGCCGCGCGGTGCAGCGGGTCCGGGAGGAGGGGCCGCAGGCCGATCCGGATCGGCTCGTGGAGGGCGCAACGAGAGGGCGGAAGCGCCGCCGGAGGCCGCGCCGCCGGAGGAAGCGGTCGTGAGTGTGCCCGACGAGATCCGGCAAAGGGTGAAGGCGCTCCGGGAAGCAATCCGGCGTCACGACAGGCTCTACTACGTCGAGGCACGCCCCGAGATCCCCGACCACGAGTACGACCGGCTGTTCGCCGAGCTCAAGGCGCTGGAGGAGCGGTACCCGGAGCTCGTCACCCCCGACTCGCCCACGCAGCGGGTCGGCGGCGAACCGCTCGACGGGCTGGAGCAGGTGGAGCACGTGGTGCCGATGCTCTCCCTGGACAACACCTACGACCTCGGGGAGCTGCGGAACTGGTACGGGCGCGTCACCCGGGGACTCGGCCACGAGCCGGACGGGCTGACCGCCGAGCTCAAGATCGACGGCGTCTCCATCGCCCTGATCTACGAGAACGGCCGGCTGGTCCGGGCCGTGACGCGGGGCAACGGCCGGGTGGGCGACGACGTCACCGCAAACGCGCGCACCATCCGGTCGATTCCGCTTGCGATCGACGCCTCCATCCCACTGATCGAGGTCCGCGGCGAGGTGTACATGCCCCGATCCGTGTTCGCCGAGCTCAACCGCCGACGCCGGGCCGCAGGCGAGCCCGAGTTTGCCAACCCCCGGAACGCCACCGCCGGCTCGATCCGACTGCTCGATCCGCGGGAGACCGCCCGGAGAAGGCTCTCGGTCTGGTGCTACCAGGTGGCGCGGATCGAAGAGCGGACGCTCGAGCGGCACAGCGAGGCCATGGCGCTGCTCGGGGAGCTGGGGTTCCCGGTCAACCCCGGGTTCGAGACCTGCCCCGACCTCGGATGCGTCGAGGCGTTCATCGAGCGGTGGCGGCAGCGGCGGCGGGAGCTCGACTTCGAGACCGACGGTGTGGTGGTCAAGGTGGACCGGCTCGACGAGCAGGAGGCGCTGGGGGCCACGGCCCGGGCGGTCCGGTGGGCCGTGGCGTACAAGTACCCCCCCGAGGGGAAGAAGACCCGCGTCCTCGACATCGTGGTCCAGGTCGGGCGCACCGGCGTGCTGACCCCCGTGGCGATCCTGGAGCCCGTGCGGATCTCGGGCTCCACCGTCTCGAGGGCCACCCTCCACAACTTCGAGGAGCTGGCCCGGCTCGACGTCCGGGTCGGCGACACCGTGTGGGTGACCAAGGGCGGCGAGGTGATCCCCAAGGTCGAGGCCGTGGACCTCTCCGCCCGCCCCGAGGACGCCCGCCCGTTCCCGGTGCCCGAACGGTGCCCGGCGTGCGGCACGCCCGTCGTCCGGGAGCCCGGGGAGGTGGCGATCCGGTGTCCCAATCCGCGCTGTCCCGCCGTGGTGCTGGCCCGGCTCCGGCACTTCGTCTCCCGCCAGGGGATGGAGATCGAGGGGCTCGGCGGGAAGCTGCTGGAGCGGCTCGTGGCCGAGGGCCTCGTCACCGATCCGGCCTCCCTGTGGGAGCTCGACCCCGATCGGCTGGCGGCGTTGCCCGGGTGGGGCGAGGTCTCGGCGGCCAAGCTGATGCGGCAGCTCGAGGAGGCCCGCCGTCGGCCACTCCACCGGCTGCTGTTCGCTCTGGGTATCCCCCACGTGGGCGAACGGGCGGCGCGGATCCTTGCCCGGCGTTTCAGGACGATGGAGGCGCTGGAAGCGGCGTCCGCCGAGGCGATGGAGGCGCTGGACGGAATCGGTCCGGTGATCGCGGCCTCGGTCCGCCGGTGGCTCGACGATCCGGACAACCGGCGGCTGATCGAGAGGCTTCGGGCCGTCGGCGTGACCATGGAAGAACCCGGGGAGGACGCGCCCGAGGGCGGCCGCCCCCTGGAAGGGCTGACCTTCGTGCTGACGGGAACGCTCTCCCGGCCCCGCCAGGAGGTCGCCCGGCGGCTGGAGTCGCTGGGCGCCCGGGTTGCAACCTCGGTCTCACGGAGAACCGACTACGTCGTGGCCGGCGAGAACGCCGGAAGCAAGCTGGAGAAGGCGCGGGCGCTGGGGATTCCGGTGCTCGACGAGAACGGGCTCGAGCGGCTGATCGCCGAGCGGGAGGGGGCTGCACGATGACGCCGGTGATCTTCCTTGTGGACGACGACGACGGCTCCCGGGACGCCATGAAACGCGCCCTGGAGCGAGTGGGCTACACGGTGCACGACTTCGGGGATGCCGTCGCGGCCCTGGAGCGGATCGAGGCGGGCGATGCCGTGGACGCCGTGGTCTCGGACGTCCGGATGCCCGGCATGGACGGGTACGAGCTGCTCCGCCGGGTTCGTGCGGTCCGGCCGTCCCTCCCGTTCCTCCTCGTCACGGCGTACGGCGACGTGGAGGAGGCCGTCAGTGCCCTCCAGGACGGCGCGGACGACTACCTGACCAAGCCGGTCAAGATGCAGGAGCTCCGGCGCCGTGTCCAGCTGCACCTGGAGCGCCGCGTCCTGACCGACGAGAACCGCCGGCTCCGGCAGAGGCTCGCGAAGTCGTTCGGGTTCGACGAGATCGTCGGCCGGTCCAAGCCGATGGAGGCGCTGTTCGAGAAGATGCGGATCGTGGCGCCGGCGCCGTCCACCGTCCTGATCGTCGGCGAATCGGGCACCGGCAAGGAGCTCGTGGCCAACGCCATCCACCAGAACTCGCCGCGGGCGGAGGGCCCGTTCGTCCCGGTCAACTGCGGCGCGATCCCCGGGGAGATCCTGGAATCCGAGCTGTTCGGGCACGAGCGCGGCGCGTTCACTGGAGCGCACCAGCGCCGGATCGGTCTGATCGAGACGGCCTCGGGTGGAACCCTGTTCCTCGACGAGATCTCCGAGCTCTCCCCCGAGCTCCAGGTCAAGCTGCTCCGGGTCCTCGAGGACCGGACCATCACCCGGGTCGGCGGCAGCACCCGCATCCCCGTGGACTTCCGCCTCGTGGCGGCGACCAACCGCAACCTCGAATCGTGGGTCGCCGAGGGACGGTTCCGCGAGGACCTCTACTACCGGCTCAAGGTCGTCACGCTCCGCATCCCACCACTGCGGGAACGGCCGGACGATATCCCGGCGCTCGTGCAACATTTCCTCGAGACGTTCAACCGAGAGCTCGGCCGGGAGGTCCGGCGGCTCCAGCCCTCGGTCCTCGCCGTCCTGCGGAAGTACCCGTGGCCCGGAAACGTCCGCGAGCTGCGGAACCTGATGGAGAGTCTCGTCCTGTTCGCCCATGGCGAGGAGATCACCCTCGAGGACCTTCCCGCCGAGTACCGCATGCCAGTCTCGGCACCATCCTCGACCTCCGGAGAGTGGGTCCCACGCCCCATGGCGGAGATCGAGAAGGAGGCGATCCTCAAGACGCTCCAGTACACGGGAGGCCACCGCGCGCGGGCCGCCCAGCTCCTGGGGATCGGCCTGAGAACGCTCCAGCGCAAGCTCAAAGAGTACGGCGAGAACGTCCCTCCCGCCGGCTCCGGGAGCTGAGGAGGCCACCGTGCCGCACCGGAACCCCGCGCTGACCGTCGACGCCGTGATCACCGACCCCAGGCGGGGCGTCGTGCTCGTCCGAAGGGGCCGTCCGCCGTTCGAGGGCAGGTGGGCCCTTCCCGGCGGTTTCGTCGAGTACGGCGAGCGCTGCGAGGACGCCTGTGTCCGCGAGGCGGCCGAGGAGACGGGGCTCGAGGTCGAGATCATGGAGCTCCTCGGCGTCTTCTCCGACCCCAACCGCGACCCCCGGGGCCACACCGTCAGCGTGGTCTACCTCTGCCGCCCCACCGGCGGCGAACTGTCCGCAGGGGACGACGCCGCCGCCTGCCGCTGGTTCGGGGACCTCAGCGGGGTCTCCCTCGCCTTCGACCACGCCCGTATCCTGGCCACCGCCGGCTTCCCCACCACCTGACCCCTCCCGAGAACCGGCCCCTCTCGGTCCCTCCCACTCAACGAAGGGACACTCTCTTTCTCTTCCCCGCGCTTCGCACACCTCCCCGCACGAGAAAGGGACACTCTCTATTTCGTGCGGGCCAAAAAGAGGCGCGCTTGCGAGGGAGAGGAAGGAGTGCGCCTCGCGTCGCTGCCAGCAAGGAGAGAAAAGAGAGTGTCCCTATTTCTGTCATCGAGGGAGGACGTTCTCCGCCACGGCGCCCGATTGGCGGGCCACGTTCGTCACGCCGTGCGGTGGGGGCGTACCGCGGGGTCTGACCTCCCTACCGCTCGATCTCCATCTCCGGATCGGGCTCGGGCTCGGGCTCGGTGAAGATCAAAGCCGTCTGGTCGACGGGGAGGAACATGGTGTGGATCCGGCCCTTGACCGTGGTCTCGAGCTGGTAGTGTCCGTCCACGATGGCGATCAGCTTCGCGGCGGTGCCCTTGGCATCGATCAGCGGACAGTAGACGGCGACCTTGCCCGGGATCTCCATGGCTGCCTCCTTACGGAGCCATCATACCGCACCGTCTCGGGGGTCCCGGCCGGGAAGACCCGCTCCTGATCCCCCCTCTCCGGGATCCGGGGGACACTCCCCGCCCTTCGAGGGAGGGACGCCTGCGTTCTCTCCTTCTCGACGTGAGCGAGCCGCCCGCCTGTTGCCGTGCCGGTCTCACGGCGCGGTCGCCCCCGCGCCCCCCGGCCCGCCGGGGAGCAGAGCCGTGCGCGGAGACCGCCCGGCGTGTCCGCCATGCGTTCCGCCGTCTGGAGGGCCGGTCGGGACACGGCCTTCCGGCGGGTTGGTCCGCTCGAGCACCAGGTATCGGGGGGGGCTCCCGGAGACGCCCTGACGGCCGCCTCACCTCGGGTGGCCCGTGGCGGGGCGGGGAGGTCCGTCCAGGAGGTCTTCCGCAGGGGACGCGGCACCGCGGTTTGACACCGGCGCCTTCGGGGGAATAGGCTCGTCCCGAACTCAAGGAGGTCGAGATGAAACACTGGCTCACCGCGATGTCGTGCGCGCTCGGCGTCTCCGTTCTTGCCGTTCCGGTGGTCCCGGCGATCGAGATCGCACCGGTCGGCGAGGGCGCCACGTCGGTCGTGATCTCGGGTTACACGTTCCCGCAGGACCCCGGGGAGGCGGGGAAGAGGATGGAGGCGTTCGCCGCCATGGTCGGGTTTGTTCACTTCCACAGGTCCGGGTCGTCGCTCAGGAACGACATCTACCACAGGCCGATCAGAGTGCCCGAGCTCGAACTCGCGCTCTCCAGCCCTGTGGGTCAGGGCGACCTCCTGGTGGCCATGGATCTCCTGAACGGCGAGATGGCCGTGCTGTCCGTCGGGGGCGACAGGGCGGCGGCGGACCCGCCGTTCACCGTCGAGGGGTTCGAGGCCGGGAGCAGTACGGTGACGCTCCGGGGGCTCGAACCGGGCGAGACCTGCTACTTCATTTCCGTGCGACCCGGCCACTGGCCCTCCTACCGCAGCTTAACCGAGGGTGACTGGGCGGACGGCGACGCGGAGGAGAACGGGGTTTTCGAGCTCTCGAGTGCGTTGCTCAGGTCCGGCAACCCGCTCTACGTGCTCGCGGGGGAGCGGTTGCTCGCGTTCTCCGTGGACGACGCGGTTCCGGTGCCGGTGGTGCTGGAGTCCAGCGGGACCAGGGCGCGGCAGGTCGTGCCGGTCGCCAGCCACATCGTGGGCGCGTCGGGCGTGCCGTTCGTCTCCGACCTCACGCTGACGAATCCGGTGGGGTTCCGGCTCACCGGGTGGGTCCGGTTCGTCCGTGAGGGCGGGACGCTCGACGGGGCGCCCTCGATTCCGTTCGACCTGGAGGGCGGCGAGTCCATCGCGTGGGACGATGTCCTCCAGACGGCGTTCGGCATCACGGACAACGTCAAGGGGACCCTGGTCGTCGGGGGCGTTCCAGGATGGTTCGTGCAGGTCTCCAGCCGGAACTACGCCGTCGACGGCGAGGGTCGGAGGTTCGGGATCTCCATACCCGGCCTCCAGACCATCGCTCCGCTGGACCTGGAGCAGACGTGGATCCTGCCCGGGCTTGTGGAGCACGGGGCGTTCCGGTCGAACCTCGTGCTCGCCGGACTGGCGCCGATGCCGTCCCAGGTCACCATACGGATCATCGCCGGAGGAACGGTCCGCGCCGAGGCGGACCGTGAGGTCCCGGCGTACGGCCTCCTGCAGATCAACCGGGTGGCCCACGCGCTCGGCGCGGGGGACGTCGCGGCGGGGTACGTCGAGCTAACGGTCCACGCGGGGGGCGTGGCGGCGGGGCTCTCCGTCGTGGACGGCTCGGCCGACGATGCCGCCTGGATCGAGGCCCGCCCCATGTTCCCATGACTCGAGAGTGCGTCACAGGGACTCGTCTCTCGACGGGGCCTGCAGAAGAAGGGGACACTCCTCTTCTCATGCCGGGTCGAGCGGACAGTCCCCCTCGTTGAGGCGTGGGGCCCTCTGAATCGTCAACCGGGACCTCGCTTTGCTCGTCGCTGGTCAGAGCGAGGGACACTCTCTACCTCGTGCTTCGCCGACGGGACGGTCCCGAACGTGGGCGGTTCCGGGTTCCGTGTCTGTGGGAGGCAAACCGAGACATCACTTCGCCCGTCCCTAAGTGGATGGGCGAGTGGGGTGGAAGGCGGGAAGGGTTCACTGTCTTGACCACGCCGGGCCGTTCTTCGCGGACCGTCATGCATGTAGAATGAGGCTCCCGGAGGTGAACGTGGCGGCGAAGAAGCGGACGTCGAGAAGACAGCCGGCGGCGAAGTCCGGAAAGACGGGACGGGGGGTGCACTGGGCGGCGTGGGTCCTGGGGATCCTCGTCGTGGCGGCTGTCCTGGCGGTTCCCGTCGTCCGCTGGGCCGTCAACCGGGACGAGGGGAACCTCCTCCTCGACGGGTTCGCCGAGCTCGAGGATGCCGCCTGTGTCGCCTGCCACCGTAGGCCGGACGGTCAGTGGCGGTGGCACGCGGACGGAACGCCTCCCGTCTCCCTGGAGGTGATCCGGGATGCGATCTTCAACGGCCGGGAGGCGGTGCCGGGGTTCGCCGAGGCGATGCCGCCGTACACGGGACGGCTGGAGTACGAGGAGTGGCTCGGGGCACAGCACGCCGTGGCGGTGCTGGCGGGCCTGGAGGGGATCCCCGAAGATCCCGAGCTCGCCGCGGGCCACGACGTGGCACGGGACATGGGCTGTTTCGGCTGTCACGGCCCCCTGGGCGAGGGCGGGGTGGCCAACCCGGGCTCCCTTGCGGGCCGCGTCCCAGGGTGGTACGGCGGGCGGTACCGGAAGGCCACGGGGCGTGACGGGGGGATCCAGGCCGTGATTCGTGACGGTTCCCGGCCGGTCCGCGTTCCCGTGCCCGGGCTCGCGGGCCCGCTGCTCGCCATGCCTGCGTGGGGCGACCGGATCGACTCGACGGAGCTCGAGGTCCTGACCGCGTACGTCCGCTGGCTCCACGAGAACCCGCCCGGCGAGTGACAGAGACCACCCGGCTGATTTGACACCTCGGAGGCGGGGTGGCACAATCGTCGCGCCTCGACGGTCGAAGGAGGTTGGTGTGCGTCTCTCGAGGAGGAGGGCCGGTATGGCACGGCGGACGAATACGGTGATCATCGTCCCCCATAACAAGGCGAAGTTCTTCAAGCTCTCCTTCTCCACGCGGGCGCTCGTCGCTGGCGGGACGGCCATCGTACTTGCCTTCGTCCTTTCCATCGTCGCCGTGGTCTCCAGCGGAACGGGCATGGCCCGCCACATGGAGCTCGAGAAGCTCCGAGCCGAGAATCTCGAGCTCAAGAAGGCCAACGAGGAGCTCGAGCGAACGATCGGCACGGTACAGGGGCGGCTCGAGGAGTTCGAGGAGCGAACCGCGAGGCTGGCCCTGGCGGCCGGTCTGGAGCCGGATCGCACCTTCTTCCCCGGTGCGGAGGAGGGTGGAACGATGGCCGGGCGCGGCGGACCCTACGACCGGGCGCCGGAGAGCGCTGACGACCTCGCCCGCCGCGGGGAGTGGATCGACCGGGGGCTCCAGACGCTCGAGAAGACCCTGAGTCGCAGGGAGAAGGAGCTCGTCTCCACCCCGACCATCGCGCCGGTCCACGGACTGATCACGGACGGTTTCGGACGCCGGCGCGATCCCTTCACCGGCCGGCTTGCGATCCACAGGGGGCTCGACATCGCCGCGCGCGCCGGAACACCCGTGGTGGCGCCTGCGGACGGTGTGGTGGTGGAGACGGGACGCGAGCGCGGGTTCGGGCGGGTGGTCCGGATCTCCCACGGCATGGGGTACACGACGATCTACGGTCACCTCCACCGGATCCTCGTCGAGCCGGGGCAGACGGTCCACCGCGGGGAGACGATCGGACTGGTGGGCAGCTCGGGGCGGTCCACTGGGCCGCACCTGCACTACGAGGTGCACAAGAACGGGCGGGCCGTGAACCCGCTCTACTACATCCTGGACGCGTACTGACCGGAGCGCGGGCTCCGGGCGAGCGACATGCCGGGGCCCGCCCCGGCATGTTCCATAGAGGTCGACCATGAACATCGTGGAAAAGGCAGTCGCCGCCGTCTTCGGCACCAAACACGAACGGGACGTCAAGCGGATGCGCCCGATCGTCGCGGACATCAACGCCCTGGAGCCCGAGATGAAGGCGCTCTCGGACGACGAGCTCCAGGAACGGATCGGCCGGATCCGGGAACGTGTGCAGAACGCCACGTCGGAGCTGCCCGAGGATCCGATCGAGCGCCGCCGGCACGTGGAGGCCGTGCTCGACGCCGAGCTGCGCGAGGTGTTCGCCATCGTCCGGGAAGCTGCGTGGCGGACGCTTGGGATGCGGCACTTCGACGTCCAGCTGATGGGCGGGATCGTGCTCCACCAGGGCAAGATCGCCGAGATGAAGACCGGCGAGGGCAAGACGCTCGTGGCGACGCTGGCCGTGGTGCTCAACGCCCTGACCGGACGCGGCGTCCACCTGGTCACCGTCAACGACTACCTGGCCCGGCGCGACGCCGAGTGGATGGGCAAGGTCTACCGTTTCCTCGGATTTTCCGTGGGGTGCATCCAAAACCAGATGGACGACGCAGAGCGTAAGGCGGCCTACGCCGCGGACATCACCTACGGGACGAACAACGAGTTCGGCTTCGACTACCTCCGGGACAACATGAAGTTCGACCTCGACCGGATGGTCCAGCGCGAGCACGTCTACGCCATCGTGGACGAGGTGGACTCGATCCTGATCGACGAGGCCCGGACACCCCTGATCATCTCCGGACCCTCCGAGATCTCCGTGGACCTCTACTACAAGGTCGACCGGATCATCCCAAAACTCGAGAAGGGCGAGGAGATCGAGGACAAGTACGGCAACAAGACCGTGACGGGCGACTACATCATCGACGAGAAGGCCCACACGGCGGCTCTGACGGAGCAGGGCGTCGCCAAGTGCGAGAAGCTGCTCGGCGTGGAGAACCTTTACGATCCGACGAACATCGACATCCTCCACGCCGTCAACCAGGCACTGAGAGCCCACAGCCTGTTCCAGCGGGACCGGGACTACATCGTCAAGGACGGCGAGGTCCTGATCGTCGACGAGTTCACCGGCCGCCTGATGCCGGGCCGGCGCTGGTCGGACGGGCTCCACCAGGCGGTGGAGGCCAAGGAACGGGTGAAGATCCAGTCCGAGAACCAAACGCTGGCCACCATCACGCTCCAGAACTACTTCCGGATGTATGAGAAGCTGGCCGGCATGACCGGCACGGCGGAGACGGAGTCCGAGGAGTTCGCCAAGATCTACGGCCTCGACGTGGTGGTCATCCCCACCAACAAGCCGATGATCCGTGACGACCGGCCGGATGTGGTCTACAAGACCGAGAAGGAGAAGTTCCGGGCGGTGATCGAGGAGATCGCCGACTGCAACGACCGGGGCCAGCCGGTGCTCGTGGGCACGGTCTCCATCGAGAAGTCCGAACGGCTGGCGAAGATGCTGCAACGGCGGAAGGTCAAACACGTGGTGCTCAACGCCAAGTACCACGAGCGCGAGGCCGAGATCGTCGCCCAGGCCGGCCGGCTCGGCGCGGTGACCATCGCGACGAACATGGCGGGCCGCGGCACCGACATCGTGCTCGGCGGCAACCCCGAGGCGCTGGCACGCTCCGAGGCCGATCCCGCGGAGGACCCGGAGGCGTTCGAGAAGGCGCTTCAGAAGTACACGACGCTGTGCGCCGAGGAGAAGCAGAAGGTCCTCGAGGCCGGAGGCCTGCACATCATCGGCACCGAGCGGCACGAGTCGCGCCGGATCGACAACCAGCTCCGCGGCCGTTCCGGCCGCCAGGGCGACCCGGGATCGTCGCGGTTCTTCCTCTCCCTCGAGGACGACCTGATGCGGATCTTCGCCTCCGACTGGGTCCGCAAGATGATGGACCGGCTCGGGATGGAGGAGGACGTCCCCATCGAGTCGCGCCTGGTCTCCAAGTCGATCGAGCGGGCGCAGAAGCAGGTGGAGGCACGGAACTTCGAGATCCGGAAGCACCTGCTCGAGTACGACGACGTCATGAACAAACAGCGGGAGGCCGTCTACCGCCTCCGGCGCCGGATCCTCGAGGGTAAGGAGGGCCGGGGCTACATCCTCCGGGTCATCGAGGAGATCGTCGACTCGCTGCTCGAGGAGTACTGCCCGGCCGAGGCGGACCCGGCGGACTGGGACCGGCCTGCCCTCGAACGGAACTTCACCCGCTACTTCGGCTTCTTCCTCTCCGAGCTCGGCATCGACTGGGACACGATCAACCGACCGGGGCTCGAGGAGGTCCTGAAGAACGCCGCGCGCGAACGGTACGAGAAGCGCGTGGAGTCGTTCGGGGACGAGAGCTTCGCCGAGCTCGAACGGTTCGTCCTGCTCGAGACGGTGGACCGCCAGTGGAAGGACCACCTCCTGGCACTGGACCACCTCCGCGAGGGGATCGGGCTCAGGGCGTACGGCCAACGCGACCCGCTGGTCGAGTACAAGCGCGAGTCGTACGAGCTGTTCGAGCAGATGTGGGAACGGATCGAGGACCACGTGGTCATGACCCTGTTCCGAGCCCAGCCCGTGGAAGAGATGGAGCACCGGCGCCGTCCCATGCGGACCGTGCTCCAGCACCCCGCGGTCAAGGACCTGGCGGCGTCCCGTGCGAAGCAGGAGCAGATCGCCAACAACCCGGTCGGGGACGGGGCGAAGCCCGTGACGGTCCGCCGGACCCAGCCCAAGATCGGCCGGAACGACCCGTGCCCGTGCGGCTCGGGCAAGAAGTACAAGCACTGCTGCGGCAGAAACGCCCAGGCGGGAGGCCAGCGATGAGCAGCGACAGGATCCCCGTGGGACTGACCTTCGACGACGTGCTCCTCGTGCCGTCGCGTTCGGAGGTCCACCCCAACCACGTCAACGTCTCGACCCTCCTCACCCGGACGGGGATCCGGCTCAACATCCCCATCGTCTCGGCGGCCATGGACACCGTCACCGAGGCCCGGATGGCCATCGCCATGGCGCAGCACGGCGGAATCGGGGTGATCCACAAGAACATGCCGATCAACCGTCAGGCCGAGGAGGTGGACCGGGTCAAGCGCTCCGAATCGGGGATGATCGTCGACCCCGTCACGATCCACCCGGACCAGCTCGTCCGGGAAGCGCTCGCGGTCATGGCCCACTACAAGATCTCGGGGCTCCCGGTCATCGACCGGCACGGTCACCTCAAGGGAATCCTGACCAACCGCGACCTGCGGTTCTGCACCGAGTTCGACCGGCCAATTGCCGACTTCATGACCTCCGAGAACCTCGTCACCGCCCCGGTGGGAACGACCCTGGACGAGGCCAAGGCGCTCTTGCACCGTCACCGGATCGAGAAACTCTTGGTGGTGGACTCCGAAGGCAGCCTCAAGGGGCTGATCACCGTCAAGGACATCAAGAAGGCCCAGGAGTACCCGCACGCCTGCAAGGACGACCTGGGCCGCCTTCGGGTGGCGGCGGCCGTCGGTGTCGCCGCCGACCTCGAGGAGCGGTGCGCCAAACTCGTGGAGCGACATGTGGATGTCCTCTGCCTCGACAGCTCCCACGCCCACTCCCGGGGGGTCATGGAGGCCGTGGAGCGCATCAGGGCCTCCTTCCCCGACGTCCCGCTGATCGTCGGCAACGTGGCCACGGCCGAGGCCACCCGCGAGCTGATCGAGCTCGGAGCCGACTGCATCAAGGTCGGGATCGGCCCCGGCTCTATCTGCACGACCCGCGTGGTCACCGGAGCGGGGATGCCTCAGATCACGGCGATCCAGGAGGCGTCCCGCGTCGCTCACGAGCACGGCGTGCCCGTCATCGCCGACGGCGGCATCCGGTTCTCCGGCGACCTGACCAAGGCGCTGGCCGCCGGGGCCGACGTGGTGATGATCGGGTCGCTGTTCGCCGGTGTCGAGGAATCGCCCGGGGAACAGATCCTCTACCAGGGCCGGACGTTCAAGGCGTACCGCGGCATGGGCTCCCTCGGCGCCATGAAGGAAGCCCACGGATCGCGGGACCGCTACTTCCAGGAGGAGGCCGACCTGGCAAAGCTCGTCCCCGAGGGGATCGAGGGGATGGTCCCGTACAAGGGCCCCCTGACCAACCAGCTGACCCAGCTCGTCGGCGGCCTCCGGGCCGGCATGGGCCTCGCCGGCTGCGGCAGTATCGAGGACCTCCACACGAAGGCGCGGTTCGTCCGGGTCACCATGGCCGGCCTCAAGGAGTCCCATGCCCACGACGTGGTCATCACCAAGGAGGCCCCCAACTACCGCGTCGAACGCTGAGAAACAGCAATCACAGCGCTTCCCGCTCTCGTGAGGAAGGAAGGAACATACGCCTCATCACTGTCAGGCCAGACGCAGTCGGTGGACCGACCGATGCAAAACCGGCCAGTCGATCAGTCGTGTCCCCGTCCGGACGCCTCCGTCAGGGCGTAGGCGAGGATCGCCGCCGCCACCGAGACGTTGAGCGACTCGACGCCCGGTCTCATCGGCACGGCGACGAGCTCGTCGACGAACGCCCGCGTCTTGGCCCTGAGCCCCCTGCCCTCCGAGCCCAGGGCGAGCACCCACCGATCGGAGGGCTGCACCAGGGGGATCGGAGTCCCCTCCATCGCCGCGCCGTAGACCCAGTAGCCGGCATCCCGGAACACCCGGAGGGTGTCCCCCGCGGATCCGGCCCGGGCGACGGGGACGCGCTCGAGCTGGCCGGCCGCGGCCGAGGCGAGCGCACCACCCATCGGCGGCGCTCCAGGGCCCGCGAGCACGACGCCGTCGATCCCGAACGCCGCCGCGGAGCGGATCACCGCCCCGGCGTTGTGAGGATCGGTCACGCCGTCGAGCAAGATCACCCGGCCCGGTTCGCCCGCAGGCCTCACCAGCGATTCGAGCGGAACGTACGCCTTCTCCGCGACCCGGGCGACCACCCCGCCCCGGACCGTACCGCCCCCCTCCCGCTCCAGACGGGCACGGTCGACGAAACGGACCGGCACGCCGCGGGATCGCGCGAGGTCGACGATCCCGGAGACCCTGCGGTCCCGGCGTCCCTTGAGGACGAGGACGAGATCCACAGGCCTCCCCTCCTCCAGCGCCGCACGAACGGCGTGGACACCCACGAGCCGGCCCGCGGCCGCCCCGGAACGTCCGCTCATCCCCACTCAACCCCCCGTCGAACGCGGTGAGGCGCCGCGTCCCCTGGGGCCCGCGGCGCCTCGTCCCGACCCGGCCGGGTCGTGCCCCGGATCATGGGCGAGCCCGTGCTCACACCTCCATGATCTCCTTTTCCTTCGTCGCAAGCGCGCCGCCAACCTTCTCGATGTAGGCATCGGTCAGCTTCTGGACCTCGTCGAACCCGTGGTGCATCTCGTCCTCGGAGATCTCCTTGGCCTTCTCCATCTTCTTGAGCCGGTCGTTGCCGTCCCGCCGGATCTGCCGGATGGCGTTCCGAGCCTGCTCGGCGTACGTGTGGGCGACCTTGACGAGCTCCTTGCGCCGCTCCTCGGTCAGCGGCGGAATGTGGAGGCGGATCACCTTCCCGTCGTTGTTTGGCGTCAGGCCGAGGTTCGAGCGCAGGATCGCCCGCTCGATCTCGCCGAGCATTTTCGGCTCCCACGGCGCGATGACGATCGTCGACGGTTCCGGCACCGACAGCGAGGCCACCTGGTTGATCGGTGTCGGCGTCCCGTAGTAGTCCACCGTGATCCCGTCCAGGATCGCCACCGACGCCCGGCCCGTGCGCAGGCTCGCCAGCTCGCCACGCAGCGCCTCGATGGCGCCGACCATCCGCTTCTCCAGATCCTTGAGCAGCTCCTTCATACGTCCTCCTTCGTTTCCGGGGCCACGAGGGAACCCACGTCCTCGCCGAGAACGGCCCTTCGAAGGATACCAGGACGGTGGATGTTCAGGATCCTGACCGGCAGTCCGGTCTCCATGCACAGGGAGATCGCCGCCGCATCCATCACCCGAAGCTCCTGTTGAAGCACCTCGGCGTAGGTCAAGCGCGGCACGAGGACAGCGTCAGGATCCTTCACCGGGTCGGCCGTGTAGACACCGTCCACCTTGGTCGCCTTGATCAGGATATCGGCCCCGATCTCGTTGGCCCGGAGCGCCGCCGCCGAATCCGTCGTGAAGAACGGACTGCCGGTCCCCGCGGCGAACAGCACGACGCGGCCCTTCTCCATGTGCCGCAGCGCCCTGCGCCGGATGAACGGCTCGGCGACCTGGTGCATCTCGATCGCCGTCTGCACCCGCGTGGAGACGCCGAGCTTCTCGATGGCAGACATCAGCGCCAGAGCGTTGATCACCGTGGCGAGCATCCCCATGGAATCGCCGGTGATCCGGTCGATCCCCTGTTCGTGGGCCGACACACCCCGGATGATGTTTCCGCCGCCGACGACGCCGGCGACCTGCACCCCGAGCTCGTGGACGGCCACGATCTCCCGGGCGATCCGCTCCACCACCGCCGGGGCGATCCCGAACGGCTGGTCGCCCATCAGCACCTCACCGGAGAGCTTGACGAGGATCCGGTGGTATTGGGGCGTCCCTCCCGGACCGGCGGCCGGCATCGTCCCCGGCCCCTACTGGCCCGCCTCGCCGAGCTTGAACCGCGCGAACCGGGCGATGGAAGCCCCCTCGCCGCCGCTCTTCTCGACGTACTCGCCCACGCTCATGGAGGGGTCTTTGGCGAACGGCTGCTCGAGCAGCACCACCTGCTCGAAGAACTTCTCCATCTTGCCCTGGACGATCCGCTGGGCGATGTGCTCCGGCTTGCCCTGGTCCATCGCCTGCTTGAGCGCGATGTCGCGCTCGTTGGCCAGAATCTCCTCGGTCACCTCGTCACGGGAGAGGAACCGGGGGTCGGTGGCCGCGATGTGCATTGCCACGTCCCGCAGCGCCGCCTCGGGGATCGAACCGCTGCCCTCGACCAGCACGCCGATCTTCCCGCCCATGTGGACGTAGGAGGCAATGGCGTTGCCGTCGGCGGCCTTCCAGTAGGCGATCCGGCTCAGCACGATGTTCTCGCCGATGGTCGCGATCGCCTGGGAGATCGCCTGCTCGACGGTGTGCTCGGGATCGTTCGAGTACGGGCGGGCCTTGAAAGCGTCCAGGTCGTCGACGCCGTCGGCGAGGACCTGCTCCACCAGCGCCCTGGCGAACTCCTGGAACTTCTCGTTCCGCGCGACGAAATCGGTCTCGCAGTTGAGTTCGATCATCGCGGCTTCGGGCCCGCCGCCGGCGATGGCCACGACCCCCTCGCTCGCCGCCCTGTGGGCCTTCTTCGCGGCGGCCGCCAGTCCCTTCGTCCGGAGGATCTTGACGGCCTCGTCCATGTCGCCGCCCGCCTCCTGGAGCGCCTTCTTGCAGTCCATCATTCCCGCGCCGGTCTTCTGGCGCAACTCCTTCACCGCAGCTGCCGTGATCGTCATGTCGTCCCTCTCCTTGCCGTCTTCAGAATCGATCGGGTTCGAGAAAGGGGCCAGGTGCGAACCGCCCCTGGCCCCGGGTTTCCTCGGTCGAGGACCGCCTCAGGCCTGGGCGGGTGCCTCGCTCTCCTCCGGGGCGGGGCCGGACGCGGTCTCCGCCTTCACTTCCGCCTCCGGCTCCGGAGCCGCTTCGGACGCGGCCTCTTCCGCCGCCTCGCCGGCAGGCGTCTCGGCCTCGTCGCCGCCGACATACCGCTCGTCCGCCAGGTTCAAGCCCTCGAGGATGTTGTCCGCGATCCTCGAGGTGAACAGGCGGATGGCCCGGATCGCGTCGTCGTTGCCGGGGATCGGGAAGTCGACCTCCTCCGGATCGCAGTTGGTGTCCACCACCGCGACCACGGGGATGCCGAGACGGTTCGCCTCCCGGACGGCGATCTGCTCGTGGACCGTGTCGATCACGAACAGCGCGTCGGGCAGGTCCTCCATCTCCTTGATCCCGCCGAGGGCGCGCTCCATCTTGCGGCGCTGCCGCTCGAGCCGGATCCGCTCCTTCTTCGTCAGGAGCGACTCCTCGGCCGACAGCGTCCGCTCGATCTCCTTGAACCGGTCGATGGACTTCCGGATCGTCTTGAAGTTCGTCAGCGTGCCGCCGAGCCAGCGGTGGTTGACGTAGAACATCCCGCAGCGCGTGGCCTCTTCGCGGATCGCGTCCTGAGCCTGGCGCTTGGTCACGACGAACAGGACGTTCCGTCCCGCCGCGGCCACCTCGCGGATGAACTCCGCCGCCTCCTCGAAGTGCTGCTGCGTCTTCTGGAGATCGATGATGTGGATGCCGTTCCTCTTGCCGAAGATGTACGGCTTCATCTTGGGGTTCCACCGTCGGGTCTGGTGACCGAAGTGGACGCCCGCCTCGAGCAGTTCCTTCATCTGAATGCTTGCCACGGACCGCTCCCTTATCGCTTGGAGAACTGGAAGCGCTTGCGCGCCTTGGGCTGACCGTACTTCTTGCGCTCGACCTGGCGGGCATCCCGCGTCAGCAGGCCTGCGCTCTTGAGCCTGGGCCGGAGCTCGGGGTTGTACTCGAGCAGCGCCCGGGAAATCCCGTGCCGGATCGCGCCAGCCTGCCCGCTCGGACCGCCGCCGCGCACATTGACCACGATGTCGAACTTGTCCGCCGTCTCGGTCAGCAGCAAGGGCTGCCGGATGACCATCTTGAGCACGCGGTTCGGGAAGTACTCCTCGAAGTCCCGGCGGTTGACGACGATCTTGCCGCTCCCCGGCCGCAAGTAGACACGCGCCACCGCGGTCTTCCGCCGGCCGGTGCCGTAGTACTGGATCTCTGCCACGCTGCCTCCCTCGATCAGGCCGAGACCGTATGGGCCTTCGGCTGCTGCGCCTCGTGGGGGTGCTCCGGCCCCCGGTAGACCTTGAGCTTCCGGTACAGCTTCCGCCCGAGGCGGTTCTTGGGGAGCATCCCCCACACCGCCCGGCGGACCAGCCGCTCCGGGTACTTCTCCAGCATCTCCCTCGCCGTCTCCTGCCGGAGCCCCCCGGGGTACCCCGAGTGACGGTAGTACACCTTCTGCTCCTTCTTCCGGCCGGTCAGCCGGATGCGCTCGGCGTTGACCACGACGACGAAGTCGCCGGTGTCCAGGTACGGCGTGTACTGGGGCTTGTGCTTCCCCCTGAGCAGCCGGGCCACCTCACTCGCCAGGCGCCCCAGCACCTGGTTGGAGGCATCGACCACCAGCCACTCGCGTCGGATCTCGTCTTTCTTCGGCACGTAGGTACGCATGTCAACCTCGCCAGTCACACTCTCGGCAGTCCCTGCGGGCGCAGGGGAGCAAGACTCTACCCGACGACCGGTGAACTGTCAAGATCCGATCTCCCCGGATCCACCGCCAAGGGAAAGGCAAGACCTCGTTGGTGCTGCTGAGTCAGCAGGTTAGAATGCAGTTGTGCAGCGACATTCCGACACCAACGAGGTGAAGTTCATGTTAGCA
>JAMOVQ010000088.1 GCA_027067575.1 Thermoanaerobaculia bacterium | reverse complement strand
GTACCAGGTGTCCACGTGGGAGAACTTGAGACGGGGCATCCGGGGCATGGTGTGCCTCCTTTGGGTTGTGATGGGAACAGGGTAGGAGAGCGAGAGGGGGATGTCAAGAGAAAAACAGTGTCCCTTATTAGAGCGAGAGAAGGATCATTCGAGGAGGGTCTGTTGGGCGGTGTGGAGGGCGGCGTAGACGCCGTTCATCTTGAGGAGGTCCGGGTGGCTCCCCTGCTCGACGATCCGGCCACGGTCCATGACAAGGATCCGGCCATGGCGCTCCATCTCCACCAGCCGATGGGTGACGGTCAGCGACGTGCGACCTCGTGCGAGCCGGTCAAGGGCGTCCAGGACAGCCGCCTCGGTGGCGCGATCGAGGCCCGCCGTGGGTTCGTCGAGCAGGAGCACCGGGCGATCCAATAGCGCGGTCCGGGCGATGGCGAGCCGCCGCCGCTGGCCGCCGGACAGCGTCAGTCCCTGCTCGCCGATCCAGGTATCGAGCCCGTCCGGCATGGCGCGCACATCCTCCGCCACGCCAGCGAGTTCCAGCGCCGCCCACAGGGCGTCCTCTCCCACCGTGGGATCGGCCAGCGCCAGGTTCTCCCGGACCGTTGCGTTGAACAGGTGGGTCCCTTGCTCGAGCACCGCGAACCGCCGGCGAACATCCCCCTGGAGGCACCGGCGCACGTCCCCGCCCATCACCTCGATCCGGCCCTCCCAGCCGTCCCATAGCCGCAACAACAGCGCGATGACGGTGGACTTCCCAGCACCAGATGGACCGACCAGCGCCACCCGCTCGCCCTCGCCGAGCTCGATGTCCAGGCCGTCCAGCGCCGGTCGAGCTCCACCCGGATAGGAGAACCGCACGCCTTCCACCCGGACCACCGGACACCCTTCCGGGGCCCGGGACGGGAGCGGCTCCGGCCGGCCGGGATCGCGGACCCCGGGTTCTGCGTCCACGATCGCCACGATCCTCTCCATGGCTGCGCGCTGCTCCTGGAGCCGCTCGCCCGCCGACGGCAGCGCCTCCACCGCCTCGAACGCCGCCATGACGGCCAGCAGGATCACGGCCAGCCCCACGCCGTCAACGGCTCCCGCCCCCGCGAGGGAGACACCGATCCGCCCGGCGAGCCAGACCGCCCCGCCCGCGGCCAGGATCGTGGCCCCGTCGAGGCCCGCCTCGGCCACGGCCCGCGCGAACCGGGCGCGGGTGACGGAACCGCCCGCCTCCGTCACGGCGGCCACGGCCTCGTCGGTCCGGCCCGCGGCGGTCAGGTCGGCGAGCCCCTGCACGAGCTCGACGGCCGCCGTTGCGAGCCGCGACCGTGCGACGCTCAGCGCCGGCCCGGTCCGTCCCCCGAGCAGCCACCCGGCCACCGCGAGCGCCAGCGCCGACCCGGCGATGGTGCCGGCCGCGGCAAGGGCGAGCTCCCGGCCGTACCGGAGCAGGAACACCCCCACCCCCACGGCAACCGGCAGCACCACGAGGGCGGGCCCCAGCGTGCGGACCGTGAACCCCTCGAGGCTCTCCACGTCGCCGACGATGCGGGTCAGGAGGTCGCCGCTGTGCAACCCCCCGGTCCGGGCCGGAACCAGCGGTTCGAGCCGCCTGAACAGCCACACCCTGATGCGCGCCAGCAGCCGCAG
Organism: Thermoanaerobaculia bacterium; assembly: GCA_027067575.1. Classification (GTDB taxonomy): domain Bacteria; phylum Acidobacteriota; class Thermoanaerobaculia; order Thermoanaerobaculales; family Sulfomarinibacteraceae; genus JAMOVQ01. The sequence goes on along the minus strand of JAMOVQ010000088.1, from coordinate 789 downwards.
CGTCACCGAGTGCGAGAGCAGCCGTTCGGCGTACCGCAGCGTCCCCCGCGCCACGCCGAAGAACCGGACCCCGACGATGGCCACCTGGAGGTCGGCGATGGAGGGATGGAGCGCGGCCGTGGCGAGCAGCCACGCCGAGGCCGCCATCAGACCCACCCCGGACCCCACCGTGGCCGCCCCCAGGACCACCGCCCCGAGCAGCGGCCACCGGAGCGGCCACACCAGGCCGAGAAGACGGCCGAGCGCCCTCATGCCGGCCCTCCCCCGGCCAGGAGCAGCGTCCGGTACGGCCCATCGACCGTGGCGAGTGCGTCGTGGGTTCCTGTCTGGACCACCCTGCCGCCCTCGAGCACGGCGATCCGATCCGCCTGCCGCGCCGTGCCCAGCCGGTGGGCGATGACGAGCGCTGTGCGGCCCCGGAGCAGCCTCGAGACGCTCCGGGCCAGCTCCGCCTCGAGCGCCGGATCAACGTGGGAGGTGGGTTCGTCCATGACCACGACGGGCGCGTCCGCCAGGAAGGCGCGGGCGATGGCGAGCCGCTGGGCCTGCCCTCCGGAGAGCCCGCGCCCGCCCTCCCCGAGGCGGTACCCGTACCCCCCCGGCATCTCCTCGATCTCCTCCGCGAGCCCCGCGGCCTCGGCGGCCGCCCGGACCGCATCCTCCGGGGCCTCGGGGATGGAGAGGCGGATGTTGTCGGCCACCGTCCCCGGCACGAGGTGCGGCCGCTGCGGCACCCACGCGACGGTCCGCCGCCACGCCTCGGGGTCGATCCGCTCGAGCGGCACGCCG
>JAMOVQ010000087.1 GCA_027067575.1 Thermoanaerobaculia bacterium | reverse complement strand
CCTTCCCCCGACCACCCACCCCGTCGGGCCAAGACGGTTGCGCTCGCCGCCCGGGCACGCCTCCACGGGGCTTGCCCTCGCCTCCGTCGCCGGACCGCCCCCGCCCCCACGCCGGCCCGTTCCTCGTGGGGCGCTCGATCGCTGGCTGGCCGAGGGCTCCGTTGGGGGGACAGTCCCGATCGTGAAGGGCTTGGTCCTCTGGAGCGCCAACCGGAACATCGCTCCGCTCGTCCCTGGTCGGGTGGGCGGGGGGTGCCGGTTGGAGGCACTTCCTTCGGTTCAGAGAAAGTGACACTGTCGATCTCGTCTGGAGCGCAATCGGGGACGTCACCTCGCTCCGCTCGCCCCTGAGCGGAGAAAGGGACAGTGTTGATCTCGTGATCTCGTGTCTTCCGAAGATGCGGAACACCGTCGGGGCACGGCACCGGTCGTCATCACGGGCGCCGGAACGTCTTGGGCTCACCGCGCCGTCGGGACGCGTGTGGGACGAGGGGTTCGACCGCCTTGTTAGCCCGTACGGGGATGTCCATGTGCGTGGGCTGTCGTATGATGGGCGCCGGAGAACGCATGATTCAGCTCGACGACGCACTGCGGGAGATGGTGGAGGGGTACGTCGCGATCCTGACGGCGCTTCAGGCGCGCCACCGGTGGACCTCGGCGGGTGTGCTCCGGCTCGCGGCGGTGACGGTCACGGGGATGCCGCCGGAGCAGGCCGTGGCGGAGCTCGATGCTGCGGCCTCGGCCCTCAGACGCTCGGGTGCGTGGTGGGGCCCCCTCGCGACGCCGTTGCGTTTCGTGCTCGGCGGGATCCTGGCCCGGCGTGGAATCGATGCCGCACAGGCGGCCCGAGGTCTCTCCGAGACACTCTCGCTGTTCCGTGAGCGCGACCTCCCCGAGGCGGGCTACACGGCTGCCATCGCGGCGTTCCTGCTCGTGTCGGCGAACCAGGGTGATGCCGTGGAGGTCGAGCTCGTGGACCGGACCGCGGCCATCGCGGCAGCGTGGTCTGGCGAACCCCTACGGCTGGCCGGGGCGGCCGATCTTCCCTTGGCGGCGCTCCATGCCGTCAGGGACGCGGCGCCGGAGACGGTAGCCGGGTGCGTGGCATCGATCCGTGAGGCGCTGGAGGACCGTGGTCTGAAGAAGGGCGAGCAGCTCGAGATGGCGGCGCGCCTCCTGGCGCTGGGGTCGTGGACCGCTGACGAGGCGGCGGAGGCGATGGTCCGCGTCGCCGAGGCCGCGCGGGCGCACAGGATCCGTCCTCGTCGCGGACTGTACGACGAGGCGGCGTTACTGGCGCTGTCGGGCGGCGATCCGGACCGGCTGGCGAAGGGGGTGGCCACGGTGCGCGAGGCGTTGATCCGGTGGCGGATCGGCCGGAGACGTCTGTTCGGTGCCGTGACCCTCGGAGAGGAACAGGTCCTCGGGATCGCCACCGGTCTCGTCCTGCTGTCGAGGGTTGCCGAGCTCGAGCGGCTCCGTGGCGGGGCCGAGGCGGCTGCCCTGATCGCGGCACGGGCGGCGCTCGATGCACAGCAGGCCGCGGCCGTCGCGGCGGCGTCGACCATCGCCTCGACAACCTCGCGCCGCTGAACACCTCTCCGGTCAGTCAGTGAACCGGGGCACGGATGTTCCGGTGGATGAGGGTGCTCCGCGGTCCGGTCCGCTACCGTCCTCGATGGATCCTCCGCCCCTGGCCTTGGCGCGGTAGAGTGCCTCGTCGGCCGCACGGAGCCACGAGTCGACGGTTCCCTCGGAGCAGGAGACCAGGCCGGCGGAGAACGTGACTCGGATCGGTCCGGACTGGGCGGGTGTGGGGAGGTCCGAGATGGCATCGAGGGCGCGTCGGAGGATCGCGGCTGCATCGTCCGGGGCCGTCTCCGGCAGGAGGAAGAGCAGCTCGTCCCCGCCCCAGCGGGCGACAAAGTCCTGGGCGCGGGTCTCTTCCGTCAGAACCCGGGCCACGGCCAGGAGAACGGCGTCTCCGGCCGCATGGCCCCAGCGGTCGTTGATTCCCTTGAATCCGTCGAGGTCGGCCAGCGCGAGGCAGAACGGGCGGCCACCGCGTTCCATGCGGGCCGACTCTTCGCCCAGGCGTTCCAGTGCGTGCCGGCGGTTCGGGAGACCGGTCAGCTCGTCTGTCCGGGAGATCCGTTCCAGCGCCGTGTAGGATCCCTGGAGCTCGCGGTGCTGCTCGGCGACGGTTTCGGCGAGACGGGCCTTGCTCCGCAGCGCCCAGACCGTCCCGAGAAAGAGGATGGCGGTGAACCCCAGGGCCAGGAGGAGCGCCCGGTTGTTCCGGAGCTGTGCGGTCTTCTGCGCCTCGAGAAGACGCAGCGCCTGTTCCTGGCGTTCGGCATCGTAGGCGATCCGCAGGCTCGTCACCCGGCTCGCGACCGTTCCGGAAGCTTCGCTGTCGAGTAGCCGGCGCTGTTCCAGCAGAGGAGCCACCGCCGCAGCCCGGAAGCCTGCGGTCAGCAGGGAGTCAGCGAGGAGCCCGTTGGCCTCGGCCTCGAGTGCCCCGTCCCCGATGGATCGCGCGAGCCGTACGGCTTCACGGTACCGGCGGACCGCCTCGCGGGAATGGCCGCGGGCCGCCATGAGATCGCCCCACTTGAGCGCCACGTTCGCGGCGGCGCCCGTCCCACCGGCCGTACGGACGAGCTCGTCGGCCTCCTTGAGGAGTCCTCGCGCCGAGTCGAGGTTTCCCAGCGCAATCTGGCACCCTGCCATGTTCGTCAGCACGAGCCGTTCGAATCCGGGGTTGCCGAGCTCCCGTGCAGTCTCGAGAGCCCGTTGAAGCCGCTCGATGGCCTCGTCGTCGCGACCCTCATCCGCCAGGAGGTTCGCGATGCTGAGCTCGACGCCGGCGACGCCCATGGAGAATCCCTCCCGGCGGTAGGTCTCGCCGGCCTTCCGGTAGTCGTCCAGCGCCTGCACGGTGTCGCCCACCGCACGCAGCGTGTTTCCGAGCACCACCTCGAGATGGGCCTCGGCGAGTCTCACGGTCCGGCTGTCGTTTTCCGCGGCGACCCGCCGGAGGGCGTCGAGGGAGCGGAGGTAGGAGGCCACGGCGAGGTCGAAACCCGCGAGCCGGTACTGTGTGTCCCCGAGGCGACGGAGCGTGCGCGAGAGATACCAGTTGGCATCCGTGCCCGAGAGAAGCCGGTCGGCGGCGTGGAGCGCCTTCAACGCCTCGGCGTACCGCTCGTCGCCGAAGAGTATGTCGCCGAGGGTCAAGTGGGCGCGCCCCGCCAGGATGGGATCGTCCTCCGGCGATGTCTCCGCAAGTAGTGCACGGGCTGCGGCGAGCCGCTGGGCGGCGGGCAGACCGTCGTCCTCGGCCGCGGCGAGGAGCGCCGTGGGGGGGCGCTCTGTTCCCGTCGCCGGCCGTTCACTCGCCGCGGGGGCGATGGCGAGGACGGCCGTACTGAGGAGCGCAAGAGCGCTCCGGAAGAGAGGAGACTTCCACATCGTCTCCCAAGTATACGCCCGGACGGGATGCGACGGTCAGTCGCGATCCTCTTCCCGCGAGGTGCCACTCTCGCCGTCTGCCGATGCGCCGTTTCCGGCGGTCCGGCGGGGCTTCCGCCGCCTGCGGCGCCGCTTCTTCTTCGTCGCCGGCGCCGCCTCGGACGGTGTGCCTTTGCCGTCCTCAACGGGTTCCTCCTCCGGTACGGACTCAGCCACGGGTTGCGGCGCCGTCTCCGCCTCGGCGGGAGGGGTCTCGGGCGTCTCGGCGCTCCTGGCATCCTTCCGCTTCCTCCGGCCACGGCGCCGGCGGCGTGAGCCGCTCTTCTCGCCCGCCTCGGATGCGGGGGCCTCCGCGGTCTCCGCGGCAGGTGTCGCGGTCTCCTCCGCTGCGTTCCGCCTTCCGCCGTCGCCCCCCGCCAGCTCGACGAGATCCACGGCCGGGACCGCCCGTTCCTGGACGGCCTCCGCGGCACGCCTCGGGAGCCACTCCGTCTCCTGCTCGGAGCGGTGGAGGCCCGCCGCGGCCACGATCTCGATGGAAATCTCCCACTGGTCCTCCAGCGCCGCCAGCTCGTGGCGGTACCGGTTCTGGAACGAGTCGGCCAGCTCCGGATGGAGGCGGACCACGACACCGCCGATCCCGCCCTGCGCCGCCCGTTCCTCGATCCGCCGCATCAGGTTGAGGGCCACGGTCTCGGGGCTCGGGATCCGGCCGGCGCCCCCGCAGGTCGGGCACGGCCTGTGGGTCCGCTGCATCAGCGGAGTCTTGAGCCGCTGCCGGTTGATCTCGAGCAGGCCGTTCGGGCTGATCCGCCCCACGGTGACCCGGGCCCGGTCGGACTTCATGGCGTCGCGCATCGCCTTCTCGACGGCCTTCCGGTGTTTCTGGGAGCGCATGTCGATGAAGTCCACGACGATCAGACCGCCGATGTCCCGGAGCCTGAGCTGCCGGGCGACCTCGGGGGCCGCCTCCAGGTTGGTCTGATAGGCGTTCTCCTCCTCGGAGCCGCCCCGCTTGGAACGGCCGGAGTTGACGTCGATGGCGGTCAGCGCCTCGGTCCCCTCGATGACGATGGAACCGCCGGAGGGGAGCTCGACCCGGGGGCTGAAGATCGATTCGATCTGCTGCTGGAGGCGGAACCGCGAGAAGAGCGGAAGCCGGTCGCGGTAGAGGGTGACCTTGACCTTCGAGCGTGGCATGAACGCCCGCATGGCGGCCCGGACCTTCTCGTAGGCCAGCTCGGAGTCCACGAGGACCTCCTGGACCCGGCTGTCCAGCCAGTCCCGCACCGCCTGGATGATCAGATCCTGGTCGGAGTAGAGCAGGAGGGGGCCCCGCCCCTGGTTCGCCTCGGCCCGGATCTTCTTCCACAGGCGGAGGAGGGCGTTGAGGTCCCGGTTGAGCGCGGTCTTGTTCTGGTTGAGCGCTGCGGTGCGGACGATGAACCCGAACCCCTCGGGAAGGGACACCCTCTCCAGCACCTCACGGATCCTCTTCCGTTCCTCCTCGTCCTCGACGCGGTGGGAGATCCCCTGGGCCGAGCCGTACGGCATCAGGACCAGGTACCGGCCCGCCAGGCTGATCTTCGTCGTCAGCGCGGCGCCCTTGGAGCCCGACGGATCCTTCGTCACCTGGACGAGGACGGGCTTGCCCCGTTCGAGGATCCGGTCGATCTTCGGGTGACGGTTTCCCTCGCCCTGGGACCGGTGGTACGCCTGGGGCACCACGTCGTGGGCCGCGAGAAGGCCATCCTTCTCGGCGCCGTAGTCGACGAACGCGGCGTTCAGGCCGGGGTGGACCGACGTGACGATGCCGCGGTAGACGTTACCTCGCGTCGTTCCCGCGCGGGTGACGGCGACCTGGTACTCGTCCAGGGTCTCGCCGTCGACGATGGCGACCCGGACCTCCTCCGGGCGCTGGGCGTTGATGAGCATGCGTCGTGCCACGAGCCTCTCCTGCCGGGGCTGTCTCGTCGTGTACAGGTGGGACGTCCCCGGTGTCCGCCCCGTGCCACCTTACCGGACGGCGGCGTTCCCGTCGAGCCGGCGTGCCGCTCCGGGACCGGGAAGCTCCTCGGCGAGCAGCTGGCACGAGCCCTTGATCGTGGCCAACGGCGTTCGCAGCTGGTGCGCCACACCGAGGATCCGTCCGTCCAGGGCGAGCAGGGCCCTGTCCCGGGCGGAGCGCGCCGCGGCCCACGCGAACGCCACCATGACCACGGCAACGGCCGCGGCGATCGCCGCCAGCGCCACGCTCCACCGGATCCCCGTGTCCGGGCCTTCCATCGGGACCACTCTACCCGTAGAGCGTGCCGCACGGAACCCCGGACGGGCTGCAGATCCTGCACGGTGCCGCACCGGTTGCAGGGGATCAAGAGGGTCAGGAGGTCGTTTCTCGCGTGGACGGTGCGGGGAAGGTACCATGCGCCGGTGCGGACTGCGGACTTCGACTACGAGCTGCCCGAGGGGGCGATCGCGCAGCGGGCGCGGCCGCGGGGGACGTCGAGGCTCCTCGTGCTCGACCGGCGGACCGGGACGATCTCCCACCGGCGGATCGCCGCGCTGCCCGGGCTGCTGCGTCCCGGCGACCTGTTGCTGCTCAACGACACGAGGGTGATCCCGGCGCGGCTCTTCGCCCGGCGGCCGACGGGCCGGCGGTTCGAGGTGTTCCTGCTGGAGGCCCGTGAGGGTGGCGTCTGGGAGGCTCTCCTCCGGCCCTCCGCGCGGGCCCGGGAGGGCGAGCGGCTCGATGCCGGGGACGGCGGGGTGATCGTCCTCCGGCAGCGGCTCGGGGATGGGCGGTGGCTGGTGGGGGGCGAGCCCGCCCTGACCCTCGAGCGGCTGGAGCGGCTCGGCGAGGCGCCGCTCCCGCCGTACATCCGGCGCCCGGAGGGTGCGCAGCCCGAGGACCGTGACCGGTACCAGACGGTGTTCGCCGCACGTCCCGGGGCGGTGGCCGCCCCGACCGCCGGGCTCCACCTGACGCCGGAGCTGCTCGGTGCGCTCCGGGACCGGGGGGTCGAGACCGTCACGGTCACGCTCCACGTGGGGATCGGCACGTTCCGTCCCGTGTCGGCCGAGCGGCCCGAGGACCACCGGATGCACTCCGAGCGGTACGAGATCGGCCCGGCGGCGGCCCGGTCGATCGGCCGCGCCCTGGCCGCCGGCCGGCGGATCGTCTGCGTGGGCACCACCACGGTCCGGACGCTGGAGTCCGCCCTGGCCGCCGGAGGGGGTGTCGTGCGCCCCGGGAGGCTGAGCACGGACCTGTTCATCCGGCCGGGGTACCGGTTCCTCGGCGTGGGCGCCATGCTGACCAACTTCCACCTGCCGCGCTCGACGCTCCTCATGCTCGTCTCGGCGTTCGCGGGGCGGGAACGGGTGCTCGCCGCCTACCGGGAGGCGATCGTACGGAACTACCGCCTCTTCTCCTACGGCGACGCCATGCTGATCGTCTGATTCCGGGGCGGGATGAGAACACGGCGGCCCGTGTTCCGTACCACCGGGGGAAGGGAGGTGGGACCATGAAGCACTGTCCGAACAGGGAGTGTCCGGACCGGCTGACCAACGGATTCGCCGGGGAGTACCGGGACGAGATCGAGGTCTGCCCGTACTGCGGCACGCCGCTCGAGCAGGGACCGGCGACCGGGGACATGGGTTCCGGGGAAAGGCCAGTGCTGGAGGGTGTGGAGGACGCCCTGGAGGGGACCCTGGTCCGCGTGGGCCACTACCTCGACCCCTCACAAGCGGAACTGGCCCGCGGGTTCCTCGAGAGCCGGGGCATCCCGGCCCGGATCGCCCGGGACGCCGCGGGTGGCGCCAGGCCGGACATCGGCGGGATCACGGGGATCCGCCTGATGGTTCCCGCCTCGCTGAAGGATGAGGCCCTCCGGGCGCTCGAAGAGGCCGAGGGCTGATGGCAGGGCCCGCCACCCGGCGGGGTGCTCCACGCCTGGCGTAGAATGCGGCCATGAGAAGACGTCCCGTTCCCGGCCTCGCCCTGCTCGCGATCCTCCTGCCCCTCGCCGCCTGCCGCTCCGGGGCCCCGGAACCCCGTCGGGCCCCGGGCCGGGTGGTCCTGGTCTCCTACGACGGCGTGGGGGCGGACCTGGCGTGGGGGTGGCTGGAGGATGGGACCCTCCCGCCCGGCGGCGGGGTCGCCGCCATGGTCCGGGAAGGTACCGCGGCACGGAGGGTGCGGATGGTCAACCCAACCCTGACGGCGGTCAACCACATCTCCCTGGCCACTGGGGCGTTACCGCAGGAGACGGGGATCGTCTGCAACCGGTTCCACCCCGCGGGAACTCCCATCGGGCGCAGCGTCTCGGGGTTTGCGGCCCCCATCGGCGCCGAGACGCTGTGGCAGGCCGCGCGCCGGCAGGGGAAGCGGGTGGGCGTGCTGACGTGGCCCGGCGCCGATGCAACGGGTGAGGCACGGCGCGGCGACTTCGGGCTGGTCTGGGTCGAACGGCCACTCGTCCGTGCTGAGAAGCTCGGGCTCGAGCCCGAGGCCGCCTCGGCGTTCCGGGAGCTTCCGTCGTCCGACGGGGTCGCGGGACTCGTCTGGACCCTGACGGTGACCCTGGCCGGAGCGGAGCCCGGGGAGGTCCGGTTCGACGTGGCCGCGTTCGACGGCAACCCCGACGGCACGCCGGTGTACGACACGGTTGCCGTCCGTCCGGGCGGCGGCGACTGGGCCGTGCTCGGCCGGGACCGGTGGTTCCCGGTGGAGGTCCGGGCCCGGGCGAAGGGGGAGGACCGGCCCCACCGGTGGGGGGCCTGGTGCAAGGTACTGCACGAGAACCTCCACACGGGCCGGATCGACCTGTACCGCGGGGGGCTGTTCCGGGTCCAGGGGTACCCGGCGGCGTTCGAGGACGCCATCGCCGAGAACGTCGGGTTCTGGCCGGGGCCGCCGGACACCCACGCCCTGGGGCGGTGGTGGCTCGACCAGAACGAGGGGCTCGACCTGGACACGGTGCTTGAGCAGATCGAACGGTTCGACCGGTACCTGGACCGCGTGGCGGAGTGGACCGTCGCCCACGAGCGGTTCGACCTGCTGATGGCGTACCACCCGACCCCGGACGAGTACGAGCACGCCGGGCTGATCACGGAGCGGAGCCAGTGGGCGTGGAGCGAGGGGACGGCCCTGGCGGCGGCCGAGGGGCTGAGGCGGGTCGGGCGGTCGTTCGACGCCTCCGTGGCGGCCATGTCGTCGATGCTCGATCCGGGGCGTGACGTGCTCGTGGTGGTCTCCGACCACGGCCTGATGCCGATCCACGACATCGTCAACGTCAACCAGGCGCTGGCCGATGCGGGGCTGCTCGAGCCCGTGGAACGGAAGGGCCGGATGCGGCCGTCGCCGGAGAGCCGGGTGGTCGCGTACGTCTCGGGCGGGTGCGCCCACCTCGACCTCAACCTGGCGGGCCGGGAACCCGGCGGGGTCGTGCCGCCGGCCGAGCGGGAGGCCGTGCTCCGGCAGGCGGCGAAGGTGATGGCCGACCTGACCGCGGACGGCATCCCGGTGGTGGAACGGATCGTCCGGCGGGAGGAGGCCGGCCCGCTGGGGCTCGATTCGCCGAACTCGGGCGACCTGATCGTCTTCCTCGAGCCGGGGTTCGCCGCCTCGGCGCGCCTCGGGCGGAAGGTGATCGAGCCCGCGCCGTACTACGGCCAGCACGGCTACCTCAACACCCACGACGCGCTGTGCGGCATCTTCTTCGCCCGGGGAGCGGGCGTCCCGCACCGGCGGATCGAGGAGATGGCCGCCACCGACGTCGCCCCGTACGTCGCCGCCCGGCTCGGCATCGCCCCCCCGACGCACTGATCCACCGGCGAATGGGGACACTCCCCCGTGTGGCCAACCGGCGGCCGGCCCCCGCGCTTCGCGCGGGCTGCGCGCCTCGCCCGTGCGCCCCGGTGGGAGCGAGCTCCCCCCGGGCCGCCCGTGCGACGCGCTGGCGCCGCCTCCGGCGTCGCTGCCGGCCGCCTGGGCTTCGTTGGAGGGCGTTCGGGTCATCGACTTTGAATGAACGGGGCCGCGAGTCTCGCACCCCGGGACCGCCCCCGCCGCGGTCGCTTCGTCGTCACGACCGCC
>JAMOVQ010000086.1 GCA_027067575.1 Thermoanaerobaculia bacterium | reverse complement strand
GTGGTCGGGTTGACCGTCACGCCCGGCGAGTCGTTGTCCGTCACCGTCACCTGAACCTGGGCGGTCTCGGAACCGTAGCCGCCTCCCGAACCGGCGAGATCAACGGTCCCGCTCCAGTCGCCGTCGGCCACTGCATCGTCCACGCCGTCCACCGTGACGGTCTGGGCCGTGGACCAGTTCGCCGTCGTGAACGTCAGACTCGCCGGACTGACCGTCGCCTGTGCCGTGTCACTGGAGGTCACACTGACCGTCACGTCCGCCGTCGGCTCCGTGTCGAGCACAACCGTGAACGTCCCGTTGCCTCCCTCGGCCATGCTCAGCGTCGCCGGGTTCACCGTGATGCCGCGGGTGTCGTTGTCCGTCACGTTGACCGTGACATCGTCCACCGCGATCCCGTTGTAGTTCGCGTCGCTGCTCGTCGCGTCGGTCTGAATCGTCACGACGACGTCACCGTTGTCGATCTGATCGTCCACCGCCGTCACCGTCGCCGTCTGCGCCGTGTCCCAGTTCGCCGTCGTGAACGTCATGCTCGCCGGCGAAACCGTCGCCCGCCCCGTGTCGCTCGAGGTCAACGCGATCGTGACGTCCGCCGTCGGCTGCGTGTTGAGCACCACGTCGAACGTCCCCGTATTGCCCTCCGTCAGGTTGAGCGTCGTGGGGTTGACCGTCACGCCGTAAGAGACCACGGTCACCGTGCCGTCGTACTCCTCGTCGTAGTAGTCACCAGCCCCGGTGGAACCGTTCCCAGGAGCGTCAAAGGTTCCGCAAAGGTCGTTTCCGCCGGTGTCGCCGAAGCCGACATCGGAAAAAGTCAACTGCGTCGTGTCGCCTGCATTCCCAACCACATCAAACACGATCTCAAGAACATCCGCGGGGCTCGTTGCCGCAGAGGTACCGGCAGCGGACATACTGATCTGACCAGTCGAAGCGTTGCTGGTATCGATATTTGCAAACCACCCGGACGGCACTCCCGACAGCTGAGTATGCGAGTTATAGGTCAACACGGATGTATTCCAGTTGAGTCGGAAGTTGAAGGCCGCACACTGGTTTGGAGTGACATTCGTCGACCCGCATGTACCACTCGCCGAGGAGTTCGTCGTGAAACGCACGCGAACCGTCACCTGACCCCCAGTGGCCCCCGTGAAATCGTTCTGCCCCGAGGTCACCTCGTAAACCTCGATATCGTACCCCTCGCCGCTCGACTGCTGAGCCACAGCCGGGGCGGTCCACACCACGAGCGCCAGCACGGCCAGCGCCACGACAACTGCCTGCGTTCGTCTCATCGAGAACCTCCTTGCCTCCAACGTCTGCGCACAGATTTGCTCCTCACGAAACGAGTTTACCCCTGGAAACGGTGTTTCGCAACCGTTTTCGGGGGTCGATACAGCATGCCCGGTCTCACGCTGATCCCGCCCCCACGGCCCCGGGGAGCGCAGCGACCCGGGGGAGCCGCGCACGCGGCGCCCGGCCTGCGACCGCGCCCCAACGAAGCGAGGAGGGGCCGCGCGGATCGTGCCCCGGGGCCGTTCCCGCAAGGGCGCGAGGAGGAACTGACCTGGCGGTCGTGACGACGAAGCGACCGCGGCGGGGGCGGCCACCGGTTCGCCACTCAACACTCCTTCCTACCCGGCCCGTCTCTCTTCCCACCACCAGGACCGGCGCGGCGATGGACTGTCAGGGTGCGCTGGAGGCTGGGCCGTCGCGGCGGAGGCGCAGAACAGTCAGGAGAAGGAGCATCGCCGCGGCGATGGCCAGCCCAACACGCGCGAGAGGATTGCCACCCCACTGACAACGGACCACGTGTTCTCCCGGTGGAACGTCAAGACCGATCACGGCGCCCTGTTCGGGCAACGGAACGATCCGTCCATCCAGGGTGAGGCGCCACCACGGGTAGCGGAGCAGACGGAGCTCCAGACGGCAACCCGACGCGCTCCGGATCCGGACGACCCGCCGGAGCGGCCGCCACGAGACGACCCTCACGACCGACGCCGGCCACGAGCAGACGAGCCCCGCCTCCCCGAACTCGGGGATCGCCTTCGCAAGGCCCGGATACCAGCGCGGGCGGTTCTGGATCGCATCGACGACCAGGGGGTTGCCACCAAACTCCGACACCGCCTCCCCCATCCGGATCCATCCGTCGCTCGGCCCGAGATGTGGTGCCGGCATCGGCGCGACCGGCGGAAGCAGGAGGACCGGTACCAGCCATACCAGAAATGCGACCGGGTGATCCCGGATCACACGGGCAGCTGGAATTGCCAGCAGGAGGGCAGCAGGCGTGAGCCACCGCCACGGAAACTGAAGCCAGGCGAGCGGCAGGCCCAGCGCACTCAACGGAATCACGAGCACCGTCGTCAGGGAGAGCGCACCCGTCGCGAGGATGGTTCGCACGTTCCCCGGACGGTCCGGACCTTTCCTGAGAGCGGCCGCCACGAACAGTGCCAGAACGGTTGCGGCTGCCGAATACGCCAGGTTGAGCCGCGGCCCGTGGGGCCAGGGGGCTCCGAGCCAGTTGGCCGCCGGATCGAAGATCCCCCCGGTGAGGCCCTCCCGGGCCGCCGTCAGCGGCATCTCAGACAGCAACGGGAGCCAGTGCCACGCGGTCAGCGCCGCCCCGAAGACGCCCCACGTCCCAGCCCATCGGAGAGCTGCCAGCGGCCCGAGACGGAGGAGGCCACCGAGGCCGAGCAGGACGCCGACCATCACGGCGGTGGGTGCATGAACGAGCCAGAGCGCCGCCATGCCGACGCCAACGGCCGCCGGATCCGCGACGGGACGTCTCTCGTCTGCAACCTGTTCGAGGAGCCACCAGGCCACGGGAACGGCCAGCATCTGTGACCACGCCGCCCGGACGATCAGATCGCCGAGGAAAGGCGCCCCGCACAGGATGAGGAAAGCCGGGAGGATACTGCCGCTCCGCCGACGGACCACGAGGACCAACGCGACGATCGCCAGGAGCAGGGCGAGCCGGAGGCCGGCAGCTGCGTCACCTGGAACGAGCCCGAGGAGCCCCGCGGTCACGGGTCCTGCAGGCGAGTAGAGCCGGATGCCCGGGGACCCGAACCCGGCGTTGAGGTCGGGGGCCCAGAGCGGCAGCTCTCCCACGGCCAGGCACCGCATCACCTGGTGAGCCCACAGCAGGTGGACGTAGATGTCGGCTCCGGAGGAGAGGACCGGCACTCCGGCGACCAGGACAACCGCGAGCACCACCGCTGCTCCACGCAGCCACCAGCCCCGAACGGTGAGACCGCCCATCCCCGTCATCGGTCCCCTCCGTCCAAGGGCCGAGGACGGAGTGGCCGTCCGCCCATGCCGGGCTCCGCGGGGAAGCCCCGTCCGGGGCAGGCCGTCCCGCCCACCTCAGACCACCCCCCTCCGGTGAAGCGCCTGCAGGAGCACGATCCCCGCGAGAAGGAACAACAAGCCGGCCCGTCTCGCCTTCAGGGGGAGCAGGGAGACCGTCAGCCGGTGTCGCCCCCAATCCAGTCCGACCGCCACCAGTCCGTCCAGGTTCCGGTACGCCAGCGGGCGCCCATCCTCCACAACCTCCAGCCCCGGCCACCACTGGACGGGCAGACGCACATCGCCACGCCGCCGGACCTCCACGACAAAGGTCCTCGGAAGACCTCCCCCGCCTCCCTCGACACACCTCGCAGGCTGCTCGCGAAAGACGCGAAGACTTCGCAGTGGGTGAAACTCACGGGCATACTCTCCTGGCATCGAGGGCAGGATCGGCGCCAGTCCGTAGCGAACCGAACAGGCCCTCGCGAGCTCCGTGCCGTCGAGATCGGCGGTCAGCGCCGGAACGCCGGCATCGATCTCCACGGGAACGAGCAGGAGGGGAAGCAGGAAGACGGCACCGAGAGCCCCGCGCAACCGGCCGCGGAGCCTCCCGAGGACGAGGAGCGCCGAGAGCGTCGCGGGGCCGAGGAACCGCCAGGGGAACTGGACGATCCCGAGCCCCGGTAGACACCACAGGGGCGCGCTCAGCGGACTGGCCAGGAAGAGGCTCGTACCGAGCAAGACCAGCTCCCCGACCCGTGTGGGATCGTTCCGGAAACGCGATACGCCGTGGATCCCCGCAGCAACGAACACGACGAAGAGGCTCACCCAGATCGCCAGGAGCACCGGCCCGATCTCGGCGTTCCCGCCGAGACTCGTCGCGAAGTGGTTCCGCCAGCCGAACTCCCCAGAGAACAGCGAGCTCCGGTCGAAGTTCCCGATCCAGGCCAACGGCGGGAACCAGAACACGCCCGCGGCGACCATGACGACCATCATCCTCGCTGCGGGGCGGACCGCCGCGCGAAAACCCTCCAGCCACCACCGGACGGCCCACGCAGCGCCGAGGGGCAGGGCGACCAGGATCAGCATGATCGGCTGAGCCCCGACAGCAAGGACAGCGAGGACCAGCGGCACCAGCGCACGACCCACACCATTCCCCACGTCCCGGCCGATCAGCCACGGGAGGGCCCCCGCCATCAGGGCGAGGGCCCAGAGCTCCGTCACCGTCGCCCTGGCGAGGACGGCGAGCAGGAGGTACGGCGCGACCGGCGCGAGCGCCCACACCGGGGGAGCCGGCCCGCGGGACCGGAGCACGAGCCCCGCGGCGAGCAGCGCCAGGGCGAGGGAGAGCGAGACGGCGCGGGTCGCCTCCCCGGCGGCCAGGAGCAGGGCGCCGTCCAGCGAGAGGACGACGGGAGAGTAGATCGTGGGAAAGAACGAGCCAGTCTCCCAGTTCCAGTCCGGGTGGAACGCCGGCCAGAGGTCGCCCGCCCGCCAGCACCTTGCCTGCTCCACTGCAAAGATCGAGTGGTGATACGCATCGTCACCGTCCACCGGAAAGAACCAGAGACCGGCGGCAAGCGCCACCGGCACGAACAGCGCCAGGGCGGGAAGCCACATTCGGGGCCCGGAGACCGATCCCGCCGCGCCGCTCCGGGCCCGGGACGCGCGGTGCGTCTCTCCGACGTCGTTCCTACCGCCTTCCACGGAACCAGCATACCCGGATCCACACCGGAGACCGGCCCGAGGGGTGCCCTGTTCATCGTGGCGCACCTCCGGTACAGTAGTGATGCTGGCACGCCCGCCGCGCCGGCGGGACACGGAGGACCCGGATGAACAGTTCGCGTCTCGTCATCGTCTCGGTCATCGCCACCCTCGCGCTCGGTGCGGGGGCTGGGGTCCTGTTCGGGAAGAAGGCGACCGAGCCGGACGAGACCGACGTGGCCCGGCGCACGGCGATCCTCACGCGGACAGTTCTCTCCTGGTACCCCACCGAGCCCGATTCCGAGTCGCTCGTCTACGCCGGGATCGAGCGGATGCTGGAGCAGCTCGACCCCCACTCGAACTTTCTCGAGCCGAAGGTGTTCCGGAAGATGCGGGAGCGCCAGGAGGGTTCGTTCTTCGGCGTCGGGATCATCATCTCCCGCCGGGCGGGCAAGGTGACGGTCATCGCCCCAATCGCCGGGACACCCGCGGCGCGCAAGGGTATCCGCGCCGGCGACGTGATCTCGGCCGTCGACGGCGACCCCACGGAGGAGATGACCCTGGACGAGTTCGTCGACCGGGTCCGCGGCCCCGAGGGCACCACCGTCCATCTGACGATCCAGCGCCCCGGGTTCGACGAGCCGCTGGAGCTCGACATCGAGCGTACACGCATCCCGACGAACTCGGTGCGCTATGCCTTCATGCTGACGCCGGACACCGGGTACGTCCTCCTCTCGGAGTTCTCCAACACCTCCCCGGCCGAGATCGATGCGGCCCTGAGGAAGCTCGAGGCCGACGGGATGCGCCACCTGATCCTCGATCTCCGGGACGACCCGGGTGGAGCGCTCGAGGCAGCCATCGAGGTCTCGGACCGGTTCCTGGAGAAGGGGATGCTGATCGTCTCCACGAAAGGGCGCGCACCGGGCAACAACGCCGAGTACCGGGCGCCGGGCGGCGGAGTCCGGTACCACGGCCCCCTGACCATCCTCGTCAACACGGGCTCCGCCTCGGCCTCGGAGATCGTCTCGGGCGCCGTCCAGGACCACGACCGCGGTCTGATCGTCGGGGAGCCGACCTGGGGCAAGGGACTCGTCCAGACCGTCTACACCATCCGCGACGCCGGACTCGCCCTGACCACTGCGCGGTACTACACCCCCTCGGGGCGCTGTATCCAGCGTGACTACGACTCGTTCATCGACTACATGATGCACCGCAACGGCGAGGACGAGACGGGGCCGGTCTACCACACCGAGACGGGGAGGCCCGTCCGCGGAGGAGGCGGCATCCACCCGGACGTCACGGTCGAGGCGCGGAAGCTCTCCGAAGAAGTCGCCATCCTGTACGGCAAGTCCGCCTTCTTCCGGTTCGCCATCGAGCTCCTCAAGGACGTGCCTGAGAAGGAAAAGCAGGCGTTCGCCCGGAAACTGACGGTGGACGACCTCGTGCTCGCCCGGTTCCGGAAGTTCGTTCTCGGCGCGGACATCCTCGATGAGGAGGAATGGAAGAAGCTCGCCGCGGACCCCCAGGCCATCGACGACGTCCGCCGGGCGATCCGGGTCGAAGTCCTCAACTCCGGCGTGGGCCTGGAGGCCGGCTACCGCGAGGCGATCACCGGCGACAACCAGGTCGCCGAGGCGCTCGCCCACGCGGACGAGGCCGAACGTCTCTGGGAGGGCTGGGTCGAGCGGCACGGCGACGGGAGCTGAGCCCGCACCCGTCCCGTTCAGCCCGTGGTCTCCCGCTCCTCCCAGATCAGGGTGACGGGGCCGTCGTTGACGAGCTCGACCTCCATCATGGCGCCGAAGACGCCGGTCTCGACCGAGACGCCCTCCCCCCGCAGGCCCGCCACGAACCGGTCGAACAGCGGCCGCGCCTCTTCCGACGGCATCGCCCTGTCGAAGCTCGGACGCCTCCCCCGGACCAGCGATCCGGCCAGGGTGAACTGGGAGACCGCCAGGATCGCCCCCCCGGCCTCGGCGAGGCCGCGGTCGATCCGGCCCTCGCCGTCCTCGAACACCCGGAGCCCGGCGATCTTCCGGGCGGCGCGGTCCACCCTTGCGCCGTCGTCCCCCTTCTCGAGGCCGACGAGCAGGAGCAGCCCCCTCCCGATCGTCGCGACGGTCTCGCCGTCCACCCGGACGGCCGCCCGGCTCACGCGCTGGATCACCACACGCACCACGGCCTCCCCTCCCGGGGGCCGCTCCGCCCCCGGACGCCGGTAGTGTATCCTTCCCGCGGCGATGGGATCCGCCGGGCGGGCCCGCCGCCCGCCGAACCGCCCGACGGCTGATGATCCCTCCACCGCGCCACGGCGCACCGGAGGCCACGACAGCATGGATGCCACCGCCGCTCCGCCGCCCCTCGCCGACGCGATCTCGGACGTGCTGGCGCTGGAGGGTTCCCTCGCCTGCCGCGAGCTGCTGGAGTCGGAGCTGGCACGACTCGGCGAGGGCCGCACCTCGGTCGTCGTGGTCGGCGCGTTCAAGCGGGGCAAGTCGACGCTGCTCAACGCGCTGATCGGGCGCGAGATCCTGCCAACGGGGGTCGTTCCAGTCACCGCCCTCGTCACCCTCGTGGAGTCCGGCCCCCGGGAGCGCGCCGTGGTAGAGGCGGGGGACGGCACGAGAAGGGAGATCCCCCTGGACGAGCTCGTCCTCTGGGTCACCCAGCGCTCGAACCCCGACAATGTGCGCGGGGTCCGCCGGATCGCCGTGGAGCTGCCCGGCCTGGTGGGGGGCAGGTCCGTGGTGCTCGCGGACACGCCGGGCACGGGGTCGGTCTTCCGGAGCAACACCGAGGCGCTCCGGCGATGGCTGGGCGAGATCGACGCCGCGCTGTTCGTCGTCTCCTCCGACCCGCCCATCGGGGAGGAGGACCTCGCCCTCCTCCGGGACGTGGCCGGGGTCGCCGGAGAGGTCCTGGTGGTCCTCAACAAGGTCGACCGGCTGACGCCGGAGGAGCTCGAGGAATCCGTGGCCTACACCACCGCCGCCGTCGAGCGCGTCCTGGGGTCCGGTGCGCGCATCCAGCCCTGCTCGGCGCGGAAGGCGCTCGAGGAAGGGCCGGAGGGAACCGGCGTGGACGCCGTCGCGGAGTGGGTCACGGAACTGGGAGCGGGACGGGGCGAGGCCGTGCTCCTCCGCGCCGTGGCCCGGCGCGCTGGACGTGGTCTGGCCCGCGAGCTCGCCCTGGTGGAGCTGGAACGGCGGGCCGCGGAGCGCAGCACCGCACTGATCGAGGAGGCGATAGAGCGGCTGGACGGGCTCTCCGTGGAGCTCCGCGAGCGGCTCGACGAGGTCGTGGCCGCGTTCGACGAGGGCTGCCTCCAGCTGATGCGGAGCCATGACGAGGCCATGGCGGGGCGCCGGGAGGCCATCGTCGGGACCGTCTCCACCGGGCTCCGGCGGGCCGCCCAGGAGCTCGCCGCCGCGGGGGCCGGGAGGATCCGGTACCGGCGGGAGCTCGAGGCCGCACGGGACCGGCTGGTCCGGGAGGCGCTCGAACCGGTGCAGGCCGACGGCGAGACCCGGGTCATGGAGGGGTTCGCACGCCTGACGGCGCGGGCTCTCCGGCGGGTCGACGAGCTCGTGGACGAGGCGTACGACGCCGCGGCCTCGCTGTTCGACATCGAGATCGGTCACTTCGACGTCACCGAGGACTTCCGGATGGAGTCCCGGCTCGAGTACCGGGTCGGCCTGCCGAAGGTCAACCTGGACTACATCGCGGAAGGGGTGCTCCTCCTGCTCCCCGCCTCCCTCGGCCGGAACGCCTTCCTCCGCCGCCACCTCTCCCGGCTTCCGGAGGCCGTGGACCGCCAGCTCGGCCTGATCCGCGCCGACCTCTGGGAACGGCTCCGGGAGAGCGGCTTCGCCTTCAAGGGAGAGCTCCGCCGCCGGGTCGAGGAGGCCCTCGTCCGGCTCCGCGGATCCCTCGAACGCGGCGCCGCCATGGCCGAGGAATCCGTTGGCGAGAGCGCGCGCCGCCTTCAGCGGCTTGAGGAGCGTGAGGCGGTCCTCCAGCGGGCCCTCGGCACCTGCCGCACCGTCCTCCCCGCCAACGGACGCGCCGAACCCTGACGGTCTCCAGGAAGGAACACTCCCCTTCCAGACCCGGGACCGGCACGGACACGATCGGCCGCCCCCATCTCCTTCAGGAGAACACCCCGGACCCACCGGAATCGACGCTCCCTCAAACCCGCACGGCGAC
Source organism: Thermoanaerobaculia bacterium (assembly GCA_027067575.1). Classification (GTDB taxonomy): domain Bacteria; phylum Acidobacteriota; class Thermoanaerobaculia; order Thermoanaerobaculales; family Sulfomarinibacteraceae; genus JAMOVQ01. Next base: position 565 of record JAMOVQ010000086.1, on the reverse strand, counting down.
CACCCCTCACAGGGCCACGCACTCGACACCGTCCCCTATTCCTAGACCGAAACGAAGTGCTCCCACCGAGGGCCCCTCTCACACTCGCCCAGGAACGATCGAAGCGACGTTCCGGCTCCCCATGGAAGGACGCCCTCCGCGATCGCGACTGGGCTTGGAGCAGCAGAGATCAACAGTGTCCCTTTTTCGTCGTCCCCTGGTACCCCACTCACCCGACCACCCAGGAACGATCGAAGCGACGTTCCGATTGGCGCCTCGAAGAACCCTGGCGTCCACGATCGGGACTGTCCCCAACCCGACCGCCCCGCCGGCCGAAAACGAGGCCCCCCCGCCTGGTACCCCACTCACCCACCCACCCAGGGACGAGCGGAGCGATGTTCCGGCTGGCGCTCCAGAGAACCAGGCCCATCACGATCGGGACTGTCCTCTCAACGGAGCCTCCGCCATCCAGCGATCGAGCGCCCACGAGGAACGGGCCGGCGTGGGGGCGGGGGCGGTCCGGCGACGGAGGGGAGGGCAAGCCCCGTGGAGGCGTGCCGGGGGCGGGAGCGCAGACCCCTTGGCC
>JAMOVQ010000085.1 GCA_027067575.1 Thermoanaerobaculia bacterium | reverse complement strand
GAGGACTTGATCACGGACACCAGCCGCAACGCGCTCCGCTCCCGCAGCACCCCGGGGACGAGCGCAGCGACGTCCCAGTTGGCGCCTCGAAGAACCCTGACCTTTCACGATTGGGACTGTCCCAACAACCAGCCTGAAGCGGGCTGAAGCCCGCGCTCCATCGGGCCACCCACCGATCGAATGAAAAACACTGTCCCCTGCTCCTCTCTGCCGGAGAGTTGATGGATGTCATGGAGGTCTACGCCGGGGAGATCGCCGGTCCCCTCGGGGGCCGGGCCGACAGCCCCGCGTCCCTGGCGCTCCGTGCCCGTCAGATCCTGCGGCAGCACCTCAAGGACGCTTTCCGGGGGTCCGAGGCTCGGTAGGCCGCCTTTGGCACCGGTGACGGTTCGCAAGCCGTCCACCCTGCCGCGCGGTTCCGTTCCCCGGGGTACGATGGGGCACGATGAAGGACATCCCGTACCGGCTGATGATGGTGCCGCTGGGCGATCTCGCCATCACCGAACGGGCGGACCGGCCCCGGCCCGATGACGGGGCCCTCCGGGAATCCCTCAGGCGGCATGGCGTGCTCGTACCCCTCCTTGTTGCGCCCACACACGGCGGCGGATACGCCGTCCTGGACGGATGCCGGAGGATCCGTCTGCTCAAGGAGATGGGCCTCACGCCCGAGACGAGGATGCCGGTTCTCGTCAGGGAGGATCTGGGGCAGGACGACCTGCTCGCCAGGCTGGCTGCGAACCGGTACCACGCGAGACTTTCCACACTGGCGGAAGCGAGGGTGTTGCGGGAGCTCGTGGAGGAGCGGGGCTGGAAGCGGGCCCACGCCGCACGGGCGCTCCTCAAGACCCGTTCCTGGGCCACCCACGTCCTGCGCGTCTGGAAGCTGCCGGACGGGGTGTTGGAGGACGTGTTGTCTGGCGCGATCCCCTTCTCCCACGCCATGGTGCTCGCCCGGTACGTGGATCGCGCGGAGATCCTCTCGTTCCTGTGCGAGGCCCTGCGTACCGAGGAGCGCCTCTCCCGCCATCGCCTCGAGAGCATGGCCCGGGCGGCGGAACAGTATGGCCCGGAGAAGGCCTCGGATCTTGCGTGGGGCCGGCGGTCCATTGGAAAGTCCTCGTGGATCCGGGTGGAGCCTGCTGCCGGGGGTTTTCATGCCGAGCTGCGGATCGGGAGCCGCCAGGACGTGGCGGCAGCCCTCCGAGCCCTGACCGACGTGCTGAGCGGCTGGCCGGAACGGGAACCTCCCGGAAACGGCTGATGCTCGCTTGGGGGTGACGTGGTCACTGTGGATTCCGGTGTCCTGGCCGGACTTCCGTGCCACCCTCCCGGCAGCCTATACTGAGGGTAGAGGTGCATGTTCATGGCGCAGAGGATTGTTGTTCCGGGTCAACAGGTCATCGGGGTTTCGCGGCCGCCCGTGGTGGGCGTGTCGTGGGAGCGGCCTGTGCCGGCGCGGGAGTTCGAGGGGTTCCAGGGCCTGGACGGCCAGGCCGTGACGCCGCTCCGCGCGGAGCGCGCGACCCTGCTCGGCCCTGACGGCAAGCCTGTGCCGCATGCTGACGGTCTCGAATACTTCTTGTCTGGCGCCGGGCACGTCGTGACGCGGCAGGCGCCGTTCGCTGCGCGCCACCCGACCCTGGCGCGCCTGGCCCGCGCGGCGGGCATCGCCGGCATGGCGCTGGGCAGCCTCGGCTTGGTGCGGCCGGCGGGGGCGGCCGAGCCGGCCATCACGCCGCAGGGCGTGATTGTGGCGGCGGCTGACAATCCCGGCCAGTACGGGACGCACTGGCGGACGACGGTGTGGGCGGAGCAGGACAAGGTGGACTTGGCGACGCTCACGCTCTGCGCGGCGAATAACGCGTCGCCGGCTGCGGAGTGTCAGACCTACGACCTGCCGCGCGGCGAGGTCGTGACGATTCCGAACGCGTGGGCCGGGTTCAGCGCGGCGCCGCCGGGCGGGCTGGTGTGGCGCGTGGATGGCGTGTCGCCGGACCAGCTCGCGCTGTTTTCTCGGACGTACACGACCGCGCCGGTCGGCGCGGTGGGCACGCTCGGTCAGGGCGTGGCGGCGCAGCGCTTGCCGGACGGGGTGCCCCTGGTGGGGCGGTCGCAGTATGTGCCGCTCGCCGCGCGGGACGGTTTCCGCTCGAACGTCGGCTTCTTGAACGCGACGGGCGTGCCGAGCACGGTCAAAGTCCGGATTCACACGGGCGGCGGCAACATCGTCGCGGAGCGCTCGTTCGACCTGCCGCCCTTCGGGTGGCAGCAGCTCACCGACATCTTCACAACCTTGGGTGTGGAGCCGTTCAAGAACGGCTACGCCGAAGTCATCCAGATGACGGGGGAGCGCCTCGCCGTCTACGCGAGCATCGTGGACAACACGAGCGGCGACCCCACCCTCTTCCCCGCCAAGACGCGGTACGACGGCCAGCGCCAGCTCTGGATACCGGTTGCGGCGCACCTCCCTGGCTACAACGACA
>JAMOVQ010000084.1 GCA_027067575.1 Thermoanaerobaculia bacterium | reverse complement strand
GTCGGTGCAGGCGTGGCTCGAGGGCGACACCCTGACGGCGGGGATCACCCACGTCGGGTACCTCCACCGGGCGTTCGAGAAGCTGATGGAGCGGCGGACCTACATCCAGTCGTTCCCCATCGTCTGCCGGATCTGCGTGCCCGAGCCGGACACCAACGAGTACCTGCTGGCGGCCGGGCTCGAGGAGCTGTCGGGCCTCGACGAGAAGGTTCCGCCCCGCGGGGTCTGGATCCGGACGCTGGTCATGGAGATGTCCCGGCTCCAGATGAACCTGATGACGCTGGGCGGTCACATCGGTTCCATGGCCATGGGCGCCGCCCCCAACTGGTTGATCGCGCTCCGCGACTACGTGCTCGACCGGTTCGAGGAGCTGACGGGCGCGCGGATCTACCACATGTACGTCATCTACGGCGGCGTGCGCCGGGACCTGCCGGAGGGGTTCGCCGGGCGGATGGAGGCCGACCTCGCCGCCATCGAGGAGAAGCTTCCCCTGGTGGACAACGTCATCTTCGACTCCTCGGTGTTCCGGAGGCGCGCCATCGGCGTGGGCGTGGTCCCGGAGGAGTGGGTGGACGAGATGGGGCTGACCGGCCCCATCGTCCGGGCCATGGGGATCCCCCGCGACGTGCGGAAGGACTTCCCGTACCTGGCGTACCCCGAGCTCGACTTCGACGTGGTGACCACGACCGGTTCCGACATCTACGCCCGGGCGTGGGTGCGGCGGCAGGAGATCCAGCAGTCCATCGACCTGATCCGGCAGCTCCTGGCCCGGATGCCCGAGGGGCCGTACTGCGCGAAGCTGCCCAACATGATGACGTGGCGGATCCCGGCGGGCCAGACCTACGTCCGCGCCGAGGCCACCCGCGGCGAGATGGGGTACTACCTGGTGACCGACGGCTCGGACAAGCTCCGCAGGGTCCACGTCCGGGGGCCGTCCTACGTCCACGGCGTGGCGCTGCTCGAGCGGCTGATCCCCGGCACGAACATCGCCGACCTGGCGCCGCTGATGGTGTCGCTCCAGGTCTGCCCGCCCGAGATCGAGAGGTGACGCCATGAGCTTCAAGCACACCCTCGCACCGTTCTCCGCCTGGCTCCAGGCGTTCTCGAAGCCGTTCACCCTCGACGACCGGAAGGTTGGGTTCCGCCCCGGCGCCCCGCGCTACCGCGGCTGGCACGTCAACGACACCGAGACGTGCATCGGGTGCGGCACCTGCGCCGACATCTGCCAGAACATGGCCATCGACATGGTCCCCGTGGACGAGCCGACCAAGGGCAACTCCGGGCTCCGCCCGAAGGTGGACTACGGGCGGTGCTGCTGGTGCGCCCTGTGCGTGGACGTCTGCCCCTCGGGCTCCCTCGGGATGTCCAACGAGTACATCTGGGTGGACGCCGACGCCGACGTCTTCCGGTACGTCCCCGGCGTGGATTCCAAGCCGTGGGACGGCTCCGAGCACGGCTGGCGGCAGGAGGACGGGTTCGACCTGGTGGACCACGAGCGGGTGCCCATGCCGATGCTGGACCCCGAGGAGCGGATCCACACCTGGGCCGAGGTGGTGCTGGGGTACACCGAGGAGCAGGCGCGGGAGGAGGCATCCCGGTGCGTCGAGTGCGGCCTGTGCGTCGCCGCGTGCCCGGCCCACATGCACATCCCCGACTACATCGCGGCGATCCGGGACGGCGACGACCTGGCCGCCCTCAACATCATCTACGACAACAACCCCATGCCCGAGATGTGCGGCAAGGTGTGCACCCGCCGGTGCGAGGGCGTCTGCTCCATCGGCGTCCAGGGCGACCCGCTGGCGATCCGCTGGCTCAAGCGGTACGTCACCGAGCGGTTCGACGACTTCAAGCAGGTGCTCGACGTTCACGTCGAGCGCGTGGGCGAGGGGCGGACGGTCGCCGTGGTGGGCGGCGGCCCCTCGGGCGTCACCGTGGCGTACTACCTGGCGATCCGCGGCTTCGACGTGACGATCTACGAGGCGCTCCCCGAGCTCGGCGGCGCCACCTTCTTCGGGATCCCCAAGTACCGGTTCCCCATGCCGTCGCTCGAGAAGCAGGTCAAGCTGCTCGAGGACGCCGGCGTCAGGATCGTCCGCAACCACAAGGTCGAGGGCGAGGAGTTCCGGAAGCTGATCGAGGACAACGACGCCGTCTTCGTCGGCACCGGCCTGATGAAGCCGTACCGGCTCGGCGCCCCCGGCGAGGACCTGCCCGGCGTCCTCTACGCCCTGGACCTGCTCCGCGACCACCACATCGGCAAGACGATCGAAGTGGGCGAGAAGGTCGTGGTGGTGGGCGGCGGCAACGTGGCCATCGACGCCTCGCGGGTCTCGCGCCGTCTGGGCGCCGAGGTCACCATCGCCTACCGGCGGCGGATCGTGGACATGCCGGCGGACGAGGAGGAGATCGAGGACGCCGAGGCCGAGGGGATCGAGATCATCCCCCAGGCGATCCCGCTCAGGGTCGAGCGAACCGACGACGGCCGGCTGGAC
>JAMOVQ010000083.1 GCA_027067575.1 Thermoanaerobaculia bacterium | reverse complement strand
GCCTTGCCGCACGCCCTCACCAACGCGGACGGCTGGGCCCGTGTCACGGGTTTCGAAGGGCCGGCGCCTTGGGTGATCGTGGCTACGGCGCCGGGACGTTCGCCGGGGTTCGCCACACTTGGAGAAGCTCGGGAGGGGCGGGAGCCCGTAGCCGAGTTGGGGGTCAGTGAGTGGGCCTCGATGGATGTGCATATTGCAGGGCTCGACACGCTGGATCTGCCGGTGAGTGTTGTGGCCACGCCCGAGATCCTCTGCCAGAAGATCTCCCGCGCTGCGCGGCGCTCCACCTTGAACCAGGGACGTGCTCGTTTCACCCGCCTCGCTCCTGGCCGGTGGGAGGTCATGGCCACTGTGGAGGTGCGGGAGGGTCTGCCCGAGATCATCGGGAGAACCGAAGCGGACCTGATCCCGGGCGAGGATGCCGAGGTGGAGCTCGCCGCCGAGGGCCGAATCTACCGCGGGTGGGTGCATCGGGGAGGCAAGCCGATCGCTGCCGAGCTGGGGTTTCGTCCCAAGGAGCCGACCCCCCAACCGCCGGTGTTCCGTGCCCGTGCGGACGAGGAGGGGCGGTTCGCTGTCTTTCTCCCCCATGCCGGGACGTATCTGGTGACGGTGCTGGCCACGCAGCAGGGAATCGGGACCACAATTCCCGGAGTCGCGGTGAGGTCGCCCGACCGTGAGATCGAGGTGGAACTGCCAGATGGCACCATCTCGGGAACGGTGGTGTCCCAGGAAGGGGGGCCGGTGGGAGGCGCGGACGTGGTCGCACGTCGTCTGGTGGAAGAGGAGGGCTTTGCACGAGAGCTTGCCGTGGAGGCTCGTAGTGGGGACGACGGCGAGTTCACCCTCAGAGCCGTCGGTGATGGTGAATGGCGCGTGACGGCGAGCAAGGGCTCCGCCAGCTCGACGGAGTCGGTGGTGAGGGTCCAGGGAGAGACACGCATCACCGGTCTCCGCCTTGTGCTCGAGGAGGAGCAGCGCATTCACGGTCGGGTGATCACTCCTGACGGTGCCGGTGTGGCCGCGGCCGTGGATGTCATGGTTTCCTCGGGCGGGGGTGCTGCAGGGATACGCAATGTGGTGGCCCGGGCGAACGAGGACGGTGGCTTCGAGCTCTCGGTGCCAGCACAGGCACTGGGCCGGCCGGCCTCGGTCATGGTGCTGTCTGTGGGACGCCTGGTCTTTGCAAGGAGAGTGGTCCTTCAAGATGGTCTGGCGATCGTGGCCCCCATGGGTGGGGGTCAGGTCAGCTTGCGTTTCCCTCCGGGATGGTCACGGCGTCTCGACTCACGAGGTCTTTTTCTCCTGGGTTCCGACGGAGGGCTCGTGCCGCTTCTGAACCTGGTGGTGGAGGGGGGAGGCGTGTTTTCCCCGGATGGACGGGATCTTCATATCCCCCATCTCGGTGCCGACGCCTGGCGCCTGGTGCATGGAACGGTCGCGCATGCAGAGATGCTCCTTGGCGCACCGGGGCTCCTTCCTGTCCTGGCCGAGTTCAGCGTTGCTCCGAGCCAGTTCGTTGAAGTGGAGGTCGATGCGCCGTGAGGTTCTCTCCTCCCTGAAGTCCCTCGCAGCACCGTAGCAAGCCGCTGGTCACATTCTTTCTTTTCGGCGCTGGAGGCAGGCTGCGCGGGATGGACCCACGGGGGCGCAGCATCCTGGGCGGGATCACGTGTCCGAACGTCTTGACGTTGGAGAAGACATCTCACGATCCATCGGTGGTGGAGACGGCAGGAAACCGTGCCAATCTGCGGCCCATCAGTTCTCTCACTCACCGGAGAGGAACAGCCTTCTCGTCACATCGACACGAAACACGGGCGGACCGGTGGTCCGCCCGCTGCATTGGGTCCGGGCCCCGGACGGGCCCGGACCGTGTGTCCTGCGCGCCGGTCAGGGCGTGTAGATCGATGGAAGCTCGTAGACCGGATCGCCCTTGCCCTGGTCCACGACCGAGCCGTAGGCCAGCACCGAACCCGAGACGACCCGGATCTCCAGGTACGCCTGGCTGACCGGTCCCGCGCCGAAACGGTCGAGGACCGCGTTGAGCTGGGTGACCTCGCCGGGAGCGAGAGTGACGCGGTACGGGTTCCCGATCGGCGCTCCGGCCGCGTCACGGGCCACGAGGTCCACGGTGCTCGTCCCGCCGGACAGGTTGTTCATCAGCCCGAGGTTCGTCCGGAAGGCACTGTCCTGGCGCGGCATGGCGAGGACACCGACGTTGTCGGGAGTCAGCACCTGATCCGGACCCATCGCCGGGATGTTCTGGCCGAAGGTGCCGCTCGGGATCAGGTTGTAGGTCCGCCCCGCCACCAGGACCGGCTCGTCCGATCGGACGATGATGCTGGCCGCACCGGTTGCCTTTCCGAAGAGCGACTGCATGATGTCCTCGGCACCAAAGCAGTTGTGGGGGGGGAGGTAGAACTGCACCGTCTGAGTGCCACCCCCAGTGCCCCGTTCCACCATCTGCAGTTCGACCGTGGCCGTGCTTCCGCCCGGGTTG
>JAMOVQ010000082.1 GCA_027067575.1 Thermoanaerobaculia bacterium | reverse complement strand
GCCCCCCTCTCGGGCCAAGGGGTCTGCGCTCCCGCCCCCGGCACGCCTCCACGGGGCTTGCCCTCCCCTCCGTCCCCGGACCGCCCCCGCCCCCACGCCGGCCCGTTCCTCGTGGGGCGCTCGATCGCTGGATGGCGGAGGGCTCCGTTGCGGGGACAGTCCCGATCGTGATGGGCCTGGTTCTCTGAAGCGCCAACCGGAACATCGCTTCGCTCGTCCCTGGGTTCGTGGAGTGTGGGGCACCGGCTGGGAGTACTTCGTTTCGGCCGGCGGGTCGGTCGGTTGGAGGACAGTCCCGATCGTGACGGCCCTGGATTCTCTGGATCGCCAACCGGAACGTCGCTTCGCCCGTCCCTGGGCGGGTGGATGAGTGGGGTACCAGGTGGAACGACATCCTCTCGGCGAGGATCTTGGCCAGGTTGCGGGGACAGTCCTGATCGTGAAGGCCAGGGTTTTTCGGAGCGCTAGCCGGGACGTTGCGTCGCCCGTCCCTGGGCGGGTGGGTGCGTGGGGCACCATGTGGGGGGGTCTCGTTTCGGCCGGGGGTTGGGGACAGTCCCGATCGTGGAGGGCCTGGTTCTCTGGATAGTGAGCCGGAACATCGGGAGGACCCTTCACAACGCGTACCGGCAGGCTGTCGTGACGCTCGATCCGAACGAGCACGACGATTTCGTCACACGGGTGGCCGACGCCGTGTCGGAGAGGAGCGGAAGTGCCGTCCCCGACGAGGGGTTGGCCCGGACGTGGACCGGACCGGTGGATCGAAGAGGCCGACCGGGAGACGCGGGGCTCGGCCGGGCAGAGAGCGATTCACAGGGCGCTGCGGAGGGCCGCGGAGGAGGGGCCCCTGATCCCGCTCTCCACTGCGCCAGGTTCGGCCTTGTCCGGTATCCGTTCAGAGATGTATCCGTACGGGACGGGGGTGGGTGTGCCCGCAGTGTTTCGTGATCGAGGAGGAGGGCGGCCCGCAACCCTGAGCGGTCCTCACCGGTCCGGGTCGGCCCCCTCCTGCCCGCTCCCCGGCGGGTCCTGGGTACCGAGGAAGGCGTGGACGGCCGCCGCCGGGTCGGGTACGGCCAGGGAGGAGGGGTTCCCCCCCGTCCAGTCCGGAGGGAGGAGGCCGACGTACGGGGGGCGGAGGAACCGTCGGCCGATCAGGACGATGGCGCCGCGGTCGGTCTCCGAGCGGATCAGCCGGCCTGCGGCCTGGACGACGCGGGTCATGCCGGGGACCAGGAACGCGTACTCGAACCCGCGGCCGTACCGTTCCTGGAGGAACTCGCGGAGCAGTTTGCGCTCCATGGAGACGGCGGGCAGCCCGGGCGAGACGACGATGACCTCCGACAGCATCTCGCCGGGGTAGTCCACGCCCTCGGCGTACATGCCGCCCATCACGGCCAGCAGGAGGTGCCCTCCGCCGGAGGCCAGTGCGCCGAGGATCTCGCGGTTGACCGGTCCGGGCGCCCCCCGTTCCTGGACGAGGAGGCGGTGGGGGACGGGCGGGAGGACGTCGAGCACCATCCGGAGGTAGGCGTAGCTCGGGAAGAGCACGAGGACGTTCCGGCCCGGAACGGCCAGGCGGGCGATCCACCGTCCGGCCCGAACGGAGCTGGCGCGGCGCCCCCGCCACGTGGTGTCCACGTCGGTGATGGCGACCACGAGGCGGTTCTCCGGCGGGAACGGCGAGGGAAGGGTGAACGTCTCCGGGTCGAACGGTGACAGACCCGCCATGTCGGACAGGTGCTCGAACGGCCGGAGCGTGCCCGACATGGCGACGAGCCCGCCGGCCCGGGAGAGGAGCGGACCGAGGAACCGTGAGGGGTCGAGGCAGACGATCCCTGCCGACGGCTCCCCGTCCTCCCCGGCCCGGGCGGTGGGGACGAGCTCCTCGCCCTCGAGCTCGGCGATGGCGGCGAACCGGGTGATCGAGGAGAACGCCGCCACGGCCGGGTCGTCCGCGATCCAGAGCTCGTGCTCCCTCTTGAACATCAGGTAGCCGAGGAACGCCTCCTCGAGCTCGAGGAGCGGTTCGGCGAAGGCCCCGGTGTCGAGCTCGATGATCGTCTCGGTCCCGGGAGGGGCGCCCTCCACCGGCTCGGCGGTCCGGCGGAGCCAGCCGGCGTACGTCTCGAGCACCTCCCGGAGCGGCACGGCGCCGCCGCCGATGCCGTCCAGGTGTTCGATCGCGGCGGCGAGCTCGGAGCCGTCGATCCGCGGTGAGTACAGCGACCTGGCCCGGTCCACGAGGTTGTGAGCCTCGTCGATCACGAGCACCGCTCCGCCGGACGGTTCGGCGTCCAGGAGGGAATCGAGCCCGATCCCCGGGTCGACGACGTAGTTGGCGTCGCAGACCACGGCCCGGACGTGGGACAGCAGGTCCAGGGAGACCTCGAAGGGGCACGCCTCCACGGCGGTGGCGGCCTCGAAGATTCCGTCGGGCTCGATCATCCCAGCCCCGTCGAGGAGGCGCGGGATCAGACCGGAGCCCTCGACCTTTCCGGAGTACCCGGAGGCGTACGGGCAGACGTCCTCATGGCAGACCATCTCGGTGTGGGCGCACATCTTCGCCTTGGCCCGGATCTGGAGCGCGGCGATCCCGACGGCCATGGGGCGCAGCGTCTCCACTGCGGGCCGCTGCTGGAGCGTCGTGAAGGTCAGGTGCACCAGGCGCCGCCCGGTCTCCAGGGCGAACCGGAGGGCCGGGTACAGCACGGCGGCGGTCTTCCCGCTTCCCGTGGGCGCCTCGAGCAGGAGCGGACGGCCCTCCGGCAGCGCCCGCTCCACGGCCTCCATCATGGGGCGCTGGTGGGGTCGCGGCGTCTCGTGGGGGAACGGGAGCTGAGAGGCAATGCGCCGCCCGTGGGCCAGAATCTCCCGCCGTCGCCGTTCCACGGTGACGATCCGGTGGACCGCCGCCCGGAGCCATACCTGCACGGCCTCCGGCGACCACGGGACCTCCTCCGTTCGGACGGTGCCGGTGGCGATATCCACGAGCAGGAGCCGGGCAGCGGGCAGGACCGGGGGACGGGCCAGCAGCCAGGCGTAGAGCCGGACCTGCCGCCGGAACCGGTCGAGCTCGGCGGGGGAGGGTCCTCCTCCCGGGCCCGAGCGGATGGTCTTGATCTCGTCGACCTCGAGGACGCTCCCGCCGTCCTCCACGACCCCGTCGGCCCTTCCGTGGATCTCCACGCGCCACCCGTCCACCTCGCGGACCGCCCTCACCGGGACCTCCGCGCGGAATCGGGGATCGCCCGCCGCGAGCTCGGCCTGGAGCCTGGCGTGCAGGCGCTGCCCCAGACGGAGGCGTGAGCGCCGGGCGCCGCCGAGTCCGATCCTCCGGGGCGCCTCCTCGTCCACGAGATCGCCCACCGGGGCGGTGATGGTCTTCCGGTCCAGGTCGACGACGATGGTCACGGGTCGGGTGAAGTCCCTGCTCCGGAGCGTGCCTCAGCTGCCGGTTCCGAGGAAGAAGAGAGCGATGCTCAGTGCTGCCGCCAGTACGATGCCCACACCTCCGGTGAGCCCCGTTCTTCGGTCGCCGAACGCCCTGGCGTAGATTGCCTTCATCACGTTGTTCGAGGCGGCGGCAAGCAGCACCGCCAGCGCCGCGGTGCGCGGATCGAGGCCGTGGCCTGCAAACTGGGCGACACCCAGGATGAACGGGTCCACGTCCGCGGCGCCGCTGATCACGGCGAGGATCAGGACGCCGGTCCCGCCGAACTGGTCCGCCACGAGCCGGGTGATGACCAGCACGGCGAGAAAGACCGCGGCGAAGGTGAACGCCGAGAGGAGCTCCAGTGGGTTGCGGGAGGCTGGGGGGGCTGCGGCGTCCTCCTCGCCGACCCGGCCTGCCGATCCCCGTGCGAGCAGGGCTCCGGCCACGAGACAGGCCACGGCGGGTCCCCAGAACGAGAGCGTCAGGTGGCGGGCGAGGACCGGGGCGAACAGCAGGACGAGGATCCAGATCCGGACGTACATGACGCCCGTTGCTGCCACGATCCCGCCTGCGGCGGGCCGGGGGGGGAGTCCACCGCTCCGGGAACGGCGGGCGAGCACGACCGTGGTCGCCGTCGAGGAGTAGGCGCCACCGAGCACGCCGGTCAGGAGGGCGCCCTGCCGGCCGCCGATCCAGCGCTGGAGCAGGTAGCTGGCGTAGGAGAGCCCGCTGACCGCCACCACGACGAGCCAGATGGTGAACGGGTTGATCTCGAACCGGGTGTACGCCCGGTTCGGCACCACGGGAAGGATCACCCCGGCCAGCACGAGGAACCGGACGAGGGTCGCGATCTCCTCCCTCGGGATGTGGAGCGCCAGCCCCTCGAGCCGCCGTTTCTCCTGGAGCAGCAGCACGGCGAGGACACCCGAGGCCACCGTCAGCCAGTACAGTCCACGGGCAGCCGCCGCGCCCATGGCCCAGGTGACGATGGCGGCGACCTCGCTGGTGATGCCAAGTCGGTCTTCCTCGATGGAGGCCCAGTGCGAGACACCGAGCAGGATGCCGAGCACAAGGAGGCCGGCGGCCATCGGGAGCGTGGACTGCGGGTAGGTGGACTGGAGGAGGAACGCCGCCAGCGCGATCAGCGGAAACGTCCTGACGCCTCCGAAGAACGAGCCGCCGCGGTCCGTCCGCAGCTCCTCCCGTTCGAAGCCGATCAGGAGCGAGAGTCCCAGGGCCAGGACGAGCCCCAGGATCTCCGGCGAGACCGAAGTGAGCAGTTCTCGCATCGTGTCCAGTGTACCGTGGCGGCCTCAGCTGGTGGGCGGTGCCACGACCTCCAGCGCTCCCGGCAGGACCTCGATCCGGAGACGTGGGGGGGTGAGGCGGGCGCCGTTTCCATCCAGGTGGCAGACGAGCGGCTCGGCGAACTCGAGCTCGAGCCACGGCTCTCGGAGCATGGTGGCCTCGGGCGCCCGGTGGAGGGAGCCTCTGAGCGCCGCGAGGAGCCGTGCGGGCCGGCGCCACGCCGGCAGCCGCGTCACCAGGCAGGCGTCGAGCAGCCCGTCGAACGGGTTGGCCTCCGGAGCCAGCGCAAACCCACCGCCGGTTGTCGGTCCCCCATGGACGGCAAGGATCGTCATGGGGCCCCGATACTCCGTCGTGGGTGTCGTCAGACGGACCTCGGGAGTGCAGAACCGGAAGATGGAGACCGCTGCCGCAAGCAGGTAGCCGGCGATACCCCGGACCTTCTTGAACGCCACGGCGCGCTCGTTGATGTCGCCGAGCAGGCCGATGCCAATGGCGTTGAGGACCACGTGGTCGTCCCCGACCCGCATCAGGTCGGCCCGGCGCCGCGGCCCGTCCAGGAGCAGGCGGGCGGCCGCCTCGAGCTCCACCGGGATGCCCAGTCCCGAGGCCGTGTCGTTGCCCGTGCCCAGTGGCAGGATGCCGAGCACCCCGCGGCCGGCGCGGTGGAGCCCCTGGACGACCTCGTCCGTCGTGCCGTCCCCACCGACGGCCACCACGACCCCGGTGCCCTCACGGGCCGCCGCCTCGGCGATCTCCGTGGCGTGGCCCGGCTCGCGCGTGGTCACCACGGGTGCGACGAGACCGAGCTCCCGGAGCCGGGCCTCGTGACGGGGCCACTCCCGCCCGAGTCGGCCCCCCGCGGCGGCGGGATTGACCACGAGGAGCATTCCCCTCCCGCTCACCGCCGCTCACCGGCCGCGGCGCCGGTGGAGTCGGCGTCCTCCCGGTACAGGCCGATCGTTGCCCGGATCGCCCGGCGGCAGACGGCGCAGAACGGCTTGAGCCCCTTGGAGAACATGATGCAGTCCACCTGTGGCCTGTAGAGTCCGTGGGCAGCGTACCCCGCCCCCTCGAATGCGCCGACGGCGCCGGCCCACCGGTCCTTCGACAGCAGCTGGTGGACCCTCTCGGCCTCGAGGACCGCCAGCCGTTCCGCCTCGGCCCGGAGCGCCGCCGCCTTCGCGTCCTCACCGGCCTTCATGGCCTCGGCGATCTTCCGGTTCAGCGCCTGCCTGCGCTTCTGGTACGCCCCGTCGATCCGGTCGAACGCCTTCCGGCTCCACGGCGTCGGGATCGGGACGCCCGGCGTCAGGAGGTCGCGCCACTTGAGCCTCGCGGGGTCGAGGAGCGCGGTGATGTTGGGCTCGGCGGGTTCCACCCCCGGCGGGTAGAGGTCCGTGTACGCCACCGAGGAGGAGTAGTACTCGTCGGCCAGACCGGCCAGGGCGTGGCCGAGCTCGTGCACGAGGAGGTAGCCGGCCCACCGGTTGTGGGCGGTGAAGACCGAGTACTGGCCGTAGATCCCACCGCCGCCGTACCGGTCGTGGTCGACCATGACGATCGCCAGGTCGTACGGCACGACCGAGGCCACCTCGCGGAGCGCGCGGTCGTCGTCGGTCAGCAGGTAGCGTGGCGACCCCAGCGAGAAGAAGTGGCACCCCAGGGCCGTCCGTCTCCAGACGCCCCGCTGGGGTTCGTCGCATCCGCTCTCCTGCGAGGGGCGCAGCACGGCGTACAGGTTGATGTGGCCCCGCAGCGATCGGAACGGCTCCTGCTCGAGCAGTGTGCGGGCGGCCTTCTCGAAGTCGCGCCGGAACAGATCCTCCTGGCCGGCCGTGTACCCCTCCCCGAGGATCGCGAGGTCGAGCGAGTCGTGGGGATCGCCCCCGAGGATCCGGGCCGGGACACGGACGTCGGCCGGGAGCGGGTCCCGGACGATGCCCGGGTCCGTTGGGTCCACCGTCGTCTCGAACAGCAGTGTGAAGGAGAGGTCGGGGCGGCGCACCTCGATGACCAGGCGCACGGGCTTGACCGGCTCGGGAAACCGGATGCTCTCGGTCCAGGTTCGGACGGCTCCCTTGCGTGCCGGGCCGGTGGTCCGGTACTCGCCGAAGATGTCGTCGAACCCGCGCCGGAAGAGGACCTCACCGGTGGCGGGGTTCCGGAGCTCGAACCGGTACCGCCCGCGGTCGAACGGCGGCGCCAGGTGGACCCGGCTCCCTCCCCAGGAGCCTTCCGCGACGATCCGGTCCAGGACGAACCGCTCGGACCGGGCGTCGCCGGAGTGGAACAGCTCGGCGCGGAGGGTCCGGCCGTGGAAGTGCTCGGCGAACCGTGCCGGAGTTTCGTCAGCGGTCAGGTGCGCCGGAACGGCCAGAACGAGGAGAGCCGGAAGCAGGACCCTGGTGCCTCGAATCATGTCTCCTCCTTGCGGGGATCGTACAGGGGCACAGGGAACGGGGCGACACTGCCGTCCCCGTTCTCCCGGTCCCTGATCCGGCCGGGGCCGGCTTTCTCCACATGGTCGATCCGGACCACGGAGTGGATCGGCAGGTAGAAACGCGAGACACCCTCGAACTCCGTGCGGACCGCCTCCTCGGTGGAGTCGACGATCAGCTTGCTCCGTTCTCCGAAGATCAGCTCCTCGACCTCGATGAAGCCGAGGATGCCGCCCTGGGAGACCGAGCGGGCGTAGATCTCGTACACCTTTCCCTGGTTGACGAACGTCACCCGGTAGACGTGCTCCCCGCCCACGGCTACGGCCTCGCCGCCCGTTCCACGGCGCGCTCGAGCCGGAGCCGGTCGGCGGGACGGAGCGAGCGGAACCGGACGGCGAACCCCTCGACGCCCTCCCGCGCACGGTCTGCGTGCCGGACGACTTCGCCGTCGCAGCGGAGCGGAGTCGCTTCACCGGGCAGTGACAGCTCCACCGGGAGCACGGTACCGGGTTCCGGCCGGCGGCCGCTCCGGACCAGCATCCCGGAGACGGAGACGTTCTCCGTCTGCGCCAGGATCGCCGAGGCGCCGTGTCCGACCGTCACCTGGACCCGCACGAGCGTCCGGATCGCGGCCCGTGGCGCGACGTCCAGGAGCTCTGCGGCCCGGCGCTGGATCTCCGCAGGGGGCGCGCTCGCCGGGAGTACGGCGTTGATCCCCCGGCCGATGAGCGTTTCGAGTTCCGCGGGGGGAGTGCCCTCCGTCAGCACGAGGATCCCAGCCTTCCGGGAGGCGCTGCCGTCGGAGCGGAGCACCGTGGCGAACGCCGGGGCCGAAAGACCGGGCAGGGGATGACCGAGGAGCACGAGCCGGTGGGGCTCGCCGTGGAGCCGTTCGATGGCCGCCTCCGCCGTCTCCGGCGTCGAGACCTCGAGCCCGGTCCGGCGCAGGAACGGCGCCAGCGCGAGCTCCGCGAGGGGTGGCAGGGCGAGAACGAGGATGCGTTCTGTCATCGGTCCCCCGAGCTCGCCGCCTGCTCGAGCAGCGCCTGGCCTTCGGGACGGGGCTCGCCCGCCTCCTGGTCCCAGTACGGCGACAGACGCCGCAGCGACGCGATGATCGGCGGGAACACCGCGGCGATCCGCTCCACGTCCTCCTCCGTCGTGTACCGGGAGAAACTGAACCGGACGGAGCCATGCACCGCCGTGAACGGCACGCCCATCGCCTTCAGGACGTGGGAGGAGTCCAGTGAGCCCGATGTGCACGCCGAGCCGGAGGAGGCGCAGATGCCGGCATCGGCCAGCTGGTAAAGGATTCCCTCGCCCTCGATGAAGTGGCAGGCCACGTTGAGCGTGTTGGGGAGGCGGTCGGCCCCGGCTCCGTTGACCTCCAGGTACGGGATCCGCTCGAGCAGCTCCCGTTCGAGCCGGTCGCGGAGCTTACGGATCCGGGGCTCCACGCGGTCGTGGTCCGACGCGGCGAGCTCGAGCGCTGCGGCGAGCCCGACGATGAACGCCACGTTCTCCGTCCCCGCCCGGCGGCCGCGTTCCTGGTGGCCGCCGAGCATGAACGGCCGCCACGGCGTGCCCCGCCGGACGAACAGCGCACCGACGCCCTTCGGCGCGTGGATCTTGTGCCCCGAGAACGAGAGCAGGTCCACGCCGGAGAACGGTCCGGTCAGGTCGATGGGGAGCTTGGTGACGGACTGGGTCGCGTCGGTGTGGACGACGATGCCGGGGTCGGTCTCCTTGACGATCCGGGCCAGCCGGTCCACCGGGAAGACGACGCCCGTCTCGTTGTTGGCGTGCATGATCGTGACGAGGAGCGTCTCGCCGGGGCGGAGTGCCCGGATGAACGCCGTCTCGTCCAGCCGCCCGGCGCGGTCCACGGGGAGCCAGGTCACCTCCAGCCCCTCCCGCTCCAGCTCCCGGCACACCTCGAGGACGGCGGGGTGCTCCACGGCCGTCGTGACGACGTGGCGCCGGGAGGGGTTCGCCCGGACCGCGCCGAAGATCGCCGCGTTGTTGGACTCCGTCGCGCAGGAGGTGAAGACCACCTCGTCCGGCCGGACTCCCCCGAGGAACCGCGCCACCGTCCGGCGGGCGCGGTCCAGCGCGTCGGCCGGCTCCCGGGCGGCGTCGTACATGGAGCTCGGGTTGAAGTACCGGTCGGTCAGGTACGGCATCATCGCCTCGAGCACCTCCGGGGCGACGGCCGTCGTGGCGTTGTTGTCGGCGTAGACCAGCCGCACGGGAACCTCCTCAGACCATGATGACCCGAATCCGTTCGTCCACCTGCTCCTTGAGGGCCTGCTCCGCCAGGAGCCGGGAGCGCTTCGGAGTATCCTCCCCGAACCCGGTGAACCGGCAGTAGACCAGCGTGTCCTTGATGTCCACGATCTCCACGTCGCCGCCATCCTTCCGGAGCATGGGGGCCACCTCTTCCTCGATCACCCGCTCGATCCGCTTGGCGCGCTGGTACGGCGAGAGCCCCTGGGTCGGCGGGACGCCGGACTGGAGCGGCACGACGGGCAGGGTGGGGAGCGAGGCGCCCTGGCGGCCCCACGCCTCGTCCAGGAGGTCCTGGAGCCCACCCGGCGCGTGGTGGCACGCCATGCAGGCGCCGCCGGCCTTGACGGCGTTGGTGATCTCCTCGATGGTCCGGAGGCCGAGCTCGCGGATCTTGCGGCGCAGGTACGGCTCGGTCAGCCCGAAGCAGGTGCAGACGACCCGGCCCTCCTCCTGCTCCTCGCGGGTGATGTCGAT
>JAMOVQ010000081.1 GCA_027067575.1 Thermoanaerobaculia bacterium | reverse complement strand
CAACCTCCTCACCAACCTTCACGATCCCCCGCTCCACGCGGCCCGTCACAACCGTCCCACGCCCCGAAATCGTGAACACGTCCTCGATCGGCATCAGAAAGTCCTTGTCGATGTCACGCTCCGGCAGCGGAATGTACTCGTCCATCGCCGCCACCAGCTCCCAAATCGACTTGCACTCCTCGCTGTCCGGATCGTCGCTCTCCAACGCCTTCAACGCCGAACCACGAATCACCGGCACGTCGTCCCCAGGAAAATCGTACTCGCTCAACAGCTCCCGAACCTCCAACTCCACCAGGTCCAAAAGCTCCGGATCATCCACCATGTCCGTCTTGTTCATGTACACCACGATGTACGGCACCCCAACCTGTCGCGCCAGCAAAATGTGCTCCCGCGTCTGCGGCATCGGCCCGTCCGCCGCCGACACCACCAGCACCGCCCCGTCCATCTGCGCCGCACCCGTGATCATGTTCTTCACGTAGTCCGCGTGACCCGGACAGTCCACGTGCGCGTAGTGTCGGTTCTCCGTCTGGTACTCCACGTGCGCCGTGTTGATCGTGATCCCTCGCTCCTTCTCCTCAGGCGCCTTGTCGATCGCGTCGAACGGCGTGAAATCCGCATACCCCTTCGCCGCCAACGTCTTCGTGATCGCCGCAGTCAACGTCGTCTTCCCGTGGTCCACGTGACCGATCGTCCCGACATTGACGTGCGGCTTCGTCCGCTCAAACTTCTCCTTGGCCATCCTTGCCTCCCGTCTAAGCGACAACGCCCCGCGCGCGGGCAACGATCTGCTCCGCGATCGAGGCGGGCACCTCGTCGTAGTGGTCGAACTGCATCGTGTACGTCGCACGGCCCTGGGTCGCCGACCGCAGGTCCGTGGCGTAGCCGAACATCTCGGAGAGCGGCACGTGGGCCGTCACCACCTGGAACCCGGCACGGGGCTCCATGCTGACGATCCGGCCGCGGCGTGAGTTGAGGTCGCCGATCACGTCGCCCATGTACTCCTCGGGCGTGACCACCTCGACCTCCATCACCGGCTCCAGCAGCACGGGCTTCGCCCGTTTGGCGGCGTCCTGGAACGCCATGGAACCGGCAACCTTGAACGCGAGCTCGGAGGAGTCCACCTCGTGGAACGAGCCGTCGTACAGCGTCGCCGACACCCCGACCATCGGGTAGCCGGCCAGCACGCCGCGCTCCATCGCCTCGCGGATCCCGAGCTCCACCGGCCGGATGAACTCCCTGGGGATGACGCCCTGGCTGATCTCGTTGACGAACTCGAAGTCCGTCCCGTCGGTCAGCGGGGCGATCCGGATCTTGGCGTGGCCGTACTGGCCCCGCCCGCCGGACTGTCGGACGAACCGGCCCTCGCCCTTGGCCTCCGCCGTGATCGACTCCCGGTAGGCGACCTGCGGCCGCCCGACGTTGGCGCCGATCTGGAACTCCCGCATCAGGCGGTCCACGATGATCTCCAGGTGGAGCTCGCCCATACCGGAGATGATGGTCTGACCCGTCTCCTCGTCCACGCGGACGCGGAACGTCGGGTCCTCCTGCATCAGCTTGGCCAGGGCGTTGGACAGCTTGTCCTGGTCCGCCTTCGTCTTGGGCTCGATGGCCACGGCGATCACCGGCTCGGGGAACTGCATCGACTCGAGCACGATGGGCTTCTTCGGGTCGCAGATCGTGTCGCCGGTGGAGACGGACCGCAGGCCCACCGCCGCGCAGATGTCGCCGGCGTAGACCT
Source organism: Thermoanaerobaculia bacterium (assembly GCA_027067575.1). Lineage (GTDB taxonomy): Bacteria > Acidobacteriota > Thermoanaerobaculia > Thermoanaerobaculales > Sulfomarinibacteraceae > JAMOVQ01. The sequence continues at coordinate 42,315 of JAMOVQ010000081.1, read as the reverse complement.
CGCTGATCTCCTCCCGCTTGTTGGCGTGCATCTTGAGGAGGCGGCCGATCCGCTCCTTCTTGCCCGAGGTGGCGTTGAGCACCGCCGTGCCCGTGGTCACCTGGCCGGAGTAGACCCGCATGAACGCCAGCTGGCCGACGTACGGGTCGGTCATGATCTTGAAGATCAGCGCCGCGAACGGCTCGCCGTCGTCGGCGTGGCGGACGTCGAGCTCGCCCGAGTCCGGATCGTGGCCCTCGATGGGCGGCACGTCCAGCGGCGAGGGCATGAAATCCACCACGGCGTCGAGCAGGGGCTGCACGCCCTTGTTCTTGAACGCCGAGCCGCACAGCACCGGAATCACCTGGCCCGCCAGGGTCCCCTTGCGGAGCCCGGTGCGGATCTGCTCCTCGGTGAGCTCGCCGTCGCCCAGGTAGACGTCGAGGAGCTCCTCGTCCGCCTCCGCCACGGCCTCCAGCAGCCGCTCGCGGTACTCCTCGGCCTCGGCCCGGTACTCGTCGGGGATCTCCTCGACCTCGTACTTGGCGCCGAGGGTCTCGTCGAAGTAGCGGAACGCCTTCATGGTCACCAGGTCGATGACCCCGGCGAAGCTCTCCTCGCTGCCCAGGGGGATCTGGATCGGGACCGGGTTGGCCTTCAGCTTGGTCCGGATCTGGTCGACGACGCCGGCGAAGTTGGCGCCCACGCGGTCCATCTTGTTGACGAACGCCACGCGGGGCACGTGGTACCGGTCCGCCTGCCGCCACACCGTCTCGGACTGGGGCTCCACGCCGCCCACGGCGCAGAACACCGCCACCGCGCCGTCGAGGACGCGGAGGCTGCGCTCGACCTCCGCCGTGAAGTCGACGTGGCCGGGCGTGTCGATGATGTTGATGCGGTGGTCGCGCCAGAAGCACGTGGTCGCCGCGGAGGTGATGGTGATGCCCCGCTCCTGCTCCTGCGGCATCCAGTCCATGGTGGCCGTACCCTCGTGGACCTCACCGATCTTGTAGTTGATCCCGGTGTAGTACAGGATCCGTTCGGTGGTCGTCGTCTTACCGGCATCGATGTGGGCCATGATGCCGATATTCCGGACCCTGTCGAGTGGTACGATGCGGGGCATTTTTTCAAAGATCTCCTTCGAAGCTTCCGACGTCTCTTGGTTTCCTCGACCTCACCACCTGTAGTGGGCGAAGGCCTTGTTGGCCTCGGCCATCCGGTGCGTGTCGTCGCGCTTCTTGATGGCCCCGCCCCTGTTGTTCGCCGCGTCGAGAAGCTCGCCCGCGAGCTTCTCCTTCATCGTCCTCTCGTGTCGCTGCTGCGCGTAGCCGATCAGCCAGCGCAGCGCCAGGGAGAGCTGCCGCTCCGGGCGGACCTCCACGGGCACCTGGTAGGTCGAGCCGCCCACCCGGCGGGACTTGACCTCCACCTGCGGCTTGGCGTTCTCCACGGCGCGCTTGAAGATCTTGAGGGGATCGTCGCCGGTCCGCTCGCCGATCAGGTCGAGCGCCCCGTAGAAGATCCGCTCCGCCGTGGTCTTCTTCCCCTCCTTCATGACCGAGTTGATGAACTTGGTCACGAGCTGCGAGTTGTAGACCGGATCCGGCAGGATCTCTCGACGAACGACGACTCCTCGACGCGGCATGGCTCTTTCTCCCTAGTTCTTCGGCCGCTTGGCACCGTACTTGGACCGCTGCTGGCGCCGTCCCTCGACACCCTGGCAGTCCATGGTCCCGCGAATGATGTGGTAGCGCACGCCGGGCAGGTCCTTGACGCGGCCGCCGCGGATCATCACCTGCGAGTGCTCCTGCAGGTTGTGCCCCTCGCCCGGGATGTAGGCCGTGACCTCGATCCCGTTGGTCAGACGCACACGGGCCACCTTCCGGAGCGCCGAGTTCGGCTTCTTCGGCGTGGTGGTGAACACGCGGGTGCAGACACCGCGCCGCTGCGGGCACGCCTGCAGCGCCGGGCTCTTGGTCTTCTCGACCACCTTCTTGCGTCCCTTCCGGACCAGCTGCGCAATCGTCGGCATACGCTCTCCTCGTTTCGTCCGCACGAACGGCCGGGGAAGAAGATCCCCCCGACCTCGTTTTCGGGATGAAGCCCCGCTGACGCAAGGGCCGCGGAAGAATACCCCCTCGAACCCCCTGTGTCAACACCCCAGGCAGAGAGGCCGTTGGGCTGCCGGTAAGTGGTGGGGTGAGCGGGTATTGGAAGGGATCTGGGACCGGACACACCCCATGGAGAACTCGGACCCACCGGTTTCGGGGGGTTGAAGCGCGTGTCCGGCCGGATTCGATCCAGGGCGAGAAGCGAGGAAGACACGCCCCCCCGACACACCCAACCGTGGAAGCACACCCAGTCCGTGGAAGTCCGGCAAGGCGCGGGGCGAACCGGCGGCCGGCAGCGACGCCGCAGGCGGCGCCAGCGCGTCGCACGGGCGAACCGGGGGGAGCTCGCTCCCACCGGGACACACGGGCGAGGCGCGCAGCCCGCGCGAAGCGCGGGGGCCGGCCGCCGGTTCGGCCAGCGGTTCCGCCGGACGCGGTAGAGTTGGGCCGTGGACGTGCGCTGGCCACCCGTGCTCGAGGAGCCCGTCTTCCGGCCTCCGTCGGAGGCGCGGTCGCTGATCCTCCAGCTGACCGTCGGCTGCTCGTGGAACCGGTGCACCTACTGCGGGATGTACCGCACCAAGCGGTTCCGGGTCCGTCCGGTGGAGGACGTGGTCGCGGAGATCCGCGGCGCCGCGCGGTACCTTCCCGGGGTCCGGCGCGTGTTCCTGGCGGACGGGGACGCCTTGGCGGCGCCGGCGGAGGCGCTCGAGGCCGTGCTGGGGGCGATCCGGAACGAGCTACCGGAGGTGACACGGGTCGGCCTGTACGGCGACGCCCGTTCGATCCTGCGGCACGGAGAGGCGGGCCTCCAGCGTCTCCGGGAGCTGGGGCTGGGGATCGTCTACTTCGGCCCGGAATCGGGCGACGACGCCACCCTGCGCGCCGTCCGGAAGGGCGCCACGGCGGCGCGGCAGCTCGAGGCCGCCCGCACGGTCACCGCGGCGGGGGTCCGGCTGTCGGTGATGGTCCTGCTCGGCCTCGCGGGCGTCGACGGCTCCGAGCGCCACGCCAGGGCGACGGGCCGGTTCCTGGTGGAGGCCGCGCCCTCGTGGGCGGCGGCCCTGACCGTCACGCCGGTGCCGGGCACGGAGCTGTTCGATGCCGTCCGGGAGGGGCGGTTCCGTCTGCCGGACCGGTGGGGGATGCTCCGGGAGCTCCTCTGGATGCTCGAGTCGATGGAGGGGTACCGGGGCCCGTTCCACGCCAACCACGCCTCCAACTACCTGCCGCTGAAGCTCCGCCTCCCGGCGGACCGGGAGCCCGCCATGGCGCTCATCCGGCACGTCCTCGAGACCAGGGACGAGACACGCCTCGTCCCCGAGTGGGCGCGGGGACTGTAGGCGGCCTCAAGAGAGCCTCTCCACCATGTCGAGCGCCCTGAGGGGGCGGTGGGCCTCGTCCCTGGCCAGCCGCTTCAGCCAGTGCAGGAGCCCGCGGGGCGGCGGGGGAATGGGCCCCGAGGGCGGGGCGGTCCGGCTCGCCTCGAGGAACCGCAGGGCGTCCCGGCCGAGGGAGGCGGCGCCCGGCGGGGCGCAGGCTCCGCAGAGCGGGTGGCCCGTTCCGGGTGCCAGCAGGACGCGCTCACCGGGCGGGCTGCCGCACGCGGCGCAGCGATCGGGATCGGGGAACACCCCGCCGAGCCGGAGGATCCAGACGAGGGCGTAGGCGAGTACGGTCTCCGGGGGCGTGGATCCGAGCAGCGCGTCGAGGAGGCCCCGAGCCAGCCGGAAGTGCTGCGGGGCGGGTTCCCCGGCCGGGCAGAACGTCAGGAGGAGCTCGGCGACGGCCGCGGCCGTGGCGGACCGCTCGAGTGACCCGGCGAGGGGGTACGACGAGCAATCGAGCTCGATCGCCGTGAACGTGGCCAGCTCGGCCGTGGGGCGCTGGAACCACGAGACCGTCACCAGGGAGAGGATCTGCGCGGTGGCCGCACCGCGGGCGTGCCGTTTCCCCCGCGCGCCGCGCAGGATGCCCCGGACAACGCCGTGGGCCTCGCCGAGGACGGTGAGCAGCAGGTCACGCTCCCGGTACGGCCGGGGCTCCAGCACGACGGCGGACTCGGTCTCGGCGTCCACGGGAGCATGGTAGCCGGTCTCCGTCCGGCGCGGCCGGAACCGTCCCGGGCTAGAATGGACGGTGGAGGTGACGGGATGGAGCTGTGCGGACGGCGTGTCGTCGTGACGGGGGCCTCGTCGGGGATCGGCGCGGCCTGTGCCCGGGCGTTCGCCCACGAGAGGACCTCGCTCGTCCTCGTGGCCCGGCGGCGGGATCGGCTGGAGACGCTGGCCCGGGAGGTCGAGGCCATGGGGAGCCCCGAGGTCCTGGTCTTCGGGCTGGACGTCCGGGACCGGGCGGCCGTGGAGGCGTGGGCGGCAGCGCTTCCCGAGCCGTGGCGGGCGCCGGACGTGCTGGTCAACAACGCGGGGCTGGCCCGGGGGATCGCCCCGCTCCACGAGGGCGACCCGGACGACTGGGAGCAGATGATCGACACAAACGTCAAGGGGCTCCTCCGGGTGAGCCGGGCGCTCCTGCCCGGGATGGTGGCCCGGGGCTCGGGCCACGTGATCACCATCGGCTCCATCGCCGGACACGAGGTGTACCCCGGCGGCAACGTCTACTGCGGAACCAAGCACTTCGTCGCGGCGCTCAACCGGGCCATGGGGATCGACCTGCTCGGGACGGGCGTGAGGGTCTCGTCCGTCGATCCGGGGATGGTGGAGACCGAGTTCAGCCTCGTCCGGTTCCACGGCGACGCGGACCGGGCCGGGAAGGTGTACGAGGGGTTCGAGCCGCTCCATCCCGAGGACGTGGCCGAGGCCGTGCTCTTCTGCGCCACCAGGCCGCCCCACGTCAACGTCCGGGAGATGATCCTGATGCCGTCGGCGCAGGCGTCGGCGGTCCACGTCCACCGGGAGGGGTGACGGTGTCCGCCCCGACGGTGATGGCCCCTGCCCGGGCGCGGCGGCGGGCCTCGTGACACGCCGTGCCCTCCTGATGGCCTCGGGAGCGAACCGCGGCGCGTACTACGCCGGGTTCATGCGCCCGCTCCAGGAGGCCGGGGTCCGGTTCGACATCCTGGCCGGCGTCTCGGCGGGCGGGATCGCCGCCGCCTGGTTCGCCGCGGGCGACCCCGACGCCCTGGAGCGCTCCTGGCGCGAGGCGGACCGGTGGCGTGTGGCGCTCCACCCGTGGCTCGAGCGCGGGCGATGGCGCACGGTGGACCATCTGATCCGGACGATCACGCTCCAGATCATGGACCTCGACGCCGTGCTCGCGGCCCGGGAGGAGGTCCGGCTGGTGCTCTCCCGGATCACAGGGCCGGGGTTCCCGCTGCCGCGGCTGGAGCGGACCGTCGTCTCCTCACGGGCGATCGGCTCGCCGGAGGCGCTGGGACTCCACCTCCGGGCCACCGCGTTCGTGCCGTGGATCAACGGGTTCCGCTCGGCGATCCGGATCGGGGAGGACCGGTACCTCGACGGAGGGGTGACCGGCAGGGTCCCGCTGGCCACCATCGCGCCCGGCGAGGTGGACGAGATCTGGGTGGCGGTGTGCTCGCCCAACGGACGGCGCGAGCTCGAGGCCGAGCTCGCCGTGGCCCGCGGCCGGCCGGAGCGGATCATCACCATCACCCCATCCGAACCGCTCTCCATGCGGCGGTGGACCATGGAGTGGGACCGGGTCCGCCGGGCGATCGCCATCGGCCGCCGGGACATGGAACGCACCCTGGCGGAGTTCGCCTGAGGCGTCTCGCGCCCGGGCGAACCGGCGGCCGCCCTCGCGCTTCGCACGGGCCGAGCGCCTCGCCCGTGCGCCCTGGCGGGAGCAAGGTCTCGGTGCCTTGAGTGCGATTGGCGAAACCGGTATTGACGTGACGATATCACGCCATCTTCATGATCCGCATGGCCTACCTGAGGCGACATCTCGGGGATGAGATCGTCCGGCTGTCATCGCGACGAGGAAACCGGAGGCAACCGACCCGGCGATCCCTTCCGGCAAGTCCGGCCCCGGCCGGTGCCAAACCACCTCGCCGTGGGCCAAACCAGCGGCTGGCTCCCGCCCGCCGGCCAGCAGACAGTACGTAGGGCCAACCTCAACGCTTCACCCATCATACGGACAGTCCCGATCGTGGAGGGCTTCGTGCTGCGAGGTGCATGCTGGCAGGGGTTTCAGAGGGCAGGCCATGAAGCTTCTCCCCTACCTTCAGGCCAGCCACTTCTCGCCTTCACGGCAGGTGGTGTCCGGGGGGAACCCGCGGCCGGGAGGCGAGTCCTCCCCCCGGCCGCGGGTTCGTTCACGTTTCCGGTATCTCGTCCAGGTACAGGATGTCCTCGATGCTCCGGGCCGGCTCGCTGGTCACGGTCCGGCCACCCCGGAACCTCCATCTCAGGATGTACTGGTACTCGGGGTGCTGGGGATCCTGATACATGATAAGCTGCTTCTCCCCCTCCAGCTGGCTCGGCTTGAGGGTCGCGGTGGCCCGCCGCTCAATCCCCGCGGCGTCGTAGTGGAGGTCGAGGGTGACGTGGCGGACGCCGGCTTCCCGGAGGACCTCCGTGTCGGCCTCGAGAAGGAGCGTCCTCGGGCGGAGCGGCGGCTGGAGCACCAGGGCGCCCGCCGAGGTGGTCTGCCAGTCCGTGTCGATCTCAGGCCCGCCGACGTAGGCCCAACGGACCCGGTAGTCGTACTGGAGCCAGCGGGTGCGGTTCGCGTCCTGGTCCCAACCGTAGAGGAGCTTCGGCACCTTTCCCTCGGCGATGTCGGCGCGCCGGATCGTCACCTCGTCGAGTGTCTCCCGTCCGCCCTGATGCCGCTTCCGGAGGGTGACGGTGACGGAGTTCAGCATGGCGCCAAACACCTCGTCGCTGGCCACGTCCACCGTGACGGGGATCTCCCGCTGCTTGAACATCGGGTCGTCGATGTTGACGCGGCGGAACAGCTTCGGGTTGTCCAGATATCCGGTCAGGTCGCCGAGGTCGCCGCTGAACCGGACGATCCGGCGCACACGGCGCCACTGTTTGAGGCTGAGGACCGTGGTTCCCGTGCTGCGGAACCGGCGAAGGCGGAAGCGTACGAGGATCCCCGAGGCGCTCCGATTATTGCTCCCTGTCCGTCTCCCGGTGGCCGTGGACCGTCGTGAGGGCGTGGGGGATCGGGATGCTGGTGTCCTTGCAGGATGTCCCTGGGGCGTCCGGCTCCTTGTCTGGACCGCGGCAGGGGTTCCTGTCGGATGAGGGGATGTCCGGGGCCGGCTGCCGGGTGTCCTTTGAGTGGGCGGCGTCACGCCGGGTGTCGGTATGGGGGGGCGAGTGGGTTCTGGGGTGGGACTGGCCTCCATCTCTGGGCTCTGCCCTACGGTGCTGGAGGCCAGGTAGCTGGTGAAGGCGGCTCTCGGAAGCCGTTCCTTCTGTTCGGTGAGCCGCCGTTGCAAGTCCTCTGGTGGCCGGACGTTGTCCGGGAGGCTCCGGACCTCGTTGATGGCCCGGGTGAGCGAGGGCGACTCTGCCTCGGGGCGGATGAAGGAGGCCCAGTTCAGGATCTCCCTCCGGTAGGTCGCCGAGTCGTGATCGTCGAGGGCGAGGGCCACCACGGCGAGGTTCCAGTGGAAGGAGGAGACATCACAGAGGGCGACCCCTTCCCGCCACAGTCTCCGCGCCTCGGAGAAGTTGCCGTCCCGGTAGGCCTGGACGCCTTGGAAGAACAGATCCCGTGCCGCACGCCGTTCCGCCTGGGAGCACTGGCTGCGGCCGGCTGAAACGGCATCTGCAACGGACGATTGCTCCGACAGGGAGACTGCCGGTGCACGCCAACACGCCTCCCGGCGAAGACCGTGCGGAGGGGTTCCTCCGGCTGCCCACGGGAATCCCCACGGTGTACTCCACGGGACGAGGCTGCTGTTCCGGCGGTCCCGGCCGAACGCCGAATCGGAGTCCCGCAGCGTGGGGCCAGACATGCCGAGGCTACCCAGCTCCTGCAACGAGGCGACGCCGCTCTTCTGGAAGAGCATGTTCCTTGCGAGCTCGAGGCCCATCTTCTGGACCTTGTTCCAGAGCTCGGGTGGAGCCCCGACGAGCTCGATGGTGATGGCGCCGTTGTTCAGCATGTTCTGGATCAGGGCATCGGCCTCGAAAGCGAGGAACGACACGCGGCCGGCTGCACCTGCCTGGATGACCTGGTTGACCTTGTCCCAGTCGATGGTCATGGTGGCCTCGACGGGGTTGTAGTACCCGGACAGGGTCATCTCGAACGCCATGGAGATCTCGGGGTTTGTCTGGTGGAACTCTTGCCACGCGAGCGCGGCGCCGCGCTGGGTCAGGTGCATCGATGCGGCCGCTTTGTGCCCGGACATCACGGGTGCTCCGCCGACCCCGACGATGGTGCGGATGAACCCGGCCTGCTTGTCCTTCATTGCCGTCCTCAGGGCAAAGACCCCGTCCTCGTAGCTGACCGGTCCCAGGAGCTTCGCGCCGGGCTTGAGTCGGGCGAGCTCCCGCTGGGCGTCCTTGACGGTCTCCTCGGGGACGTCGTAGGCGACCAGGAAGTGGAGGATGCCTCCCCCCGGCGCATGGGTGATTCCTTCACTTTCGGTCTGCTCCGGTGCCACGTACATCAGGAAGGAGAACGTGGGTAGCCCCGTCTCCCCGTCGACGACGACGTGGGGCCTGTCGGGGAGGTAGTACCAGCTGTGTTCGTCGCCCCGAATCGGGAAACACTTGAGTCCTGCGGCCTGGACACCCCTGTCGAAGAGGATTTCCTGGGTCATCCCGGAAAGGGGCACGATCAACAGGACGAGGACCGCGAGAATAGGCGTGACGTTCGGCCGTTTCATGGGACACCTCCAGTTTTCGTCCTGGTCGTCATTCGACCAGCTTCTCCACCGCCTCCTCGACCCGGTCCCGGGCGAGGAGCTTGGCACGGACGGTGTCCGGGACGGTGCAGAAGATGTACCCGTCGGCGCCGCCCTTCTTCCATGGGCCGGCCAGACGGCCCAACCGCTCGTGGTAGAAGGTGACGCGGTATTTCCAGTCGGGGTGGTCGCGGTCCAGGAAGACGACGATCGATCCGATCGGCTCACCCTTCGCCGGGGAGAGGTGGATCGACCGCCTGTCCCTGACGTCCTTGCCGAACTGCCGGTACCGGACCTCCACCGTGGCCCGGCGGATCCCGAGCTCCTGGAGCTCCTCGAGGTCGGCCTCGGCCTCGACGGTCAGCGGGCGGACCGGGGGCGAGAGGGTGACGCCCTCCCAGGAGCCCCGCTTCCACGCCGGGTTGGCGGGCCACTCGATCCCGCCGCGCAGGCTCCAGCGGACGAGGTACTCGAACACCTCCGGCGAGTCGTCCCGCATCTTGGCGTAGGTGATCGTCTTGGACGGGCCGTTCTTGGCCACCTCGTCCTTGGTCAGGGTGAACGAGGTGTGGAAATCCCGTCCGCGCGGGCGCCGCTTGCGGACCTCCACGGTGACGAAGTTGATCGCCTGATCGAAGATCTCCATGGCGTCGAGGTCGAGGGTGAAGACCACCGGACGCTGCTGGAAGAACGGGTCGTCCACGTTGACCTCGGCAAACAGCTCCGGGTACTGCTCCCGGGCGCTCCGGTACCAGGAGCCCGAGATGTTGCCGACCACCCGGTACGGGACCTTGACGGGCAGCGTCGCCCGCATGGAGATCGTCTTGGTCTTGAACGCCTCCTCGGACTTGGCGATGAACCGTGTGGACAGGGAGCGTTTCCCCTTCTTCTCGGGTGTTCCCATCGCTTCCTCGGGATTCTCGTCCTTGCTGTCCATCGGTGCGACCTGGTCGAAGAACGAGGTCTCCATGAACCGGAAGAACGCCTGGCGGATCGCCTCGAGCCGTTCGTCCACGATTCCCTCGGTCCATTCGATCCGGACCACCTGGTTCTCGCACAGGAAGTCGTACAGCTCCCGCATCTCGTCCTCGGTGTAGGTGTGGTCGCACCCGAAGATCCACCACTTGCAGCTCTTCTTGTCCCGGTACCTGATCTTCCAGTCGTCGATGTGGGATTTGAACCGCTGCCAGTCGAAGACGATCTTGCCCTCGAAGGCGGGGAGGAACGCCGTGTACGCCAGGTCGAACTCCACGGTGAAGTCGGAGGTGGGCCGTTGCAGCGCCTCCTCGAGGATCACGGCCGCCTCGGGGGTCAGACGGGCCGCGACGGCCACCTTCTGGCCCGGCAGGAGCGGGGCCTTGCCCGAGGCCACCACGTGTTCCGTCAGGCCCTCGTCGGACAGGACGGCGGACAACACCTTGAACGAGGACTCCTCGGCGGCATCCTCCATCCGGACGGCGCCTGCGAGCTCGGCGTTGCGAACGCGCTCAGAGAGCTTCTCGCGCAGCTCGGCCTCCTGCGCTGGCGTCAGGCCGTACTCGCAGAGGAAGTGGATGATGCCCCCCTTGACCCCGCCGTGGGCCACGTCACGGTCCGAGGTGAACTTGAGGAACAGGAACTGGGGCCGGCCCTGGGCGTCCACCGCGACACGCGGCGGTGGGGGGAGGTAGTAGTAGCGCTTCTTCACCGCCGAGAACGGCTGGCCGTTTCGTCCCACCAGGTTCCAGAGGGTCTTCCCCTTCGTATGGTCGGCCAGAGCGGCGAGCTTCGACCGGTAGGGCGCGACGGCAGCTTCTTCCCCCCGGACGGCCGCCGCCTGGGCGCCCGAGAGGTTCGAGGGCGCGTTGACCTGGGGCGGAATGCCGTACCGCCACGCCTTGTGGGCGGCTACCCTCTGCTGGAACTGCCATTTCGCGGCTTGCATCGCCCGTTCGGCAGCCGTTCTCTCGTGTGGGCGCGTGAGGCCCTGGTCGTCGAGGACGAGGATGACGGGGGTTCCGTCGTCCAGGACGATGGTCAGCGTCTCCTCGTACAGGAGCTTCGCGGCGGCGGGAACCGCCATGGCGATGGCGAGAAGAAGAGCGAGCGGCAGAACGGTTCGGTACGATCGCATCAGGTACCTCCATGGTCCGGCACCCCCGTCCCGGGGGCGGCCGTTTCGGGGATCTCGTCGATGAAGACGATGTCGGAGCGTTCCTTTCGCGGCCCGGTCTCGATCCTCCGCCCGCCAGCAAGGTGCCAGCGGAGCGTGACCCGGACCGTCGGGTCCTCCCGGGAGAGCAGGACGGGGACCGTTCGGGGGATCTGGGACGGCCGGACCGTGACCAGGCGGCGTTCGGTGTGGCCGAGCAGATCCCACACGATCTCGGCCGTCACCGCGCGGACGTGCGCGCCTTCGAGCACGCTTCGGTCCCCATCGAGGGCGAGCCTCCGGACCAGGAACGGAGGGCTGAGGGCAATGGCGAAGGCGTTCGACTCCTGCCAGCCCGTGTCGTGGTCGAACCCCTGGCGGAAACTCCAGATCGCACGCCACTCGTAATCCAGCCACGCCACGGGGTCGTCGTCGCCGGCGTTGGGGTAGGTGAACACGAGGGGGCCGTGCTCACCCGTCAGCCGTCCCGGCCGGAGCAGCGCCTCGCGCAGGGTGACGCTGCCGTCGCCGTGACGCTTCCTCAGTTGCACCACCACGTGGTTCAACGCCTCGGCGAACGCCTCGGCGTCGCCGTCGTACGTGACGCTGACCTCCCGCTGCCGGAACGTCGGGTCCTCCAGGTTGACCGCCTTGAAGAACGCCGGATCGCCCCGGTACCGCGCGGCCACGGGGCCGATGTCGGCGCTGAGCAGGACGAACAGCGACGCCTCGCTCTGCTGGCGGAGGGTCAGCCGGGTCTTTCCGGACCGGCGGACGTGGCGGAGGCGGTACCGGGCCGTCAGGTCGATGTTCTTGCACCGGTCGCTCACCGAGCGCGCGGCGTCGATGAGCCTCCCCAGGGTCTCGCCGGAGGAAGCTTCGCCCGGCGGGGACTCCTCGCCCGGCGGCACCTCCTCGAACAGGATCCGCGTGACCCGGTCGTAGGCGGACTGGAGCAGACTCTCCATCGGTGCGCTCTCGCCCTTGACCGTCACCTGGATCGTGCCGTCGGTCAGGAGCGACTCGACGAGGGCGTCCACGTCGATTCCCACCCAGTAGATCTTCACCCCCGCCTTGATCGCCTGGTGGTGGTAGAGCCGGTCCCAGTCCACCACGAGCTCCGCCTCGTACGGCGTCCGGTAGCCCGCCATCCGCATGGAGAAGACGAGGGTCAGGTCGGGGTGCTCCATGTCAAGGGTTTGCCAGAGGAAGGATGCCCCCTCGGGTGTCAGATCGAGAGAGATCGCTGCCCGCTCCCCCTCGATCAACGGGGCCTTACCGGTGCCGAGCACCCGTCTCGTCATGGCGCCGTCGGGCGATGTCACGGCCGAGACGAGCTCGAACGTCCCGTCCCGGTACAGGATCGGGCCCGCGATCCGGTCCTCCTCGTGGCCTTCCAGCGCCCGCAACTCGGCCTCGGCGTTCTCCACCGCCTCCGGCGGTACCTCGTAGCTCGCCAGGAGGTGGACGACACCGCCGCCGGAGGCCCTGGTGATTCCCTGGCTCCCGCCACCGTTCGTGCGGCCGGGTAAGACGTACTTGACGAAGGAGAACTCGGGCCGGCCCGCGGAGTCCACCGCGAGGTGCGGGCGGTCCGGGAGGTAGTACCAGACGCCGGGGTCGGTCCGGGAGGCGAACAGGGTGAGCCCCCCAACGCGGATCGAGCCATCCAGGAGCACCTCCTGGGCCGGGAGGATTCCGGCGGTCATCGCCAGGATGGCCAGAGCGGCGAGGGCTCGTTCACGCATCACGGCCTCCTCACGGCTCCGGGGGTTGTGGCGGCTGGAGCCAGACGTACCCCTCGCCCAGCCCCGTCCACGGCCCGGTGGCGCGGGAGCCGTCGTCCATGATCCAGATCGCCCGGACCTGCGGTTCCTGCCCGGGATCGGCCGCCACTGCGAGCTCCACGACCGGCTCGGCACTGTCCGGAGAGACCACCGCCACCCTGCGGGTCGCAGCCTTGCCCAGCCGCGTCGCACGGACCTGCACCACCGCCCGGCGGACCCCGCGGTCGGCCATGGCCGCCGTGTCCACCTCGGCCTCGGCCTCGGTGATCGTCAGCGGAGGCTCCAGGGTCACCACGGGCGCCGTGCTCTCGTCCCAGCCGCCACCCGCGGGCAGGGTCGTCTCCCCGTGGCCGCGGAAGCTCCACGTGACGCGGTAGCCGTACCCGAGCCAGTCCTCGCCGGTTTCCCCGAGCCTCGGGTACCGGAACACCCGCTCCAGGGTGCCGTCCGCCACGTCCTTCGGCGTCAGCTGGAGCTGGCCGGCCACGGTGGGCCGCTCCGAACCGTACACCTTGCGGGCCTGGACCGAGACCCAGTTGATCAGGTCCTGGAACCGTGCGGCCCAGGCGCCGTCCAGCACGAAGTGGATCTCCCGCACCTCGAACGCCGGATCGGCCAGGTTGACGACGCGGAAGACCTCCGGATCGTCGCGGTACCGGTCGTAGAGACCGCGCATGTTCCCGGTCAGGTAGACCGGCACCCGGACCGTCGTGTCGTGGGCCAGGTTGATGGAGAACGTGGTCCGCTTGAGGTCGCTGCGGGACTTGAGCACGAACTGGTCGTCGGTGACGTACTTCGGGTCCTTCTCGCCAGAGAAGAACTCGATGAACGCGCCGGCCTTCCTCCGGCCGCGGACCTGCCCCTTGGCGATCGCCCTCTCCTTCTCGGGCATCTTCGCCAGCCCCGCCTTCTGGTCGAACATCAGGGCGGTCAGCTTGTCGGTCACGAGATCGAGGATCGCCTCGATCCCCGTCGAGTCGAGCCCGAGGCTCTTCGACCGGTCGAACACCTCGATCTTGAGCACGTTGTCGTGGCGCAGCTCGTCGACGATCCGGCGGAGCTCCCGCTTGGTGTACCCCTCCTGCTGGTTCATCTCCATCGAGAAGTGCTCGTACAGCGTGGTGACGTCGGCGGTGACCACGGCGTTGTACCCCCGGACCCGGGCCTCGTACTCGGCCTCGATGGTCACCGAGACGTCCGAGGTGGGGCCGGAGAACGAGCCCCAGAGCAGGGTCGCGCCCTTCGGGTCGAGGGTCGCGGCCACGGCGGCCCGGCTCCCCGGCGTCAGCGGGGCGTGTCCCGACGCGATCAGCGTCCGGGTCAGGCCGCCCTCTTCACCGGCCGAGGCGAGGATCGCCGACACCACCCGGAACGACGCCGTCTTCCCCGACCCCGATGCGCCCTTGCCCGCGGTGCGCTTCGGCTCCAGCAGTCTGACCGGCCCGGCGAGCTTCGCGCCGGGCACCTTCTTCCGCAGTGCCTTCTCCAGCGCCTCGACCCGTTCCGGGGGCAAGTCGAGCCCGGCGAGGAAGTGGAGGATCCCTCCCGAAGCGTTCCCGTCCGGGTCCACGTACTTCAGGCAGAGGAGTTGCGGGTGCCCGTCCGGTGTGAACGCCAGGCTGGGCACCGTGGGGAGGTAGTAGTAGACCGTGGGGTCCTCCGTGTCCTGGAACAGCTGGATCCCGCCGATCGTCAGCCGGCCCCTGTCGTACCAGACGAGAGACCACGCGGACGACGCGAGAAGCAGCACGGCCAGAGAGGCGACCACGGCCCGGGTACGGTGTCGAACATCCATCGGCATCCTCCTCAGTACAGCATCCTTGGGTCGAGCCGGTCCTCCGTCCCCGCCTTCCTGGCGCAGACATCGAGGAACCCCTGCCAGACGGGGATCCGCTCGCTCGAGAGGCTTTCCAGCTCCCCGGTCGTCGACCGCCGTCCGGTCCAGACGTCGTACCCGTCGTCGAGCCGGACGGCCGAGTCGAACCGGACCGTCTGCACCGGGGGGGAGCCCTTCCGGAACGTGACGATCTTCTCCAGCGTGTCGCCGTTGACGGCGCGGGCCCGGATCCGGACGACGATGGCGGCGGTGTCGCTCGCCCCCCCGGCCGCTTCGATCTCCGCGCACCCGACCTCCAGTCCCGCATAGTCCGCCGCGATGGCGGCCTCGAGATCGAGCCAGCGGACCGCCGGGCTCGCCGCGGACAGGACGACCGGGACGGCATCGGCCAGGACGGGGACCTCCCCGGGGCGGGTCCTGCCGTTTCCGTCGCCCTCCGGAACGCGAAGCACAGCGTACGCTGCGATGTCGACGGAGAGGGTCGTCGAACCCGCCTCCCACGCCCGCCGGAGCAGCGCCTGGTCCGCCGGCGTCAGGCGGATCGAGAACGCCCGCTCCTCCCATGCGCCACCCTCGCCCTCGTCCGAGCCGCCGGTTTCCGTGGCGGGTCGGGCGGCGGTTCCGGGGAACACCACCAACGCATCCACCCGGGACAGGGTGATCGGGACCACGCGCACCGCACCGCCGAGCGCCCGGGCGGCCCGGGTCAGCCGCCCAGGATCGTGGGGGAACCGGAGGCGGAACTGGAGCACGCCGCCCGCGGCGAACGCGGTCTCGTCGGCCGTCGTGCTGCTGCCGTGGTACCCGAACAGCGTCAGCTCAACCGTGCTTCGTCCCGAGGGCGCGGTCAGGACGGGCGGAGGGGGGGCCAGGTACCAGAGCGTCGGATCGGCATGATCCGGGTAACAGGCGCCGTCCGGCGTCTGGCGGGCCCCCTGGAGCACCGGCCCGGCGCCGGCGGGCCACGTCGCGAGGACCACCAGGAGCGCGGCGGCGGGCTTCACTGCCCCAGCACCTCCTCCACGACCTTGGAGCCGACGGTGATGGTGTTCCACAGCATCGCCCCGGGCTTCCGCCAGGCGGCGTCCTGGTGCCCCTGCCCGTCGAGCGTGATGATGCCGACCCGGTACCGGTAGAGGCCGGGTCCCGGCTCACCCGCCAGGTAAAGCGGGTCGGAGGTCACCCGCGGCTCGTCCTCCGTCAGCACGTAGAGGTGGCTCTCCGCGGTCCGTCCTTCGGGATCGAACGCCGTGGACTCGACCTCCACCATGATCTTGTGGATGTTGTACTGCTCGAACAGCCCGCGCCCGACGGCCTCGATGTTCAGCGTGGCCACGGGAAGCGACCCCACACCGCCCGTCAGCCGCTGGACGACGGCGTCCAGTGCCTCGCGGGAGGCGTCCAGATCGGCCACGACAACGGCCGGAGACTTCCGGAGCTCCGCGTTGAGTGCGTGCGCGGGTAGCTCGGCCGTGTCCCCGGGGTGGAGCACCGCGTCCCCGAGGCTCCATCCCCGGACCTCCAGTGCCGAAGCCGGGTTCCCCGCCAGGTAGCAGAGGTACGAGAGCCGAAGGTCGAACGGCCAGGGGTTCCGGAACCGTGGGACGATATCGGCCGGTGTCAGCGGCGGGGCGCTCCGGATGTCCGCCAGGCGGATGCTGGCCGGGATCTGGATCGGCGTCGTCAGGCTCTGGCTCGGCGAGATCAGCGCGGGCCGCAACTCCACCGACCCGACCAGGCCGTTGAGGTTCCCCAGCGTGTTGGCCACGAGCGTCGCGTCGGGTACCGACGCCGCGAGGCTGAGCACGATCTCACCGCTCTCGGGATCCACGCCGTTGACGGTGACGCTCTCGATCTCCCAGTTCTGAAGGTTGAACGAGACCTCGTAGGTGGCCGGCAGGGGCAGGAGGATCGGGTCGGCCACCTCGCGCCCGAGCCGGTGGAGCGCGGACATGAGGAGCGCCTTGAGCACGACCCTGTCCACTTGGGCGAACCCGGGCGTCAGCCGGGCCTGGATCAGCACGGACTGTTCGTCCCGTCCCTTCGCCTTGTAGTCCAGGTTGAGGTAGTACCCCTCTTCCGGCTCGAACTTCAGCACGAACCGTCTGGGCCGGTAGTAGAAGATCCCGGAGTCCGCGTTGACGTCGGGGTACACCGTCAGGCTGAGACGGCACAGCCGCTCCAGCGAGACGCCGGGGAACCGGTCGAGTTGGCGGACCGTGGCGAGGTCGCCGACGGCGATGGCCCCGGCGGCGGGGCCACGCCCCTGCCGTTTTCTCGACTCCTCGCTCTGCCTGTCCGCCGTCTGAAGCTGTGGCAGCACCTGCATCAGATGGACGTGGTCGGCCAGCTTGAGAGCTCCGAACTGGTCCGTTCCCGGGGCGGCGTGCGCCACGCGGACGGGGTATGCGAACAGCAACACGGCGAGGCACGCCGCGGCGCCAGTGGATCGTCTCATGGTGTCCTCCCGGAGATCCGAAGGTAGAGGGGCGCACTCTGCGCCCCGGAACGGTTCACGACACGGACCGGCCGGAGCGGGGGCTCCGGCGCGAAACCGCGGTCGAAGTCGACGAGCAAGACGGTGTCGGAGAGCCGGTCGGCGGGGAACCGCCGCGGCCGGTACTCCGGTGGGCGCGATGTGCCCGCGTTGACGTTCACCGTCACCTCCACGGACGCGCCCTCCTCGAACCGGCTCCCGGTCAGCGTCAGGGTGAACGGCTCCCCTGCGGGCACGGTCCAGGGGTCGAGACGGGCGAGAACCGGTACCGCCGCAGTGGCCGGCTCAGGTTCCGCCGCCGAGGCGGCACCCGCCGCCGCGGCGAGAGAGGGGGACGGGACAGGCTGCGCGCCGCCCGGCATGGAGCGGTTCACCGTGACGGTCAGCGGAGCCGTGCGGGTCGAACCGCACTCCACCACGACGGCGCGTTCGCGCGGAACCGGCGGCAGCCCGGCAGGGAGCCGGATCTCCACCACCGTCCCTCCCTCCACGGTGGTGGCCACCGGGACGTACCGCCCGGCACGGCCGAGAAGCGCCCGGCACCCGGGTCCGAAACCCGATCCCTCGACACGCAGCACCACGCTCTCGTACGGCCGGACGGTGTCCGGCGTAACGGAGACCGCCACCGGCTGTCCGGCGGAGGCGATCGCCGCACCCAGCGTCACGACGAGGAGACAGAGGAACGGCCGCCGCATCGGCTTCAGTCGGTGATCCGCAGATCGCTCCAAGCGAACCAGTCCTGCCGGGAGGACGGGCCCGCGTCAACCCTGAGCTCAACGACGACACGCTTTCCGGCAAACTCCCGAGGAATCGTGACGCTGAACGGAACGGCTCCATCGGCCGGCCGGACCCGCCGGACCCAGAGCCGGGTTGCCGGCATCCCCTTCGCCCGCATGAACACCTCGGCGGTGACGCCGTCGGGACTTCTCGAGCCGGGAAGGAATCCGACGGTCCCCGCCAGGTGCCGCGCCTTCTCTGGCAGCTGGACGGTGATCTCGCCAACGATCTTCCCGTGGGGCTTCCACTCCGGGTGGGTCTCCAGCACCCGCTCGTGCCGCGTGCCGTCGATCAGCGCGTGGGCTCCCAGCGCCCGGACGAAACCACGTCGGTCTCCGTCCGAGCCGTTGAACGGGAGCGCCGTCGTGGCGTTTCGCCAGCTCCCGTGGAAGGCGGCACGGTAGAGGTCGACGAGCGTCGCTCTCCGCCCCGCCGCGAGCTGGACGGCGCCGGGGGACAGCGGCCGACGGGGTGGAGGCGGAACCTGCGCCGGCGAGCCGGTCCGGGCGGGAGGACTGACCGGTGGCGTGCGGAACTGGAGTCCCCCGATCCCGACGGCCGACGCGCCCTTCGGCGTGTTGCCGACCGGTACGGGGTGCAGCCGGACGACCCTCGGCGCCGGCGTCGGAGGGGGTGATGGGCGGTCTGACGCATCCTCCAGAACAGGTCCCTCCCCGGGACCCTCCCAGCTCTTTGCGACCATCGTGCTGCGCTGGGAGGAGACCTTCCCGCTGGAGGTGTGGACCAGCTTGAGCAGCAGGATCGAGGAGTAGACCGAGCCGCTTCCCGTGTACCGCACCGTCGCCTCGACCGTGCCCTCTCCTTTCGGAATCGCACCGTGCTTCACCACGATCGGTTCAATGGGGTTGCCCTTGTTGTCGAGGAGCTCGGCCTCCAGCCGGACCGAGGACGGGTCCGTGACGTCGGTCAGGCGAGCTTCGACGGTGATCTCGGAAGGATGACGGGCCACCACCCGGACCCGGCGGATCCTGCCCGCTTCCCCGCCGAGCTGCCCGTCCACGGCGTTCGCAGCCGTGCTCTTCAGAAAGTCCTTCCACGTCTGTGCGGCTCCCTGCCACGCCGGCAATGCCACGAGGACGGCGGCGAAGACCGCCGCGGTAACGACTCGGATCGACCTTGCCATCCCACGCCTCCCAGGTTGTATGCTTCTGCATCCTTCATACCTCTGGAAGAACCCGGTGTCAAGGCTGGAACCGATCGAGGCCGTCGCGCTGCCGATCCATGATGTACGGCGGTGGCGCTCCATCGGGACGCATCTCGCGTCCCGGCCACGAGAACCCGGCCTGCCGGAGGGCGAACCGGCGGCCGGCCCCCGCGCTTCGCGCGGGCTGAGCGTCCCGGCCCGTCATCGCGGTGGAAGCGAGCTTCCCCCGCGCCGTCCGAGCGTGCCGCTGGCGCCGCCTTCGCGGCTCCCCCGGGTCGCTGCGCTCCTCGGGGCCGTGGGGGCGGGGGCGCCCCGACTCCTGCGGCTCGGACTGCACCCCGCAGGGGCGTCGATTGTGAAGGGCGGGAGTCTCTTGGATCGGTGACCGGGACGTCGCTTCGCTGGTCCCTGGACGGGGGCGCTTCGGGTCGGCCCCACGGTGTTGACCGCCGGCGGTCGCTTGCTATAATGACGCTCCCCTGCGGGGGACCCCGTGCTGGGGCGTCGTCCAATGGCAGGACATGCGGCTCTGGACCGTAGAATCGGGGTTCGACTCCCTGCGCCCCAGCCACCACGAAACGACCGGCCACCACTCGCGGTGGCCTTTCCATTTCTCAGACCGGTCAGGCGTGGGTGGCAGCGGTTCGCCCCTTGAGCTGGCCGCACGCCGCGGCGACCTCCTGGCCCCGGGAGCGGCGGACAGTGACCACGAGACCGTGCCGCCGGGCGGCCTCGGCGAACGCCTCCACGGCGTCGTCAGCGGGCCGGGCGAGGCCGGGGATGTGGCCCGGGTCCTCGTTGAGCGGGATGACGTTGAGCTTGGAGGGGATCCCCCGGAGCAGCCGGGAGACGGCCACGGCGTCGGCCGGACGGTCGTTGAGGCCTCGGATCAGCACGTACTCGAAGGTGATGCGCCGGCCGCCATCGAGGGGGAACGTCCGGACCGCGTCCAGCAGCTCGTCGAGGGGGTACCGCCTGGCGATGGGCATGATCCGCTCGCGGCGTGGCTGGTCCGGCGCGTTGAGGGAGACGGCGAGCTTCGGCGGCCGGGGGAGCCCGGCGAGCCAGCGGATGCCGGGGACGATCCCCGCGGTGGAGACGGTGATCCGTTTCGGACTGACCGTTTCGTACAGCGTCTCGAGTGCCTTTTCCACCGCCTCCGTGTTGAGCAGCGGCTCCCCCATCCCCATGAAGACGAGGTTGACCCGCTGCACCTGGCCGGGGAGCCCGCGGGCCATCACGCGGTACTGGCCCACGATCTCGTCCGGCTCGAGGTTCCGGCCCGCACCGAGCGCGCCGGTGACGCAGAAGGCGCAACCGAGCGCACAGCCGGTCTGGGAGGAGAGGCACAGCGTCGCCCGGTCCCCCTCGGGCATCGCGACACACTCGATGGTGGCTCCGTCCTCGAGCGCTAAGAGGTACTTGACCGTGCCGTCGGGGGCTGTCGTCCGGTCGGCGATGGCAGGATCGCGGATCTCGAACGGTCCGGCCAGCTCGGCCCGGAGCGCCTTCGGCAGGTCGGTCATCTCCTCGAACGAGGTTGCCCGCCGGTCGAGGATCCACGAGGCGATCTGTCGCGCGCGGTACGGTGCATCCACCGAACCGGACAGGAGCGCCTCGATCTCCCGGCGTGGTCTACCGACGAGGTTCGGCATCGGGGTCCCTCGTCCCGCCGTCGGAGGGGAGCGGGGCGGGGTTCGCCTCACGGTGCCGCGTGGGCGAGATTCCGAGGGAGGCGAGCCACATGGCGTCCTGGAGGTTGAGCCGGTACTCCGGGCGGTGGCGCGCGGGGTCTGCGTGGATGTGGAGGGACCCCCCAACGCTCTCCACTTCGCCGCCGTCACGGCAGGCCAGGGAAGCCTCGAGGAGCATCACGGCGTCCCACCCCTCGGCGTGGATCTCGCGCAGGCACGCCTCCACCTCCTCGGAATCCACCACAGAGCGGTGGACGGCCTCGCCCAGCCGCTTCAGGAGCTCCTGCAACCGTCGTGCCCTCGAATCGCTCATCGGTCCTCCACGCGGAACAACCCGCGGCCCTCCTCCTTCCTTCTATCGTAGCATCGGATCGCCGGCCGGGAAGGGGCCTGGATCACGAAAGCACGATCGCCTTGAGAAGGTAGAAGCAGGCCAGGCTGACCGCGGCAGCCGCGGGCAGGGTGACGACCCAGGTGATCACGATCTCCCGGATCACCCGCAGGTCGAGGGCGGCGAGGCCCCGAGCGAAGCCGACACCGATGATGGAACCGACGATCACGTGGGTGGTGGAGACCGGCAGCCCCATCCGCGAGGCCATCAGAACCGTGATCGCCCCGCCGAACTCCGCCGAGAATCCGCGCGACGGGCTCATCTCGGTGATCTTCTTGCCGACGGTCTCGATGACGCGGTAGCCGAAGGTCGCCAGCCCCACGACGATGCCCGCGCCGCCGAGCATCAGGATCCAGACCGGCACCTCCACGCTCGACCGGATGGCGCCCTCCCGGAGCACGGAGACGACGGCCGCCAGCGGACCCACGGCGTTGGCCACGTCGTTGGCACCGTGGGCGAACGCCACGGTGCACGCCGTGATCACCTGGAGGTGGCGGAACAGCGACTCCACGCCGGCAAGCCGATCGGCGTACTGCCCTTGCACCGGTGCGTTGTGGAGCAACGCCCACCCGACCAGTCCTCCGATGAAACCGACGGCAGCAGCAAGGCCAATCGCCTCGAGCGGCTGAAAGTTCAGATGGAGCTGCTTGAGCCCCTTGTAGAGGAAGCTCAGGGAGAGGACGAAGAAGACGCCGAAGATCAGAAGAGGGGCGATCTGCCGCGATCGGACGAGGGGGTCGGGGTGCTTGAAGATCGCCCACTTGAGAAAGACGAAGATCAGCCAGCCCAGGAGTCCCCCCACGAGTGGGGAGACCACCCAGGACGCCACGACCTTCCCGACCTTGGCCCAGTTGATGGCATGAACCGGCAGCGACACCAGAGCAAAGCCGAGGATCGCCCCGACGATGGAGTGTGTCGTGGAGACCGGGTAGCCGAAGTGCGTGGCGATCTGGAGCCAGACGCCCGCCCCGATCAGCGCCGAGAGCATCCCCAACGCGAGCACCATCTCGCGGCCCTGGAGAAGCTGGGGGTCGAACAGCCCCGATCGAATCGTTCCCGTCACATGGGCGCCCACGAGCACCGCACCTGAGAACTCGAAGATCGCGGCAACGAGCACGGCCTGCCGGAACGTCAGGGCCCTGGACCCCACGCTGGTTCCGAACGCGTTGGCCACGTCGTTGGCGCCGATGTTCCACGCCATGTAGGCACCGCTGAGCAGGGCGACCACGAGAAGCACCGTCGTCATCGGCCGATCCTTCCAGTTGTCAGCGGGAGAGCATCAGCCGCAGGTAGTTCCCGACCTGCTCCGCCGCGTTGGCGATGTTGCCCAGGGCCTCGAACAGCTTCATCCAGAGGAAGACATCGATGCAGTCCGGAGTGTCGTCGTCGGCCAGGAGCCGGCGTGTGAGCTTGAACGCCGCCTTGTCGGCCTTCCACTCCTGCTGTCCGATGGTCCGGATCAGATCGAGGACCTCGTCCGCCTCCGGACCGGTGAACCCGGTCTCGATCAGCTCGTCGAGCCGTCCCACCACCGTCTCGGCGGAGCGCGCCGCCTCGAGGCAGATGTCGACGAACTCGAGGATCTCCTCCCCCATCCCCTCCGGCGTCTGGAGCGGCTTCATATCCGCCAGGATCGCCGCGTCCTCTGCGCCGTCCGCGATGTCGTCCTGGTGGTGGAGCAGCTCGAGCAGGTCGGTCCGGGATACGGGGAGGAACACCGTCCGCGGCATGTTGTCCCTCAGCTCGTCCTTGGCGAGGTCGGCTTCGTGCTCCGCCTTCGTGATCTGTTTCCGCACCTCGGACACGCGCTCGGGATCGTGCGCGATGACTGCCTCCATCAGGGGGCGGACGAGCGCCACGCACTCCATGACGAGGTGCATGTGCGCCTGGAGCGGCTTGAACGGGTTTTTCCCAAGGAGTCCGACCAGCGCCCGGACCATGGTGCTACCTCCCCTTGAACTCGGCCTTGCGCTTCTCGAGGAACGCGGCGGTTCCCTCCGCCATGTCCTCGCTCGCGGCGCACAGGCCGAACAGCGTCGCCTCGAGCATGCAGCCATCGTCGAACGGCGCGTCCAGACCGTACTGGACAGCCTCGATGCACCGCCCCACGGCCAGGGGACCGTTGCGGAACACGGCGGAGAGGAACTCGTCCACCGCGGGGACCAGCGCTTCGGGCTCCACGACCCGGTTGACGAGGCCGATCCGCTCGGCCTCCTCGGCCTTGACGTTGCGGCCGGTCAGCAGGAGCTCGAGCGCCCGGCCCTTGCCGACGAGGCGCGGGAGCCGCTGTGTGCCGGCGTAGCCGGGAATGAGGCCGAGCTTGACCTCTGGCTGCCCGAACACGGCGTTGGCCGAGGCGATCCGCACGTGGCACGCCATGGCGAGCTCGCACCCGCCGCCTAAAGCGTACCCGTTGACGGCGGCGACCACAGGTTTGGGGAGCCGCTCGAAGCGGTTGAACACCGCCTGGCCCCGGAGCCCGAACTCCTTGGCCTCCTCGGGGCCGAGGGTGTTGAGCTCGGCGATGTCCGCCCCGGCGACGAACGCCTTGTCACCCGCGCCGGTCAGAACGACGGCCCGGACGTCACCGTCCGCCGCGGCCAGCTCGGCCGCACGGCCGAGCTCCCCGATGGTCCGCACGTTCAGTGCGTTGAGCTTGTCCGGGCGGTTGACGGTGACCCACAGGACACCCTCCCGGTTCTCGAGCTTCAGGTTCTCGAACTCCACGGCACCCTCCTCACGAGTAGTCGTAGAAACCCTTACCGGTCTTGCGGCCGAGCTGGCCGGCCTTGACCATCCGCTTCAGGAGGCCCGGCGGGGCGAACCGCGGCTCGCGGTACTCGTCGAACATGACCTCCGCGACGAAGTACATGGTGTCGAGACCGATGAAGTCGCACAGCTCCAGCGGCCCCATCGGGTGGCCGCACCCGAGCTTCATTCCGGTGTCGATGTCCTCGCGGGAGCCCAACCCCTGCTCGTAGCAGCGGATGGCATCGAGCAGGTACGGGATCAGCAGCCGGTTGACGATGAACCCCGAGTTGTCCTTGGCGGCGATGGGCGTCTTGCCGACCTTCTTCGCAAAGTCGAAGATCGCGTCGAACGTTTCGTCCGAGGTCAGGATCGTCCGGACGACCTCCACGAGCTTCATCACCGGAACGGGGTTGAAGAAGTGGAGGCACGCGAACCGGTCCACCCGCTTCGTGGACATGGCGAGCTCCGTGACCACCAGGGAGGACGTGTTGGTGCAGAAGATCGCCTCGGGCTTGACCAGGCCGTCGAGCTCGGCGAACAGCGCCATCTTGAGCTCCTTGTCCTCGGGAACAGCCTCGATGACCAGGTCGCAGTCAGACAGGCCGGCCAGCTCCGTCGTCCCCGTGATCCGGGAGAGGATGGCCTCCTTCTCGGCTTCCTCGAGCTTTCCGCGGGAGACGGCCTTCGACAGGCTCTTCTGAATCCGGCCGAGACCGCGATCGAGGAGCTCCTCGTTCACCTCGCGGGCGACGACCTCGTAACCCGCCTTGGCCGAGATCTCCACGATGCCCGCGCCCATCTGCCCGCAGCCGACCACTCCGACCCTCGCGATTCCCATGAAACACCTCCTCCTCGTCGTTCGTGGAATCCGCCCGCCGGGGCGGCACGGGCAGTCTATCCGCTCACGGGATCGGTGACAACCGCCTTGGCGCGATCGCCGCGCTGGGAGTATCGTACGGTCGGGGAGGAGACATGCCGTTGACCATCGACGAGAACGTGCGGATCGAGGAGCTCGTGGAGGCGCTGCCCGTGGCGGTCCGGATCCTTGCCGAGAAGGGGATCGTCTGCATCCGGTGCGGGGAGCCGTACTGGGGGACGCTGAAGGAGCTGGCGGCCGAGAAGGGGATCACCGACCTCGGACCGATCCTGGAGGCGTTGCGGGAGGCCGCCGGGGAGCGGTGACGGAGGCCACGAAGGCGGCCGGCACTCACCGGCCGTCCTCCCGGCAGGCCGCCGTGCCGGTCCTCTAGAACCCCGACGGACTGACGGGAACCGGTGCCGCGGCCACGTTGCCACCGAGCTGGATGCTCGTCGAGCCGTGTCCCAGCCGTGCGGCGAGGGTGTGTCTGATACAGGAGAGGACCCTGCGAATCAGGGCGGCGGCGAACACCTCCGAGAGACCGGCATCCGGATCGCCCGGCTGGTATGTGACGTCGGGGCACAGCCCGCGCAGCACGCTCGCCATCTCCGCCTGCGTCAGCGTGTCGCCCGTCTTCCAGTCATCGGGAAGGATGCCGACCTCTTTCGCCCTCTCGAGCGCGGCCTCGGGCGCGAGGTGGGGTGGCTCCTTCGTGGCGATGGCGTCCAGGAGCAACTGCGCGAGCACACCGTGAGAGATCTCCGGGACGGATGTAGCCGTCGCTTCATCCTGTGCGAGGGCCATCGACGCCACGAGGGCGAGCACGACGAATAGAATGAGACGCCTCATCTCGAGCCTCCTGCCTTCGGACTATAGGAGCGCGGCCGCACCACTGTCAACGACCACCGGTCTCGGCATCCGTCTCGGCCGCCGAGGCGTAGTGGTAGTACCCCGCATAGTAACCATCCGCATAGTAGTGCTCACGTTCAAGATCGACGCGGTTCAGAACGGCTCCGACCACCCGTGCGCCGGCCCGCGCGAGCTGGCGGAGGGCGCCGACGATCACCTTGCGGTCGAGACGGCCGTACTGGACGACGAGAAGCACCATGTCGGCGAGCGGCGAGCAGACCACCGGGTCGGTCACGGAGATCACGGGCGGGAGATCCAGGATCACCCAGTCATACCGGGATCTGGCCTCGCGGAGCAGGGCGAGGAAGCTCTCCTTGCCGAACATCTCCGGCGGGTTTGGGGGGAGCGGGCCTGAAGGCAGGACGTGGAGCTGTCCGGCCCCTGGAACCGGTACCACGGCCTCCTCCAGGGAGACCTTCCCGAGGACGACCGAGGTCAGTCCGATCTTCCGGTCCGCCTCGAGAAGTCGGTGGACACTGGGCTTCCTCATGTCGGCGTCCACGAGGAGAACCCTCGACCCGGACGCGGCGAACGTCTCGGCCAGCCGCCTCGACGTCGTGGACTTTCCCTCGCCCGGACCCGCCGAGGTGATCATGAGCACCTGGGCACCCTCGCCACGGGCTGCAAACAGCAGCGCCGTCCTCAGGCTCTGGTAGACCTCCCGGATCGCGGCGCCCGGCTCGTCATCGTAGGCGGGAACGACGGCCAGCACCTCGAGGCCGGTGTACCGTTCGATGGCCTCGGGGTTCCGGAACGACTGGTCGAGGTAGTCCAGGCCGAACACGAGTCCGACGCCCAGCATCAACCCCAGCATCAGACTGAGAATGACGATCCGGGGAACGTTCGGAGAGACGGGAGCTTCCGGCTTGCGCGCCTCATCGATGATCCGGATGTTGTTCATCGCGACGGTCCCGGAGATGTCCGCCTCCTTCGAGCGCGCCAGCATATCCTCGTAGAACGCCTTGTTTTGCTCGTACTCGCGCTTGAGCTTCTCGTACTCCATCGTCTGCTTCGAAAGCTCGATCGACTGCTGCTTGAGCTTCTGGATGTTGGCGAAGAGCGACGCCTCGCGCCGCCGCTTGATCTCGTAATCCGTTCGAAGACGCTGGATGATCCGGTCGATCTGGTCGGTGATCTGCCGCCGGATACCTTCGATCCGGCCGCGCAGGTCCTTGATGATCGGGTGCCCGCCCTTGTACGTCTTGAGCTTCTCGTCGAGCTCCACCTCGAGCTTCCGGAGCTCCGCCTGGAGCGACTGGATCGTCGCGTCGTTCGCGACCTCCGGAAACGCCGAGAGCGACCCGCCGTTCTTCTGGATCGCCTTCAGGGCGTTGATCTTGGTCTCGAGGCGGATCCGCTCGGTCTTGGTCTTCGCGTACTCGCTCGTCAGGGTGCTGACCTGCTCCGTGATGACGTTCTTGTCCTGATCGGCGAAAAAGAGGGAGTCCTGCCGTTCCTTGAACCGGGTGAGCTTACGTTCCGACTCGCCGAGCTGTTGCCTGAGCGGTTCGAGCTTGGACTGGATCACCTCGTAGATCTGCCGCATCCGCTTGAGGTTGTCCTCGATGTTGAAGGCGATGTACTCGTGGACGTACACGTTGAGCCACTCGGTGATCCGCTCGGGGTCACGGCCCCGGATCGAGATATCGAGCACGTTCGAGGAAACATCCCCGGCCTTCAACGGCTCCACCTTGATCCGGGACAGGAGCATCCCGGCGGGATCGCTGATGTCCCGGAACTCGGGGTTGCTCTCGAGGCCCAGCCGTTCGACGACACGCTGGGCCAGCGTGCGGGAGCGGATCACACGCTCCTGCTCGTTGATGTACCGTTCGAGCTCCCACCATGTCGGTGAGAGGTTGATTTGGTTCTTGATGATCTGCGGGGGATGAGAGTCGATCGAGATGGTGCAGGTCGCCTCGTAGATCTTGGGGCGTGTCATCGCCCAGCCCAGGCCGAGCGCTACGGCGGCCGCCGTGACGGCCAGGATGATCCACCGGCCGCTCCAGAAGATCCTCAGGTACTCTCTGATGTCGATCTCGGGCTCGATGGATTCGCCCTCGCATCCGGCGGGTCCCACAGAGGTCCAGTCGTCATGAGCGGATCCCGCCCGTTCCGGCCACCGTGCCGGGCGAACGTCCCCCCTGTACGGCTGCTGGCCGTTCATCTCGTCCCCTCCGTCGTGTTCCCGGTGCTCCATCATCATCACGCCACCATGTTCAGAAGAAGCGGCGCCGGACGATGATGACGTCGTCCGCCTGGATGAGTGGATCCCTCTGCTTGCCCTTCCGGATCTTGCCGAGATCGAACCGGAGGATCGTCTTCTCTCCCCCGGTTCCCCGATGGATCTCCACCTCCTGGGATGCGAACTTCCCGAGCCCGCCGGCCTGGGTGATCGCCTGCATGAGCGTCATCTCGGGGTGAAGCTCGTACTGTCCAGGGTGGGCGACCTCTCCCGTGACGAAGCAGAGCTGCTTGGTCGAAACCCAGACGATGTCGCCCGCACGGATCTCGATGTCCGAGTCACGCCCCGAGACCATGTGGTCCGCAGGAAAGGTGTAGACCCTCTGGACCATGTCGCCGGACTCCGGATCCCGTTCCTGACGCCGGACCTCGACGGTCGTTCCCGCCGAGGACTTCAGTCCGCCCGCCTCGGCCACGATCTGGGCCAGCGTGGCAGGTCCCTCCAGGTAGTACGTGCCAGGGTTCTGGACCTCGCCAAGCACGGTCACGGGCCGCGAGCGGTACCGCTTGATCTCGGTCTGGACCTGGACGTCCACGTAGTAGTCCTTCTCTAAGAGACGTTCGATCTTTGCCGCGACCGCCGTGGCTGTCAGGCCGGCGACCGGAACCTTCCCGAGCAGGGGGAACGTGATGCTTCCGTCGTCTTCGACCATGAAGTCACCCGATATCTCGTCGTGCTGGAACGACTGGATGTGCAGGATGTCCCCCGCCCCGACGGTGTAGGGAGCCACCTGGCGCCCCACGGCCGCCCCTGGCGAGACCGGAGTCGTCCCGGGGGCACCGGCCGGCTCCTGTGCACCGAGAGCCAGCGGCTGCACGAGGGCCGCCAGGAGAACGAGACCCACGACTCCGTGACGGCTCCTCATCCCCAGACCCGGCGCAGTCCCCGTCAGAACCCCACCGTCAGCCCCACCAGGAAGGTGTTGACGTCGTAGGAAAGACGGTCCGTCGTGTCACGATCCTGGTACAGGTAGCTGGCCCGCAGGGAGAGGATGTCGTTGAACCGGTACCCCACACCGACCCCGATCTCCGTGATGTCGTCGGAGCGGCTCTCGCCCGTGAGGACGTCCCGGACGTCGTAGTCGTTGTTCCAGTATCCGAACTGGATGTGACCGAACAGCCGTTCCCGCTGGAGACGGTAGCGGAGACTGCCGCCGGTGTGGGTGTAGAAGGCGTTCAGCCCGTAACCCGAGGGGTAATCCTGCCGCACGAGGTCGAGATCGAGGTCGGATTGGTGCCCGAGCTCCCAGCTCAGCCCCCCGCGAAAGGCGAGACCGGAATAGTCGTCGTACCCCAGCTCGATCAGCTCGGGTGCCGTCTCGTCGAGGTCGGTCGCCCTCCAGCCGATCTCGAACGTCGATGTCAGGACCGGATTGATCTTGCCGCGGAAGGCAACCGTGATCTCGTCGGTCGAGGAGTCGCGGAAATCCGCAATCGTGTCCGCATCGAAGATGCCGTGCCGGTACCAGACCTCCATCACGAGGGTCGGGCTCAACTGGTGGAGCCACGCGGCCCCGAACCACTGTCTGGAGTAGTCGTAGAACGAACGGAACGTCGGCTCGCCATCGTAGTCGATATCGATGAACTCACCCTCGAACGAGATCCCGTTCACCGGGGAGAGCCAGTAGTCGAGCCGGACCCCCGCATCGTTCTTGTCGAAGCGGCGGTCACCCCACATCAGCTCGCCGCCGGGATCGACCTCCCGGGTCTCCAGCATCCCGGACACGTACCGGTACGTCGGGACGATGTGCAGCCCGTTGGAGAACTCGAACACCCCCCCGACATCCACGAAGTGGGACCAGTTCTCCTCGAGGTCGAAGTCCTTGTACTCGCGGTACTGGGGGGTGTAGCAGAAGCTCAGATAGGAGTTGAGGACGGGCAGCTCGAAGAGCAACCGCGCCCGGGCCGTCCAGATCGTGTCGTCGACGGTGTCGCGGGGCGTGAAGAAGATGTTGTCCCGCGACTCCCACGACAGATCGATTGCCGGACTGAAGATGAACGGTCCGAGAGGGATCGCCTCACCAGGATCGACTCTCCCGGGCGGCGGGGGCGACTCCTGGGCCGCAGCCGGCAGGACGGCCAGCAAAAGGACCATGAGAATCATCCCCAGTATGAAAATCGGTTTCATCCGGTCGTCGTCCCTTCCGTTGAAGATCCCACCCGCTGAAGATCCCGCTCTACCGCGGGAAACATATCGCCGTGACTGTAGACTGTTCCGGCAGTCCTCGTCAAGGTGGTGTTTCCTCGAGTGGTTCCCCGGTGTCTGGCGTCCCACCATTTCACGCGTGATGGATCCAGCAGGACCGATGGCTTCCCATGAACCCGGCCTCGATCTGGAGCCGGGCGTCGGCCGATCCTCAGCCGCGTTCGACCGGCGGCTGGAGGAGGTTGTACCGGATGATGCACCAGACGGCCTCGATCCCGTCCTTCCAGCCGATCTTCTTCCCCTCCTCGTACGTCCTGCCGTGGTAGGAGATGGGCACCTCGTAAATCCGGCAGCGGAGGCGGGAGACGCCCGCGGTGAACTCGGGTTCGAACCCAAACCGGTCCGACCGAAGCCGCAGCCCTTCCAGGACGGGGCGGGTGAAAACCTTGTAGCAGGTCTCCATGTCCGTCAGGTTGAGGTCGGTCAGCATGTTGGAGAGCAGAGTCAGGAACCTGTTTCCCATGAAGTGCCAGAAGAAGAGGACTCGATGAGGTCCTCCCAGGAACCGTGATCCGTAGACCACGTCGGCCTTGTCCTCGAGGATGGGTTCGAGGAGGACGGGGTACTCCCGCGGGTCGTACTCGAGGTCGGCGTCCTGGATGAGGAGGATATCGCCCGTCGCCAGACCAAACCCCGTCCGGAGCGCGGCGCCCTTGCCGCGGTTCCGATCGTGCCGGGTGCGCCTGACGTCGATGGCTCGCCCGTCGCTCCGTTCCGCGGGGGTGAACCCCTCCACCACGGACCACGTTCCGTCGGCGGACGCATCGTCCACCACGACGAGCTCCAGTGACGCAACCCCCCGGGGGAGGGGCGCGGAGCACACGGCGGAGAGAAGAGCCGCCACCGTGGCCTCCTCGTTGTAGACCGGTACGATCACAGAAAGCGTCTTCACCGTGAATCCGTCCCCGTCGATGGAGATCGCGGAGGCGGGTCCGGCATCCGGCCCGCCTCCGCGGTGTCAACAGGCCGTCAGAGGCCCAGGAGCCCCTTCTTGAGGTCCTCGGATGGCGGCTTCGGACCGAGCCAGACCCGCAGCAACGCGGTGGCGAAGTCCTTCCCGGCGATCGTGCCCTTGAGCTCTCCGTTGAGCTCGATCCTCGTCTCGCCCTCGGGGGTGATGGTGAAGGCGATGACGTCACCGACCTTCATGTCCCCGAAGAACCCCTTGAGCTGGTCGACACGCTCCCTGATCGCAGCGTACTGTTCGGGGTTGTTCTCCTCGAACCCCTCGTCCCATGCGCTGTCCATCCGCTTCTTCGTCGCCTTGTTCGTCAGGAAGTGCATCTCCAGCCGCTTGAACCCCTCGTCCTGGAGGATCTGATTCGCGGAGTGGTTCGGGTGCTCCAGGTACAGCGCTCCGACGTACACCTTGATCCAGAGCTTCTTCCGGACTCCCATCCCGTTCAGGTGGAGGGTCGTCCCGTCGATCGTCACCTGGTCCGGAACCTTGACGCCGGCGAGCTCCCCTGCCATCCCCATGGAGACGACCATGGCGGCGACCGCCATCAGCACAACGATCCGCTTCATCACGCACCTCCCAGTCGTTCTGTCGGCCGCCATCATTGTACTCCCCTCCCCGGCCGGCACCGGAGGGGGATCAGATCTCGTCCGGCAGCGGCTCGCCGTTGAGCTCGATCCGGACGTTGATCCGGACAGTGGGCTTCAGCATGGCGGAGACCGAACAGAACTTCCCCTCGGAGAGCTCCACGGCTCGGCGGAGCTTTGCCGGCTTGAGCCCGTCGCCCCACGCGCGGTAGACCACGTCCACCTCGGTGTAGACCCGCGGGTGTTCCGGAGCGCGGAACCCTTCCGCCACCACTTCGAACCGGTCCAGTGGCTGGCGCATCTTCTCGAGGATCGCCACCACGTCCACACCGGTACAGCCGGCCAGGGAGACCAGGAGCAGCTCCATCGGTGATGCGGCCGCGCCGTCTTCGCGGTGGGGGTTGTCCAGCACGAGGGAGAACCCCGATCCCGTGGTCGCCACGAACCGGTGGCCCTCGACCCATTTCACACGAGTCGTCACCGAATCGCCCATCGCATCCTCCATTCCACGCCGGCGGTCCTGCCCGCCCCTCTGGGAAACCGGAGCCCACCATGGAACCCGGGCGGCCTGCGGCACTCGCCACGGTCCTCCTGAGTGCTGCTCCCTTCCGGGCCTGACACGGTTCGGAGGTGGGCGATGCACAGGGCCCGGGCTCCAGGGTGGGCTCCGAGACACCTGCTGGCGGAGAGGGCGGGATTCGAACCCGCGGTGGAGTTACCCCCACACACGCTTTCCAAGCGTGCTCCTTCGGCCACTCGGACACCTCTCCGTTCGACTGCAAAGACCGTGGCGGAGAGGGTGGGATTCGAACCCACGGACCCCGTGAAGGGTCAACGGTTTTCGAGACCGCCCCGTTCGACCACTCCGGCACCTCTCCGCAAACGGGCCGACATTCTACGACGATTCCCGCCGTTTGGCAAAGAACGCCCGGAGGAGCCCCGTGGCCTCGGCAGCCATGAGCCCTCCCCGGTGCGCCAGCGGCGGGCCGAGCCTGGGATCCCCGGCGAGGTCGAGCACCGTGCCGCACGCGCCAGCCCGCGGGTCGGGCGCACCCCAGACCACGAGGTCGAGCCGCGCCTGCCGGCAGGCGGTGACGCACATGGGACACGGTTCCAGCGTCACGTGGAGCGTGCACCCATCGAGGCGCCAGTCGCCCAGCAACTCGCCGGCGCGCCGCATGACGAGGATCTCCGCGTGGGCCGACGGGTCGTGGAGCGCCTCCCTCCCGTTCCCCGCCCGGGCGAGCACCGTCCCCCCGCGCGAGACCACGGCGCCCACGGGCACCTCGCCCCGCGCCGCCGCGGACGCCGCCTCCTCCAGCGCCTCGCGCATCAGGCGGCGGTCATTCTCGTCGAACACCCACTCCGGCAACACGCCCCGAGGGTAGCAGAGGCCCCCTCCCAGCCCCCTCAGCGGCGCACTGGATCCCCGTGGCGGTGCGCGTCGGGGACCACTGCGGCCAGGGCCATCTCCGTCACCTGGGATGCGACGGTGGGGCCGTCGAGCCGGCCGTTCGGACGGAACCAGAACGAGAGCCAGGCCACGGCCCCGAGGAGGGTATGGGCGGCGACGGTGGGATCGAGACCGGGCCGGAGGAGGCCGGCGGCCTCGAGCTCCTCCAGGGAGGAACGGACGGTGTTCAGGTAGGTGCGCAGCCGCTCGGCGACGGCCCGGCGGTCTCGGGGGCGGAGGGAGTCGAGCTCCGTGGTGATCAGGAGGGTGAACGCCCGGTCGTGGTCGCTGCAGATCATGGAGGCATGGGTATGGAGGATCGCCCGGAGGCGCGGTACGGGTCCCTCGACGCCTTCGAGCGCCGCACGGGTCTCCCGCTCGAGCTCGTCCATGGCGAACCCCATCACGGCGGCCAGCAGCTCGGCCTTGCTCTCGAAGTGATAATACAGGCCGGGCTTGGTGACGCCGGCTTCCTCGGCGATCCGGTCCATCGAGGCGCCGTCGTACCCGTGCTCGAGCATCGAACGGGCCGCACTGCGGAGGATCTCGGCCTTCCGGTTCGTGGACTCGGGCATGGCACCTCCCGGCGGGAGTCTACACGAGGTCCGGCGTGCGGAGTGGTACGCTGGAAGCGAACGGAGGCCGGGATGCGAGGGACGATGACGGCGACGGGTGTGGCGGTGGCGTTGCTGCTCGCCTGCGGCGTGGCGAGGGCGGGGAGCGGGGACGGACCGCCGCGGCGGATCGCGGCGACGGCGGTGGTGGACTCGAGCCAAGGGACGCGCCGGATGCCCGTGACGTTCGCGGCGTACCGGTTCACGCCGGTGGAGCAGGCACGGCGGTTCGCCGGGATCCTGGAGCGTGGCGGACAGCAGGCGCTGCTGTCGACGCTCCGTGGACGGAACGACGGCGAGGTCCAGCTCGGGGCCATGACGTTGCCCATCGCCCTTGTGGTCGCGGCGCGGACGGAGGACGGCGGCTGGCGGATGCTGTTTCTGACGCCCCGGCGGATCCAGGTCCGCGAGCAGCAGTTCGGGGAGGAGTCACTGGAGTATCCGTTCGGCGTCCTCGACCTCCACATCGACGACCGCGGCCACGGTGAGGGCGAGCTGCACGTGGCCGCCCGGGTCGAGGTGGACGGCGCCGGGCACGTGACCTACGAGGACTTCGACGGGATGGACGGCTTCCTGGAGGACGTCCGGGTTCTCGGAGATCATCCGCTGAGCCGCTGACGGCGCCTCTGAGGCGGCGCTTCCGGGAATGCCGCCGGTCGTCATCGTCCGGGAGGGATGACCGTCCCGTCGGGCGGGCGGCTCACCCCTCGCCGACCACGGCCTCGAGGCGGGCCAGGGCGTCCTGGAGCCTTGCGGCAACGTCGTGGCGGACGGGCTGGGCCTGGGGCACCAGGGGCTCCAGGTCCTCGCCGAGCCCCACGGACTCCCAGACCGACCGGTTCTCGTCGGCGAGGATCTCCATGTCCAGCCGGTAGCCGTGGCGGCGCAACTTCGGGGCGATCTCGCGCTCCCGGGTGCGGAGCTGACGCCGGACGCTGCGGTAGGCGTGGTCGCAGATCTCTTTCCGCGCCGCGAAGCTGAAGACGTTGATGAAGAACATCCGGTAGTCGTCCCGCCGGGGCTCGAAGAGCAGAACGTCCGCATCGGGGTAGCGGCTCGCGTAGCTGGCGAACCCCTGCACGGCCCTCGCGTGGATGATCGTCCGGAGCGTCTGAGCCATGATGGCGGGGAGCCCGCGGTCGATCAGGTGGCCGCTCTTCAGCACGCCGAGCTCCACGGCCTGGAACGTGTCCACCGGGACGATCGGATTGATGGCGAACAGCAGGGAGGCACCATCCTCGAGCGCCGCCGAGCCGTGGACGGTCTTGAGAAGCACCCCGTCCACGTAGTACCGGTCGTCGATCAGGACCGGAGGGTAGACGCCGGGGAGCGCCGTGCTCGCCTGGACGGCCTTCGAGATCGGCACGTGGTCCATGCCCGGTTCGCCGAACAGCACGGGGCGCGCGGCGTCGAGATCCGTGGCGACGACCACGAGCCGTTTCTCGAGCTTGCGGAAGTCGTTGGTACGGCCCTTGATCGAGAAGATCCGCTCCAGGAACTCCGCGATGGGCTCGTTGCGCAGCACACCGACGGGCAGCGCCCGGGCGAGCCGCGTCATGGACTCGACGAACGAGAGGTCACGGGGGTTCCGGAGGTAGGCGTTGAGCGCCTCGAGCACGAGCCGTGGAATCCGCGTAGCGCCCCGGACAACGGCGTCGACGGCGGGACTCAGGAACGTCTCCGGGACGAACGGGTGCTCGCCCGGCTCCTCCTTGACGATGGAACGGCACAGCTGGGCCGTGGTCAGTCCGTTGGCCAGGCAGGCGCCGAGGAACGCGCCGGAGCTGACGCCGACGTAGTGGCAGAGGTCGTTGAGGTCGAGACCCTCGATCGCCTCCTCCAGCGCTCTCAAGGCACCGATCTCGTAAATCGCGCCGACCGGTCCGCCGCCAGCCAGCGCCAGCGCGGTCTCCCCCGCGCACCGTCTCTTTCCGCTCGTCGTCCCCATCCGGCGTGCCCTCCAGGTTCGTGGTCAGCGGCCGGCGAGCCGGTCGATCTCCCGTGCCAGCGCCTCGATCCGCCGCTCCAGCGCCTCGACGTCGCCCCGGGTCGGGACCTCCAAGCCGTGCCAGAGCGACTCCAGCACCGTCTCCGCACTCTCGGCGGCGTGGTCCCTGATCCTGGCGAGGGTGCGGCCGAGGCGGTCCAGACGCCGTTCGATCCGCGCCCGGTGGCGCCGCTCCACCGTCTCGCCGCGGACCGCGAGGGCGTCGATCGCCTGCGCGGCCGAATCCAGTGCCGCCGCACCGGTCCCCAGCAGCGCCCGGATCACCGCGCCCGGGGCCGTCACGAGGCCTCCGACGTGCCCTTTCCGGCGCCCTTCTTCGAGGACGATCCGCCCGGGCGCTTCCCCCCGGACCGGCGCGTCTTCGTCCCCGCGGTCTTCTTCTTCGGCGCGGGCTCTTCCGTCCCGACCCGCTCCCGCTCGATGGCCGCCAGCGAGCTCTCCAGCTCGGCGAGCCGCTCCCTGAGCCGGGCCATCTCCTCGCGGGCGCGCCGCACCGGCCCCAGCCGGTCGAGGGAGGCCTGCATCAGGCGGTCCACCCGGTTCTGGATCTGCTCGACGCCGCTGGAGACCGCGTCCTCGCCGAACCGGATCAGCTCGTGCAGCACATCGTTCGGCAGGATCGAGACGCCCCGGCGGCCCTCCTCGGAGATGATCTGCGTCAGGGTCTGCGCGGTGACGTCCTCACCGGTCCGGTTGTCGATGACCTCGATCTCCTGCCCGCGGCGGATCC
Source organism: Thermoanaerobaculia bacterium (assembly GCA_027067575.1). GTDB lineage: Bacteria > Acidobacteriota > Thermoanaerobaculia > Thermoanaerobaculales > Sulfomarinibacteraceae > JAMOVQ01. The sequence continues at coordinate 5,783 of JAMOVQ010000081.1, read as the reverse complement.
ACCCCGCGAGCTCCTCCAGGGAGACGTACCGGCTCTCCTCGGTGTCGTACAGCTTCCGGCTTCCGTACCGCTTGATCAGTCGCGCCATGGCCAACTCCTTGCTCGCCGCAGGGCGGCGGTCCTTGAACGGAATATACCGCACTGCGGCAAACGCGTCAAGGGATTGACGCGGCGCGGCAACCTGGCGCGATCAGCGAAGCCCGACGATCCTGCCGTCCACGAGGTCCATCCGCTCTGCCTGGGGCGAGGAGGGAAGTCCCGGCATCCTCAGGATATCGCCGAGGATCGGCACGAGGTAGCCGGCACCGGCCGCCAGGACGATCCGGTGGACCGTGACCTCGAACCCCTCCGGGCGGCCCACCCGTTTCGGGTCGTCCGAGAGGGACTTCTGGGTCTTGGCGACGCACAGCGGCAACGCCTCGTACCCGAACCGCCGGATCCGCCGGAGGTCGCGTGCCGCCTCCTTCGTCATGGCGATGCCCGAGGCGCCGTACATGGACCGTGCGATCTTCTCCAGCTTCGCCTCGAACGGCTCGTCCCAGGCGTAGAGCGGGTGGAACGGGTTGGGGCGGCGTTCGGCGTGGGCCATGACCTGGCGCGCGAGCTCCACGCCGCCCTCGCCACCCTTCTCGAACACCTCGGAGACGGCGAACGGGACGTCCATCCGTTCGCACGCGCGCCGGACGACGGCGATCTCGTCCTCCGTGTCGGCGGCGAACCGGTTGAGCGCCACCACGGGGACCTCGCCGAACGTTCGGATGTTCTCCACGTGCTTCTCGAGGTTGGGGAGGCCGCGCTCCACCGCGGCGGGATCGGGCTCCTCGAGCGCGTCCCGCCCGATTCCCCCGTGCATCTTGAGCGCCCGGACGGTGGCGACAAGGACGACGGCCGCGGTGTCGAGTCCCGCCGAGACGCACTTGATGTCGAAGAACTTCTCGGCCCCGAGGTCGAATCCGAACCCGGCCTCGGTGATGGTCCAGTCGGCGTGGGCCATGGCCATCCGCGTGGCGATCACCGAGTTGCACCCGTGGGCGATGTTGGCGAACGGCCCGCCGTGGACGAACGCCGGGACACCCTCCACGGTCTGCACGAGGTTGGGCATGACGGCGTCCTTGAGGAGGACGAGGAGCGCCCCGACGGCCTTCAGCTCGGCGGCGGTGACCGGCTCGCGGTCGAAGGTCAGGGCGACGACGATCCGGGCGAGCCGTGAGCGGAGGTCCTCCACGTCCTCGGCCAGGCAGAGCGCCGCCATGATCTCGGAGGCCGGCGTGATGTCGAAGCCGGTCTCGCGGGGGACGCCCTGGAGCGCTCCACCGAGCCCGATGACCACGTGGCGGAGCGCCCGGTCGTTGAGGTCGATCACCCGCCGCCACAGGACCCTCCGCGGGTCGATCCGGAGCGGATCGCCGTGCTGGAGGTGGTTGTCCAGCATGGCCGCGAGGAGGTCGTGGGCCGTCGTGACTGCGTGGAAGTCGCCGGTGAAGTGGAGGTTGATGTCCTCCGCGGGCTCGACGGTGGCCCTGCCGCCACCCGTGGCGCCGCCCTTCATCCCGAACGTCGGCCCGAGGGAGGGCTCGCGGAGCGCCAGGCAGACGGACTCGCCGAGCCGCGCGAACCCCTGGGCGAGGCCGATGGACGTGGTGGTCTTGCCCTCGCCCGCGGGTGTCGGCGTGATGGCCGACACGAGAACCAGGCGGCCGGGCGGCCGCCCGGAGTCGAGCGCCCCGAGCCGGACCTTGGCCTTGTCCGTGCCGTACGGGACGAGGCGGTCGTCAGGGATACCGAGCCGTTCTGCGATCTCAGTGATGGGCCGGAGGTTGGTGTCCATGGAGGTCTCCCTTCGGGATCGAGAGTAGCGCACCCCGCCGCGGGCCCGGGGGCGTATCATGGCGGGTATGGAATCCGATCCCGTCGTGGCGGTGGAGTTGTTCCACGAGGATGTGGACCGGGCCGCCGCCGAGGTCGCGGCGCTCCACGGCGGGCGGATCCGCTGCGAGCGCGGGTGCGCGGACTGCTGCGTCGACGGGTTGACCGTCCTGACCGTCGAGGCCGAGCTGATCCGGCGGCACCACGGCGACCTGCTCCGGACGGCCGACCCGTACCCGCTGGGGGCCTGCGTCTTCCTCGACCGGGACGGAGCCTGCCGGATCTACCCGCACCGGCCGTACGTCTGCCGGACCCAGGGGCTGCCCCTGTCGTGGGTCGAGGAGACGGGAGGGGGGCAGCTCGTGGAGATGCGGGACATCTGCCCGCTCAACGAGGCGGGAGGGCCGCCGGTGGAGGAGCTCCCGGAGGATGCGTGCTGGCGGATCGGCCCGTGGGAGGGGCGGCTGGCCCGGCTCCAGTACGCCTTCGCGGGACGTCTGGAACGGGTCCGCCTCCGCGACCTCTTCCGCCCGGATGGCGAGGTCGAGGTGCTGCCCTGCCGCGACTGCTGAGCCGGGGCGGTACACTGGGGGGGATGGCCCGGAAGCACCTCCGCACGGTGGTCCGGATGGCGGTGGCCGGCGCGGTCCTCCTTGCAGCCGCGGCGGTGGCCCTCGCGGTGTGGGTGTTCGCCGTACTGCCGGACCCCTCCGGCCTGGTGCACCGGAACCCCACGGACTGGGCGTTTCTCGAGCGCGCCCGCCGGGCGGGGCAGCGCGTGGAACACCGGTGGGTCCCGTACGACGCCATCTCGGACGAGCTGAAGCTGGCCGTCCTGGTGGCCGAGGACATCAACTTCTTCGATCACCGCGGGTTCGACCGGGATGAGCTGCGGTTCGCGATCCGCGACTGGCTGGCGGGCAAGCGGCTCCGGGGGGCCTCGACGATCTCCCAGCAGCTGGTCAAGAACCTCTGGCTCTCGTCGCGGCGCTCGGTGTGGCGGAAGCTGGAGGAGGCGGTCCTGACCTGGAAGCTCGAGCGAAGCCTCTCCAAGCGGCGGATCCTGGAGCTCTACCTCAACGTCGTCCAGTTTGGCCCCGGTGTGTTCGGAGCGGAGGCGGCGGCGCGGCGGTACTTCGGGATCCCTGCGTCGGAGCTGACGGCGGAGCAGGCCGCCGCGCTGGCCGCGGCGCTCTCCAGGCCCTCGCGCTGGCACCCCGGCGCGGACTCGAAGGCGTACCGCGCCCGCGTCGCGCTGATCCTGAAACGGATGCACGGCGCGGGGTGGCTGCGGGCCAAGCTGTGAGCGGCGACGCGCGGGCCGGGCGTCAGGAGCGATCTGGCCGGGGCAGCCCCTCGAGCACGGCGAGCGACCGGGCCAGCACCTCCTCGGGCAGCGGGTAGTTCTCCAGCTCGCCCGCGAAGTACGCCTCGTACCCCTTGAGGTCGAGCAGCCCGTGCCCGCTGAAGCCGAACAGGATGACCTTCGGCTCGCCCGACGCCTTCGCCTTCAGCGCCTCGTCGATCGCTCCCGCGATGGCGTGGGAGGTCTCGGGCGCGGGGATGATCCCCTCGGTCCGCGCGAAGGTGACCGCCGCCTCGTAGCACTGGAGCTGCCCGTACGCCCGCGGGTGCATCAGCCCCTCGGCTGTCGCGGCGCTGACCAGCGGCGCCATGCCGTGGTACCGCAGCCCGCCGGCGTGGATCGTCGGCGGCACGAAGGTGTGGCCGAGGGAGTGCATGGCAAGCAGGGGCGTCATCCCCGCCACGTCGCCGTGGTCGTAGGCGTACGGCGCCCGGGTCAGGGTCGGGCACGCCTCGGGCTCCACGGGGACGATCTCGATCGGCTCGCCGGCCATGACGTCCGGGACGAACGGGTTGGCGAGCCCGGCGAAGTTCGATCCGCCGCCGGCGCACCCGACGATGACGTCGGGCCGTGTCTCGCCCGCCAGCTCGAGTTGCCGCTTCGCCTCGAGGCCGATGACGGTCTGGTGGAGCAGCACGTGGTTGAGGACGGAGCCCAGGGAGTAGCGGGTCTCGCCGGAGCCGTCCGAGATGGCGGCCTCCACGGCCTCGCTGATGGCGATGCCGAGACTGCCCGGCGAGTCCGGATCCTGCTCGAGGATCGCCCGGCCCGCCCGGGTCTCGGTGCTGGGGGATGGGACGCACTCCCCGCCCCAGGTCTGCATCATCACCTTGCGGAACGGCTTCTGCTCGTAGCTGATCCGGACCATGAACACCTTGCACCCGAGGCCCACCTGGGAGCAGGCGAACGACAGGGCGCTGCCCCACTGGCCGGCGCCGGTCTCGGTGGTCAGCCGCTTCACGCCGGCCTGCCGGTTGTACCAGGCCTGGGCCACCGCCGTGTTGGGCTTGTGGGAGCCCGCCGGGGAAACGCTCTCGTCCTTGTAGTAGATCCGTGCCGGCGTCCCGAGGTGGCGCTCCAGGGCGTACGCCCGGCGCAGCGGGGTCGGGCGCCACCGGAGGAGGATCTCGAGGATCTCCTCGGGGATCTCGATCCACCGCTCGGTGCTGACCTCCTGCTCGACGATGTTCTCCGGGAAGATCGCCGTCAGCGCCGCCGGGTCGATCGGTTTGCCGTCCGGCCCCAGCGGGGGCGGCACGGGCAGGTCGGCGGCCAGGTTGTACCAGCGGCGTGGCATCTCGGCGACGGGCAGGTCGATTCGCGGTGTCCGCATCGGCAGGCTCCTCCTCGCGGGCGTCCGTGACCCGCGGATTGCGCGGGAGTATAGCGTGGACCGGCGGGAAGGTGCCGGGACGGCGGGGGTGTCGTCACCGGGCGTGTGATTCTCTCCCACCGCCCCGGCGCCTCTCCGACGCCGGAAGTGACGGCCACGTTGACAGGGGCGCGTCCCGGCCGTGGGAACCGGCCCGCCGGGGGGCGAACCGGCGCCCGGGCACGCCTCCACGGGGATTGCCCTCGCCTCCGTCGCCGGACCGCCCCTCGCCCTCGGCGATGTTCGCGGGGACCGACGCCGCGGCCCGGACCACCTGGTCCGCAAGCGGTCTCAGCGGCGCCTTCAGGGTGGAAGCCAAGGCGATGGCGATGCCCGCGGCCTCGATGGCCTTCGCCCGTGCCGGTGGCTGGTTCCGATGGAGCGAGTGCGGCATGGTCACCTCCCGTTCGTTCATGCCCCTCCACCAGCCCCCGGGGCGCCCGGTGTCAAGGGTCGCGAAGCGACCGCAGGCCCGCCCTTGACTCCGGACGCCCCGGGGGCTACGCGCCATCCCACCGAACGAACGGGAGGAGACCATCCCCACCCGCGAGGCACCACCGCCCGCGCGGGTGACGGTGTCCGTGTCCGTGTCCGCGTCCGTGCCGGTGTCCGTACCCGTGCCCGTGTCCGTGTCTCCGTCCGTGACCGTGTCGGTGCCCGTGCCCGCCAACCCTGTCATTGCGAGGAAGGAGCCGAAGGCGAGTGACGAAGCAATCCCTCGCAGTGGAGTCTCTGCATCGGAAGAGCCGGCCCTGTCCATCGTGGACGTTGCTGCAAGGGATTGCTTCGGCCCCTTCGGGACCTCGCAATGAACATGGTGGAAGGTCCTCGCCATGACAGGGTCATGGTCACCGACACGTGCGGTGAACCGGACACCGACGCGCACACCGGCACGGGCAGCGACGCGGGCACAGCCACGGTCCGTTCCCGTCGCGACGGTCCCCGCGACGTCGGACCGGCGGCCGGCCCGGCCAGGGGCACGGTGCGCGGTCCCGGGCCGCCGGTGCTTGACCCGGGGAGGCGGGCGCCACATCATCGGGGGCGTCATGGGGCGTCGCTCGCTGCCGTTGTTCGCCGCGCTGTTCGCCTCGGCGTGGCTCGTGGCCCGGGCGGCGGGCCGGTTCGATGCGGTGGCCGTGCTCGCAGCGGGCGCGATGCCGTTGCTCGCATCGGTGGCCG
>JAMOVQ010000080.1 GCA_027067575.1 Thermoanaerobaculia bacterium | reverse complement strand
GAGGCCACGGGCGCGGACCTGGCCGAGCTGCTGATCGTCTCGGAGGCCGGGCCCGGCGAGGGCGAGGGCGAGCCGGTGGAGGCGTACCCGGGCCTCTCGGTGCGTTCCGAGCCGTTCGAGGCCCCGGTGTGCGCCCGGTGCTGGCGGCGGTTCGAGACGCTGGTGGACGACCCGGAGCTCCCCGGCCTGTGCCAGCGGTGCCACGACGTGACGGCGCGGCTGCTCGCCGAGGGCCGGGCCGAGCTGCGGCGGGAGAAGGCCGGGTCGTGACGCGACGGGCGCTCCCGTGGATCGTGGCGGCGGCGGTGCTCGCCGTGGACCGCGCCACCAAGCTCGCCGTGATGCGCTGCATCCGGCCGGGGGACGCCTTCATCGTGTTCGAAGGGTTCTCCATCACCCACGTCCACAACCGTGGGATCGCCTTCTCGTTCTTCGCCGAGAGCGGCAGGATCGGGCAGGCGGTGCTCGTCGCGCTCATCGCCGTGACGGTGGCGGTCATCGCGTGGATCCTGTGGCGCTCGGGCGACTCCATCCCCCCGGCGGGGCGGGCCGCGCTCGGAGCGATCCTCGGCGGGGCCGTCGGGAACCTGGTGGACCGCCTGCTGTACGGCGCCGTGGTGGACTTCCTCCACTTCTGGGTCCGCGTCGGAGGGAAGGGCTACGCGTGGCCCGACTTCAACGTGGCGGACGCCGCCATCACCGTGGGCGCCGGCGCCCTGATCCTGGCCGAGCTGTTCGGCCACCGGCGGCCGGACGTGGAGACGGACGGCGAGGGGGAGGCGTGACGTGCATCCCGTCCTGATCGACCTCGGCCGGTTCCAGCTCCCGACCTACGGTGTCCTGCTGGTCCTCGCCGTCGGCCTCGGCCTGTGGACCCTCCACCGCCGGGCGTCCGCCGCGGGCCTGGACGCCGACCGGATCCTCGACCTCGGCCTGTGGGTGATCGTGTGGGCGCTGGTGGGATCGAAGCTCGCCCTGGTCCTCGTGGAGGCGCCCCGGTACCTCCACCATCCCGCGGAGCTGCTCGGCGTGCTGCGCGCCGGGGGCGTGTTCCTCGGCGGCTTGCTGGCCGCCATCCTCGCCGGCGCGGTCCTCATCCGGCGGTACGGCCTCCCGTTCCTCCCCGTGGCCGACGCCGCGGCGCCCTCGGTTTCCCTGGGCCAGGCCATCGGCCGGATCGGCTGCCTGATGGCCGGGTGCTGCTGGGGTGGCCGGTGCGACCTGCCGTGGGCCATCACCTACACCGACCCGCGCGCCCACGCCAACGTGGGCACGCCGCTGGGCGTCCCGGTCCACCCGTTCCCGGTCTACGCCATGGCGTTCAATTTCGCGCTCTACCTGTTCCTCGCGTGGCTCCACCGGCGCCGTCCCCCCACGGGCCGGGTGTTCGCCGCGTACCTCCTGCTCTACGGCGTGGGCCGGTTCCTGCTCGAGTACACCCGCGGGGACGCCGAGCGGGGGTTCGTCCTCGGCGGGCTGCTCTCCACGAGCCAGGCGATCTCCATCGGGCTCGTGGCGGCGGGCGCCGTTCTCCTGCTGCGGACCCTCCGGACCGCCCGCCGGGCATGAGCCGCACGATCCTCCTCCAGGTGGACGGCGCCGCCGGGGGGGAACGGCTCGACCGCTGGCTGGCCGACACCGTGGAGGAGCTGACCCGTTCGAGGATCCGCCGCCTGGTCGACGAGGGGCGCGTGCTCGTGGACGGCGGGCCCGCACGCGCCTCGCTCCGGCTCCGGGCCGGGATGGAGGTCCGGGTCGAGGTCCCCGACCCCGAGCCGCTGGAGACCGAGCCCCAGGACATCCCCCTGGCCATTCTCCACGAGGACGACGACATCCTCGTGCTCGACAAGCCGGCCGGGCTCGTCATCCACCCCGCGGCCGGCAACCCCGACGGCACCCTGGTCAACGCCCTGCTCCACCACTGCCGGAACCTCCCGGGGATCGGCGGGGCCGAGCGGCCGGGGATCGTCCACCGGCTGGACAAGGACACCACCGGCGTCATGGTGGTGGCCAAGACCGACCGCGCCCACCTGGCGCTGACCCGGGCGTTCCAGTGGCGGAAGACCGGCAAGACCTACCTCGCCGTGGTCTACGGCGTCCCCGACCCGCCCGAGGGCGTGGTGGACGCCCCCATCGGCCGCCACCCCCGCGACCGGAAGCGCATGGCCGTGGTCGCCTCCGGCCGCCCCGCCCGCACCCTCTACCGCGTGGCCGAGGCGTTCGAGGGCGCCGCGCTCCTCCACTGCAGGCTCGTCACGGGCCGGACCCACCAGGTCCGCGTCCACATGGCCCACGCGGGCCACGCCCTCGTCGGGGACCCCCTCTACGCCGGCCGCCAGTGGCGCAACATGCCGGAACCCGCGGCCACCGCCTGCCGCACCTTCCCCCGGCAGGCCCTCCACGCCTGGCGGCTCGAGTTCGACCACCCGGCCACCGGCGAGCGCGTGGCGTTCGAGGCCCCGGTCCCGGACGACATCCTCCAGCTTCTGGACATTCTCCGCGCCTGACATCCCCTCACTCCGGCCCCTCTTCGCCATCATCAGAAACGGATCCGATCCA
>JAMOVQ010000079.1 GCA_027067575.1 Thermoanaerobaculia bacterium | reverse complement strand
TTCGGCCTGGGCCGCGATCATGCGGGATCCCGAGGGGCGACGGCTCGTCCACGAGACCCTGGAGTCGCTCCACACGGCCTCCGCGGCCCTCGCCGAGGCCGCGGAGGAGCTCGCCCACGGCGAGGGGACACTCCCCCGCCTGCTCCGGGACCGCAACTACGCCGGGGATTTCCTGACCGATCTGGAGCGGTCCATCGCGCACCTTCGCTCGATTCTGGAGAAGGTCGACCAGGGCGACGGCACCCTCGGGGCGTTCGTCAACGATCCCCAGATGTACATCGACCTCGAGAACGTGGTCCGGGGGATCAAGGGCTCGAAGCTCACCACCTGGTTCATTCAGCACAACCGGAAGAAGGGCGAGCAGCTGGCCAGGGAGGAGGCGGAGCGGAAAGCCGGTGGGCCCCCACAGGGGGTGGAGGACCTCACACCCTGAGCCGCGGGCGTGCACGAGCGCGTCCATTCCGAGACACGGGCCGTTCCCTGGGGCCGGGGACTCCGGGGCGTTCGTGCGGTCCGTCACACGTTGCCTGGGGTGGCCGCCCGCGAGGGCCCCGGGTGCTCGATCCTCCTGGAAAGGTGTGCGATACTGGTGGTTCGAGACCGGGAGGATGCCATGAACGAGATCTCACCCCTCGATGTCCTGGGCAAGACGTTCGGGAAGAAGCTCCACGGGTACGATCCGCAGCAGGTGCACGAGTTCCTCGGCGAGGTCGGCAACCTGCTGGAGCAGGTGATCCGTGAGCGTGGCGAACTCCGGCAACAGGTGGTGCGGCTCGAGAAGGAGCTGACGACCTTCCGGGAGCGGGAGACGGCGCTCCAGCAGGCGCTGGTTGCGGCACAGCGATCGGCAGACGAGACGCTGGAGAAGGCCGGGGCCGAGGCCGAGGCGACGGTGGAGCGGGCCCGTCAGGAAGGTCAGCGGATCGTCGAGGAGGCCCAGGCGCTGGCCCAGCGCGTGATCGACGAGACCAACGAGCGGATCCGGACCCTCGAGACCGTCATCTCGCGGCTCCGGAACCAGCGCCGGGAGGCCCGGGCCGAGGTCCTCCGGCTCGTGGAGATCCTCCAGGGAGTGGTTCGCGACGACCAGCGGCAGGAGGAGCGGGAGAAGGTGACGCCTCGGCTCTCCCTGATGGATCGCAACCGGTACTCGACGGGCGAGGTCACGCGGTGACGTCGCTCCTCGTCCGGGGCGCGTCCCGCGTCGTCACACCCTCAGGAACCACTGCCCGCCGCGGCGAGGCTCTCGGCGAGCTCGCCAAGTACGAGGGCGCGGTCATCCGGTGCGAGGACGAGGAGATCGTCTTCGTCGGCCCCTCCGACGAGCACGACGGAAAGTTCCCGCCTCCGGACGAGGTTCTCGATGCCGCGGGCGGGTGCGTCCTGCCGGGGTTCGTGGATCCCCACACCCACCCCGTCTGGGCCGGATCGCGTGAGGACGAGTTCAACAGGCGGCTCCGGGGCGAGAGCTATATGGCCATCGCCCGGTCGGGCGGGGGGATCAACGCCACGGTCCGGGCCACCCGGGCGGCCGGCTTCGACGAACTGCTGGGGGGGACACTCCCCAGGCTCGACACCTTCCTGCTCCACGGCACGACGACCGTGGAGGCGAAGTCGGGATACGGTCTCGACCTCGCGACAGAGGTCCGGATGCTCGAGGTGATCCGGGAGACGGACCGGCGCCACCCGGTGGACCTCGTCCCCACCTGCCTGGCGGCCCACGAGGTTCCCCCGGAACACCGGGACGACCCCGAACGGTGGGTCCGGCTCCTCGTGGAGACCATCCACCCGGAGATCGCTCGCCTCGGGCTCGCCGAGGCCGTGGACGTCTTCTGCGAGGAGGGTGTCTTCGACCTGGACCAGACGCGGCGGCTCCTGGCCGATGCGGGCCGGTACGGGTGGGGGATCCACCTGCACGCCGACGAGCTGACCCCCCTCGGCGGCGCGGAGCTCGCCGTGGAGCTCGGGGCGCTCTCCGCGGACCACCTGGTCCACGTGACCGATCGCGGGATCGAGGCGCTGGCCGGTTCGGACACCGTCGCCGTGCTGCTGCCGGGCACCTCGTTCTTCCTGCGCTCCTCCTACGCGCCGGCCCGGCGGATGATCGAGGCCGGCTGCGCCGTGGCACTGGCGACGGACTGCAACCCCGGCTCCTCGCCCACCGAATCGATGCCCATGATCCTGGCGCTGGCCACCCTGGCCATGGGGATGACCGTCGAGGAGGCGATCACGGCGGCGACCCTCAACACTGCTGCGGCCATCGGCCGCGCGGACGCCATCGGCTCCCTCGAGGTCGGCAAGCACGCCGACCTCGTCGTGCTCTGGGAACCCACCCATTTCCACGTCGTCTACCACTACGGCATCAACCCCATCCGCCACGTGGTCAAGAACGGCCGCCACGTGGTCAAGAACGGCCGCCTCATTCACTGACGTGAGGGGACACTCCCCTTCAGTAGTAGTCGTAGTCTGCCCGAGTCCAGGGGCTCTCCATGGGGATCGGGGGACACTCCCCAGCCGTGACTTGAGAAGGGACATTCCCTAGAGGTCTCGTGGTTCTGGTGTG
>JAMOVQ010000078.1 GCA_027067575.1 Thermoanaerobaculia bacterium | reverse complement strand
GCCCGGGGACACGAGCTGGACGTTCCACGTGGCCGTCGCAGCGGGGGCCCAGGAGGGTTCCGGCACGATCGTGGCGACGGATACCGACGGCAACGAGAGTACCGAGGCGGTCGCGCTCCGCGCCCCGGCCATCCCCGCCCTCGACCCGCGCGGGATCGCCGTGCTGATCCTGCTGCTCGGTCTCGGTGGCGTGGCGGCCCTGCGCCGGAGCGTCTGAGGGCCGCGCCCTCCGCTGGTGAGAAGGGTCTTCGCCAAGGGGGTCCTTCGGCTCGTCCAGGCGGGCGGTGGACCGGTTCCAGGCAGCGGTCTGGACGTGAAGTCGTACCGGTTTTCGGGTGTGGGTCTTGCAGGAACGGCAGGAGCTGGTACAACTGGTCTCGATGAACGGCCATGACCCGGTATCCACGAGCAGCTCCGGCGCCTGCCTCTACCTCTGGCCCGGCTCTCCGGCGGGCGAGCTCGCGATCCGCCGTGCGCTGGAGGGCGCGTTCGAGCTCCGGCGCTCCTCGAGCGCCTGGGTATTTTCCGGCAGCAGGGAAGGGGTCCGCCGTGCTCTCGAGCAGCTTCGGAGCGCGGTGTCGGAGGGCGAACGAAAGGGGACGCGGGCGCTCCTCGTGCCGGGCTGCACGGGGATCGGCACCGATGCGATCCCGCTGGTCCGGACGCTCGATGAGCTCCTCCGGGAGCACCTGGAGGACTCGGCGTTCCGGGTACTGAACGAGCAGCGGCTGGTGATTCACTTTCAGCCGATCGTCGATGCGTCGTTTCCGCAACGGGTGTTCGGGTGGGAGGCCCTGCTCAGAATCCCGACGGAAGAAGGCACGGCAGAATCGCCGGCAGAGGTCATCCGTTCGGCTCGCATGCAGGGGTTGACCATGCGGCTCAATCTGACGATCGTCTCGACCGCAGTGGCCGAGGCCGTCCGCCTGGGTCTCGAGGGGCTGCTTTTCCTCAACCTCGACCCGGCCGTCCTCGTGGAGTCGCTACTGCCAGCCGAGGTCATGGAGGCCATCGTCATGGAGGCAGGGATGGCTCCCGGCAGGATCGTGCTCGAGCTGCTCGAGACGCTGGCAGCCCCCGACGAGGAGGTGCTCAAGAGCATCCTGGAGCCGTACCGGCGCGTCGGGTTCCGGATCGCCCTCGACGATCTGGGGGCGGGGCACAGTTCCCTCAACCTGATGCACATGGTACGGCCGGATCTGGTCAAGCTCGACATGGCGATGGTCCGGGGCCTCGACACCGACCGGTACAAGGCGACGCTGGTCGGCCACCTGATCGAGCTCGCCCACGGCCTCGGTGCCGCCGTGGTGGTGGAGGGAATCGAGACGAGGCCGGAGCTCGAGTGGATCCAGGCCCAGCGCGCCGACTACGCCCAGGGCTGGTTGATCGCACGCCCCGCGAACCCTCCCGCACTGCCCGATCCGTCGCTGTGACCGGTTCTCCGGCCCGTGGTCCGGCCCCGGCCCCCCGAAGTGGCGGACTCCAGGGAAGGGGTATACAATCAGGAATGGATCGCACTTCTGGGGTCTCGACGATGAAGGGAGGTGTCCGTGGGTGACGCACCAGCCGGATGCGCCCGTCCCACCGGAACGGTGGTCGGCGAGGCGCCGCCGGAGACGACGGCGAAAGGAACGGAATCGAAGGAGGAGAAGCGCATGAGTGTACGGGCTGGAGGAAAGGCGCCGGATTTCAAGGCGCCCGCATACCACAAGGGACAGTTCACCACGGTGAAGCTGTCCGACTACCTGGGGAAGTGGGTGCTGCTCTGCTTCTACCCGGGTGACTTCACCTTCGTGTGACCCACCGAGTTGTCAGCGGTCGCTGACAGGTACGGTGAGTTCAAGGAGCTCGGTGTCGAGGTCATCGCGGTCAGCGTGGACTCGATGTTCGTCCACAAGGTGTGGGACGAGGAGGAGCTCTCCAAGATGGTCGATGGCGGTATCCCGTTCCCGATGGTCGCGGACGGTGCGGGGAATCTCGGCAGGGTCTACGGCGTGTACGACGAGAACGCCGGGGTGGATATCCGGGGCCGGTTCCTCATCGATCCCGACGGTGTGATCCAGGCGATGGAGGTGCTGACGCCCCCTGTCGGCCGGAGCGTCGAGGAGACGATCCGGCAGGTCAAGGCGTTCCAACACGTGCGGGCCACGGGCGGCGCCGAGGCGTGCCCCTCCGGCTGGCAGCCGGGCGGAGCGACCCTCAAAGTCGGCCCCGACCTCGTGGGCAAGGTCTGGAAGGTCTGGAAGCCCTGAGGGGACATCGAATCGTGCGATCCGGGGGGACGCGGCGAGCCGCGTCCCCCTCGTCTCTCCACGATCTCCGTTTCCTGGGTGGCCAGGGTTCCAGGTGGAAGTGCCCGGCCGGGATCGCCTTGCGCAGGCCGGAGCGGCGGTGCATAATCGACGATGGACAACGAAAAGGGAGGTTCGAATGCGCAGGTTCGTGATACTGACACTGGCGATGCTGCTCCTGGCGCCGCTCGCTCACGCCGGAGACATCAGCCTGTTTGGTTCCGGGTGGGACATGGGTGATGCGGATACGGTCTATGGTGGAGGCTTCCGGCTGACCGGTTGGGAGGGTCCCTGGGCTGCGGACTTCACCATCGCCTGGATGGATGATTCAACCTACTACTGGAACGGCTGGGGCTACTACTACACCGAGAACGTCCAGGTGACGCCCCTCGAGCTCGGGCTCCGGTACATGCTCCAGGAAAACAGGTCGTTCCGGCCTTACCTTGGCGGCGGTTTTGGCTACTACCTCACGGACTCCGACTACGCTGACGTGGACGACTCCTGGGGCGGCTACATCCTGGGCGGTTTCAACATCGGTGATCCCCAAAGCTTCGACTTCTTCGCGGAGCTCGTCTACCGCTGGGTCGATGTCGACGCCAAGTGGCACAACCCGGACAACGATGAGACGGGCAAGTGGAGCGTCGATCTCGCTGGCCTTGCCTTCAACCTCGGCGTCGTGATCCACTTCTGATCCGTTCCGGAAACGGCCGATACAGGGGACGCCGGATGGCGTCCCCGTTTCGTTGGTCCCGCCAAGGAAATCGCAGCGGAGGCGGAGCCGGAGCGGAGAGGGGGTTGGACGGCCGGGCTGCGGGGTCCGCACGGCTTCGGCTGCGAGGCGCGATGCACCGTTTCCGGGAACGCCTTCTCGGCTCGCTCGCTCGACGTGCCCCGGGCACGCCTTCGCTCCCTCGCCTTGCGAGGTCGTCCCCGGCAACGGCACCTCGCACCTCTCGCTACGGAGCCATGCGGACTCCGCAGCCAGGAACCACAACGGTTTCCAAGGCGAACGAGTCCCTTCGGCCCCGCCGCGAAGACACGAACGAGCCGCCCGACAGGGCGTTGGTGTGGATGGGGGAGAGGAGCGCGATAGGCGGGGACTCGACCGCCGCAGGAAACCGTTTTCGTGGTCCTTGCCGAGGGGGTCGAAGCGGAGGCGGAGCCGGAGCGGAGAGGGGGTTGGACGGCTTAGGACCACAACGGTTTCCAAGGCGAACGAGTCCCTTCGGCCCCGCCGCGAAGACACGAACGAGCCGCCCGACAGGGCGGCTCGTGAGTGTCGAAGTGGCGGGGCCGAAGGGACTCGAACCCTCGACCTCCGGCGTGACAGGCCGGCGTTCTGACCAACTGAACTACGACCCCGCGCTCGGTGCGGCTGGTGGGAGGTGGGGGATTTGAACCCACGACCCCCTGCGTGTAAGGCAGGTGCTCTTGCCGCTGAGCTAACCTCCCGACGGTTCCCCGATCGGGAAAGGCATGGTAGATCGAGTGCCGGCCCTTGTCAACCCCGGACCGCTCCTCCATCATAGGAGTATGGTCGGAGTCGTCGGGAAAGGAGAGCCGTGATGACGAACCCCCTGCCAGCCCGGATCCTGATACCCGTGGACGTTGCAGCGTTCCGCAGGCGGGCGTTCCGTCTCGGCGTGCACCTCGCGAAGCTCAACGATGCGGAGGTCGTGCTGCTGACGGTGATCGACGACCGGTTCCCCTATCCGGACATGTTTTCCTTCCACCTTCCCGGAGAGGACTACTACCGGCACGTTCGGGACCGTGCCCGGAAGGTTCTCGAGGAGGCGATGAAAGATGCCCCGGAAGGGGTTCGCATCCGCACCGTCGTTGCCCGCGGAACACCGTGGAAGGTCATCGTCGAGGTAGCTCAGAATGAGAAGGTGGAGTTGATCGTCATGACGTCCCGCACCACAAGGGGTCTCGAGCACGCGCTCCTCGGATCCGTTGCCGAGAAGGTACTCCACCACGCGCCGTGCCCGATTCTTGTCGTTCCGGTCGGAAAGGGAACGGACCGGGATGGTGAGAAGACGGAGGGGGGATGAACGAGGCCGAAACGATCTGGCGCCTTGGCTGGTGGATCGGTGCGGGGCGAACGGGAACGGTCCGGTTGCGCTGGACCGGCGGGGAGGCGGTTCTCCGTACCGCCGGCCGGCAGCTAACGGGTTTCGAGGGACCTGCACCGGAGTGTGTCGCGGAGGCGATCAGCATGGCGCCTCTCGGAAGCGACGACCTGTTCCGGGAGGCACGGGAGCTCGCGCGCAAGGCCGGGATCCCCGAGACACGGGCACTGATGGCGGTCAAGGTCTGCCTGGAAAGGGCGCTGACCGGCTGGCTCCTGGACCCTGACAGGGAGATCGCCACGGACGAGGTCGCGGAAGACGGGACGCCGGACGATGGCGGACCGACGATCTCCCTGACCCACGTGATGGTGGAGCTGCTGCTGGCGGCGGGCGAGGGCTCGGAGCTGACGAGGCGAGTTCTCCCGGACGACGATATCGTTCTCTGCCGCACGCCAGGGTTTCTCGAGCGGTATGCCGCCCTCCAGCTCGCCGAGGAGGCCGACCTCGTGGTGGCCAGGGTGACGGACGGGCGGTCTGTGGGGGACGTCATTGCGCGATCGTCGCACGGTGCCGACGACGTCCGGCGCCTCCTGGCGGGACTGGTCGCTGCGGGGCTGCTCGAGACAGTGCGGACTCCCGGCCCCGAGGCGTCTTCCGATTCGGACCCGGCCAGCACCCGGTCCCCGGACGTTCCGGACCACTCCGTCTCGGTTCCGGAGGTTCCGGCAGCGCGAAATACCGATCTTTCCGGTCCAGCTGTGCGGCGTCTGCCCTGGCCGTGGATCCTCCTGGCAGCTGCTGTGCTCGTGGTGGTGCTGGCCGTCGGCGCCTACTGGTATGGCCACCGCCCCCCCAAGACGGATGGGGCCCGGATGGGACGGACGTGGGGAATCGTCGTGGACATGGGGTGCGAAGCGGTGGACTACGAACGGATCCTGAGGAAGGTCCGCAAGCACCCCAGGCGGCTGCGAGCCGTCCGGACGGGAGGTGGCGCGGGCGATGGAGGGTGCTGGCGCCTGGTGTGGGGCCGGTACGAGACGAAGGAGGCAGCAGACGAGGCCGCCCGATCGATCCCCGCCGATGCTCTGGCCGAGGGGTTCGAACCCCATGTCGTCGAGCTCGATAGGAACGATGTGGATGCCGGAGGATCGCCCTCGCCATGAAGACGGACGCTGTGAACCGTTCGGTCTGCCGGCCCTTGCCCGAGCTCGTGGCCCAGCTCGTCCAGACCCATGCGACGGGTGTGCTCGAGGCGATGAGTGAAGATGGGGACCGTCGTGACGTCCTGCTCGTCGAGGGTGAGATCCGTGCCGCACGTTCGCACATCGAGTCCGAGATGCTCGGCTCCTGGCTCGTCGGCCGTGGGGCGATCACCGAGGACGAGAAGGCGCTGACGCTCCTCTCGCAGGGGAGCGAGACCGCTCCCCCGCTCGGAAGCCTCCTGACTCAACGCGGTTCCATCGACCCCGCACGTCTCGAGGAGGAGCTCGAGGCACTAACCGTGACGATCCTCCGCCGGGCCGCCCGGGAAACGGTCCGTTCCATCTTTCGCGAGGGACGGATCGAGGACCAGCCGGACACCCTGCCGAACACCACGACGCTCCAGCTCCTGCTGGAGATCTCCCGGGCGTTCGACGATCAGGACAAGAAGCTGGCGGCCATCGGAGCGTTCGACCAGGTATGCTGGACCAACCAGCCGCTGGAGAGCGTGGCGATGGAGCTCGATCTGCTCCCGTCCGAGGCGTACCTTCTCTCGAGGATGGACGGCACTCAGCGGATCGCCGACCTGGAAAGTATGAGTCCCATGCCCAGGGACGCCCTGATCGACGCGCTCTACACCCTCAAGGTTTCGGGGTTGGTCAGTCTCGGTGATGCGAGCCGCCGCCGGACGCTCCCGATGCCGACGCTCAGCCACGAACCCCACGGGCCGGGAGAGAAGGCGATCCGGGTCGACGAGAGCCGGCTGGCCCCGGAACAGCTATCGGAACGGCGGCACATCCTGGAGCTCGCCGACCAGGTCACGTCCATGGACCACTACCGGGCGCTCAACCTCGGTCCGAAGGCGACCCGTCTGGATCTTCGGACCACATGGGAGCAGCTCAGCAAGAAGTACGACCCCGAGCGTGCAACGGAGCCTCACCTCAGGGATCTCCGGCCCCAGCTCCTCCTGATCCGCGAACGGATGGAGGAGGCGTTCGAGGTACTGATCGACCCGGTCTCCAGGGAGCGGTACGACCGGGTCATGAAGGCCCTTCGGGCGGGACGGAGCGCTCTGGACGGTGACCTCCACGAGCGGCGCCTCGAGGCGGCCGAGAAGGCACGGCGAGAGCTCGTCGAGGCCAACATTCAGAGGGCGCACGAGTTCCTTCGCGACGGGGAGGTCTATCAGGCGATCCTCTTGCTCGAACAGGTCTGTGAGCTCGACCCGACGCCGGAGCGGTTGCTCGAACTCGCCAAGCTCCTCGTCCGGAACCCGCTGTGGGCCCAGCGCGCCCTCCGGACTCTCAAACAGGCCATCGAGGCCCGTCCCGATTTTACCGATGCGTGGATCGAGCTCGCGGAGTTCTGGCGCCGCCGCGGCAACCGGGAGCGCCAGCGAAAGGCGCTCGAACGTGCTTTGGCGGCGGACCCTGAGAACGGGCGGGCCCAGGTGATGTACCGGCAGCTGATCGGCGAGCGAGAGCTCGAGCGGCTGCTGCGAAGGGCCAGACGCCGATGACCGTGGTACTCACCGCACTCGCGATGGCCTCCGCGGCGGGCATCAACGCCTACGCGACACTGCTCGTGCTGGGGATCCTCGTCCGGACGGAGATCGTCCCCCTCCACTCGCCGACTGCGGAGTTCTTCGCCAGGCCGTGGGTGCTCGCTGTGCTCGCCGTGCTCTACCTCGTCGAGTTCGTGGCGGACAAGGTGCCAGCAGTGGACCACGCATGGGACGCTGTCCACACCTTCGTCCGGCCCATCGCCGGGGCGGCCGCCGCCGTGGCCGTGGTCTCCGGTCACCACTCGGAGGGGTGGGTGGTACTGGCCGCAGTGCTCGGCGGCATGACCTCGCTGCTGTTCCACGGAGCCAAGGCCACGACCCGAGTCGGAGTCACGGCCGTGACGGGGGGGACGGGAAACTGGGCCGTATCGCTCGTCGAGGACGTGTTCGCCGTGGTGACGGCGGCCGCCGGGCTCCTCGTGCCGGTACTCGCCGCCGGTCTGCTTCTCCTCGCCGTGCTGTGGTTCGTGAGGCGCCGCCGTGCCCGTTCTCGTTGACGGCAACAATGCGGCCCACCGTCTGCCCTGGGCCCGGGGCGATCGGAGCGCCATGCGGCGGTTCCTGCTCGACGTCGCCCGGCGCTCGCGAACGACCATCGTGGTGGTGTTCGACGGACCGCCGCCCGTGGGGCGGCCGGAGGTCGAGAACCTCGGCGGGGTGAAGGTGCGCTATGCCGGGGCCCGGACGGCCGACGACGTGATCGTGGCGAAGCTCCCCCGCGGCGCCGCCGCCCGCCAGTGGACCGTCGTCACCGACGACCGCGGACTGGCCGCCCGTGTCCGCGCCGCGGGTGCCCGGGTGGAGGACGTGGCGTCGTTCCTTCGGCGCGCCGACCTGCGGGAAGGGTCGGCCGAAAAACCAGAACGGCCGTCGCCCGGCGAGATCGACGAGTGGCTCGCGCTGTTCGGCGGGGCGGATCGCCCCGGGACCGGCTGAGCGGCGACTTCCACCACGATCAGTCAGTAGGACGGCGGGACGCTCGCATCGGCCATGATGACGATCCAGGCCAGGTCGGACGCCCCGATGACACCGTCGCCGTCCAGGTCGTAGTCGGGCCGCCCGGCATGGGCGCCCCGGGCGAGGTACCGTCCCCGTCCCCCGTGGCGCCAGGCGGCTCGCGGGTTTCTCGGAGGATCCTCAGTCCGAGGGCCGGGACGGACCCCAGGCCGACGAGGAGTCGATGATGGCGTCGAGGAGGACGCTGGCGTGCATGAGCGATGGGCCCCCACCGTGGGGCGAAGCGTGGAACGGTATGGCGCGATCCGAACCGGTGGTACACTTCCCGCCCCGGAAGGGACAACGATTCGGGAAAGGGCAAGGAGGTCGTGATGGACACGAAGAAGCTGCTCCAGGAACTGGGAGTCGAGGAGGTCAACGCCGGCGCGTGCACGGGTGAGGGCCAGTGGATCATGACGGAGGGCGGGCGGAAGCTCGTCTCGGAGAATCCGGCCGACGGAAGCTCCATCGCCGCCGTGGTCCAGGCGGACGTGGCGGCGTACGAGGCCGTCATGAAGAAAGCCGAGGAACGGTTCCTCTCCTGGCGGATGATGCCGGCGCCCAAGCGCGGCGAAATCGTTCGGGAGCTCGGCGACGAGCTCAGGAAGTACAAGGAGCCACTGGGCCGGCTGGTCTCCCTCGAAATGGGCAAGATCCTCTCCGAGGGACTCGGCGAGGTCCAGGAGATGATCGACATGTGCGACTTCGCCGTGGGGCTCTCCCGGCAGCTCTACGGCCTGAGCATGCATTCGGAGCGGCCGCGCCACCGGATGTACGAGCAGTGGCACCCGCTGGGGGTCGTGGGGATCATCACGTCGTTCAACTTCCCCGTGGCCGTCTGGGCGTGGAACGCCGCCGTGGCCGCGGCCTGCGGCGACACCATGGTGTGGAAGCCATCGTCGTCCACGCCACTGACCGCCGTGGCCGTGCAGCACATCGCCAACACGGTCATGGCTCGCCACGGCCTCGACGGAGTGTTCAACCTCATCATCGGCTCGGGATCCACCGTGGGCGAGCGGATGATCAACGACCGGCGCGTGCCGCTGATCTCGTTCACTGGCTCCATCGACATGGGGCGGCACGTGGCCGAGGCCGTGGCGAAGCGGCTGGGCCGCTCGATTCTCGAGCTGGGCGGCAACAACGGCGTCATCGTCATGGACGACGCCGACCAGGACCTGGCGCTGCGCGCCATCCTGTTCGCCGCCGTGGGCACCGCAGGACAACGGTGTACGACCCTCCGCAGGATCTTCCTGCAGAAGGGGATCCACGACCGGATGGTGGACCGCCTGAAGAAGGCATACGCTTCGATCCCCATCGGCGATCCGCTCGAAGAGGGGATCCTCATGGGGCCGCTGGTCAACGAGGCCGCCGTACAGACCTACCTGGCCGCTATCGAGACGATCAGGAAGGAGGGCGGCGAGATCCTCTACGGCGGCAACCGGATCGACCGGCCCGGCTACTTCGTTGAGCCCACGCTGGTGAAGGCCCACCCGGACATGGAGATCGCCAAGGACGAGACGTTCGCGCCGATCCTCTACATCTACGAGATCGAGACGCTGGACGAGGCCATCGCGCTCCACAACGGCGTCACGCAGGGGCTCTCCTCGGCGATCTTCACCTCCAACCTGTACGCCGCCGAGCAGTTCCTCTCCCATGAGGGCTCCGACTGCGGCATTGCCAACGTCAACATCGGAACCTCCGGCGCTGAGATTGGCGGCGCCTTCGGCGGCGAGAAGGACACCGGCGGCGGCCGTGAGGCCGGCTCCGACGCATGGAAGGCGTACATGCGCCGCCAGACCTGCACCATCAACTGGAGCCACGACATGCCGCTGGCCCAGGGCGTCACCTTCGACGTGGACGCCTGATCAGCGCACCACCGCAAGAGCTAAACTCCAGGGCCCCCTTCCAGCAAGGGGGCCCATCCCTATCCCAATACTAATAAGGGACACTGTTTTTCTCTTGACAACCTCCCCTCCCCGCCCTACCCTGTTCCCATCACAACCCAAAGGAGGCGCACCATGCCCCGGATGCCCCGTCTCAAGTTCTCCCACGTGGACACCTGGTACCACCTGTACAGCCGGGTGCCCTCCCGCCGCGGCGAGCTGCCGCTGGCCTCACCCCTGGCCCAGCGCCAGCTCATC
>JAMOVQ010000077.1 GCA_027067575.1 Thermoanaerobaculia bacterium | reverse complement strand
TCCTCCTCGCCGAACGGCTCGAGGCACGGGCCGCCAATATCGTGGCGGAGATCCCGGGACGCGACCCCGACGAGGTGATCCTCGCCGGGGCCCACCTTGACTCCTGGGACCTCGCCCAGGGCGCCGGTGACAACGGGACGGGGACGCTGGTGCTGTGGCAGGTCGCGAAGGCCCTCGTGGAGCAGGGGCTCCGCCCGCGCCGGACGATCCGGTTCGTCTCCTTCATGGGCGAGGAGATCGGCCTGCTCGGCTCCAAGGCGTACGTTCGGGCTCACGGGCCAGAACGCGGGACGATCCGGGCGATGCTCAACCTGGACATGGTCGGTGAGCCCACGGGGTTCGGCACCATGCTCCAGCCCGGGCTCGACCCGATCCTCGAGCGGCTGGCCGGGGAGCTCGCCGGTCTTGGCCTCTCCACCAGGGTTCGGCACGACCTCGGGCTGTTCTCCGACCACGGCCCGTTCCTGCTCGCCGGGATCCCCGTGCTGACGCTGCGCTCCCGCCTGCCGAAGGCCGTCTCCCGCGCCTACCACAGCGAGCGGGACACCCTCGACACCCTGGACCTCGGCCAGCTCCAGCGCGCGGCGGCAGTCACGGCGGCCCTTCTGTGGCGGCTCGCCGATGCCGATCCGCTCCCGACGCGGACCCTCACCCCCGCGGAGGTCGCCCATGCCCTGGACGAGGCCGGTGTCGCCCATCCGCCGGTGGATGGCACGCCGCCGGGAGCGTTCGCCCGTTGAGCCTCGTACCGGACCGGGGGGGTGATCCCGTCCCGGCGACGGGTCTCTACGTCCACCTGCCGTTCTGCGCCAGCCGGTGCAGCTACTGCACCTTCACCGTCACGACCCGCCGGGAGCTGATCCCACGGTACGTCGCGGCCCTGGAACGGGAGCCGGGGCTTGGCTCGCTCCCGGAGGGGATGCGGCTGGCCACCGTGTACCTCGGCGGCGGGACGCCCTCACAGATCCCCGCCCCGGCCATCGGCCGCTTCCTCGACCGTCTCCTCGCCCGCCATCCGCTCCTCCCCGGGGCCGAGGTCACCGCGGAGGCCAACCCGGAGGACGTGACGGCGGAGCTGCTCGCGGCGTGGGCGGCGCTCGGGATTACCCGCCTCTCCATCGGCGTCCAGTCGTTCGAGGACGCCGAGCTCGCCGTCCTCGACCGGCGCCACGACGCCCCACGGGCCGAGGCCGCGGCCCGGCTCGCCCTGGAGTCGGGCCGGTTCGAAGTCAACCTCGACCTGATGCTCGCGGTGCCCGGGCAGGACCGCCGGTCCCTCGGCCGGACTCTCTCGAAACTGCTCGGGCTCGGGCCCCACCACGTGTCCGTCTACCTGCTCGAGATGGACAAGCCCCACCGGCTCCGGGCGCTCCACGCCCGGGCTCCGGAGCGGTTCCCCGGCGAGGACGCCGCGGCCGAAGCGTACCTCCACGTCCACGACGTGCTGACAGGCGCCGGGTACGAGCACTACGAGGTCTCCAACTTCGCCCGCCCCGGTCACCGCTCGCGCCACAACCTCCGGTACTGGCTGCGCGAGCCCGTCCACGCCCTGGGCGCGGCCGCCCACGGCCAGGCGGGGAACCGCCGCTGGGCGAACCTGGACACCGTCTCCGGGTACCTGGACGCCGTGGAGTCCGGAACCCGCCCGGTGGCCTGGGAGAACCACCTTTCCGCCCTCGAGGCGCTGGCCGAGGAGGTGATGCTCGGGCTCCGCCTCGCCGAGGGCGTCACCGAGGGGCGGTGCGAGGCGGCTGCACGCGCCATCCCCGCGTTCGGCGAGACGCTGGAGGCGTTCTCCGGACTGGGGTACGCGGAGACGGGCGGCGGCCGCGTCCGCCTCACGCCGCGCGGCTGGCTCGTCTCCAACGAGCTGTTCGCCGAGCTGGTCTGATCCGCCCAGGGAGCCCGGTGCGCGGGCCCCGGCCGGGGCCCGTGGTAGATTGGGTCGAAGGGACACCGTGATGAACGATGCGTGGCGCGCCGTCGCACTGGCAACGGCTACCGTCCTGGCGGCCACCGTCGCCGGGGCGCAGGTCCCGTGGTCCAAGGTGCCGTCGAACCCGGTCATGGCCCCCTCCCACGACTTCTTCGAGGCGCTGGCGATCGGGCAGCCGGCCGTGCTCCCGGACGTGGACGGAACCCTCCGCCTCTGGTACGCCGCCCGCGGCGGGGACGGCCACGGCCGGATCCTCGCAGCCCGGTCGATGGACGGCGGGCTCTCCTGGCAGCGCGAGAACGGCGGCCTCCCCGTGCTCGACACCGGTCCGGAGGGCGCCTGGGACGCCCTCCTCCTCGACACTCCCGAGGTCGTACGGGACGAATCGGGGTACCGGCTCTACTACTACGGTGCCTCCTCCCACGACAGCAGCGGCGCCGCCATCGGCCTCGCCGTGTCCGGGGACGGCCTCCACTTCGAGCGCCGTGGGGGCGGGCCGGTGCTCCGCCCCGGCCCGCCGGGCAGCTGGGACGGGGCGTGGGTGGAGTCGCCCGCCGTGATCCCGGCGGCCAGGAACGGCCGCGACTTCATGTGGTACACGGGGGTCGATGCCTCGGGGTTCGTCCGGATCGGCCTGGCCACCTCCCCCGACGGGGTCCACTGGACCAAGTGGCAGGGCAACCC
>JAMOVQ010000076.1 GCA_027067575.1 Thermoanaerobaculia bacterium | reverse complement strand
CCGGAGGCGGCGCCAGCGCGTCGCACGGGCGGTCCGGGGGGAGCTCGCTCCCACCGGGACGCGCGGGCGAGGCGCGCAGCCCGCGCGAAGCGCGGGGGCCGGCCGCCGGTTCGCCCCCGACATGCCGGGTTCTCACGGGCGGGGCGCGGGCCGAGGTCGCGTGTCCCGGAGGTTGGGCGACGCATTCAAGTCCTCTCCCAACCATCGATCACCGCGCCACTCACCGAAGATTCAACGGCCTCCAAGGACTCCGCCCTTGTCTCATCGCCAGGATGCGGTACGATCGACGCGGCATGGATCGACCACGGAAGATCGGCAAGTACGAGATCCTCGAACAGATCGGGATCGGCGGGTTCGGTGTCATCTACAAGGGGTGGGATCCCTTCATCAAGCGGACCGTGGCGATCAAGATGTGCTCCACGCCGGACACCGAGGTCCGGCAGCGGTTCTACCAGGAGGCCCAGTTCGTCGGAAACCTCGTGCACCCGAACATCACGCTGGTCTTCGACTTCGGCCTCGAGGACGACGTCCCCTACATCGTCCAGGAGTACTTGACCGGCTACGACCTCGACCAGCTTCTGAAGAACGGGACGCTCCGGGACATCCGGGCCATCGTGGCGATCCTCGTCCAGGTCTGCCAGGGTCTGGAGTTCGCCCACAGCCGCGGCATCGTCCACCGGGACATCAAGCCCTCCAACATCCGGCTCCTCGAGGACGGCACGGTCAAGCTGATGGACTTCGGAATCGCCAAGTCCCTGGAGGGCGGCACGAAGCTGACCCAGACGGGGATCGCGCTGGGAACCGCGGGGTACCTCGCCCCCGAGCAGATCCAGGGCCAGGCCGTCGACGCCCGGACCGACGTCTTCTCGCTCGGCGTGGTGGCGTACGAGATGGTCACCGGCGACCGTCCCTTTGCCGGGGCCAACCTGAGCAACATCCTGTACATGGTGCTCAACCAGGACCCGCCGCCCCCGTCCCAGCTTCGCGAGGACGTTCCACCGGAGCTCGACGCCATCATCCGCCGGTGTTTGGCGAAAAACCCCGATAACCGCTTCCAGTCGGCCGCCCGGCTCGCCGAGGCCCTCAAGCGGGTCCCCGGCGCCATCCCACCCGAGGAGGAAGGACGGCGAGAGGCCACCACTGCGATCCTGCGCGCGGTGATCGAGGGGATGGATTCGGATCCCGGCGCCGGGGCCGAGGATCCCGACACGCGGCAGATGCCCGACTCCCCCGAGCTCGAGGAGATCTCGGCCGGAACCCCGTCCCCCTCCGCGACCTCCATCAGCCACGCCCCGATTCCGGAAGAGGAGGAGGAACGCTCATCCCACGCCGTGGCCGTCATCTTCGTCCTGCTCCTGCTGGCTCTCGTCGGAGGCGGGGCGTTCCTCTACCTCTCGCCGGCGGCCCAGCGCGCCGTGTTCGGTCCGGCCGGCGCCCCGTGGATCCCCACCCCGACGCCCACACCGACCCCGACGCCGGAGCCGACGGCCACACCGACGCCGACCCCGACGGCAGGTCCGACGGAGACGCCCACGCCCTCCCCCACGCCCACACCGCTCCAGCCGATCCCGGTTACTGTATTCGTCGATCCTCCGGCGAAGCTCTCGGTCGATGGCAAACCGATCGCCGACGGCGCCCTTTCCCAGCGCGCGACAGTCTCGATCGTCCCCGGGACGCACACCTTCACGGCCTCGGTCCCCGGGTACCTGACCCGGAGTTTCACCAGGACCATCACACCCGGCGATCCGGCGGTCCGGCTGACGCTTCCCCCGTGGGGTCTCCTGACTGTGGACGTGGACCGGGACTCCGCACCGCCCGGCGGCGTCCTCTACCTCGATGGCGAGCGCAAGGGGCCGGTCCCCGTCCTGGGAATGAAGGTCCCCGCGGGCAGGCACCACGTCGTGGTCCGTTGGGAGACGCGGTTCCCGTTCGAGAAGGACGTCGAGGTCCAGCCCGCACCGAACCCGCCGACGATGGTCGTGGCGGTCCCCCCCGACTGATCCATTCCGGGGGAGCTGCTCCTGTCACCGTTGTGTTCCCGGTATACTCTCCGCGATGGAGAACGGCAGGATGAAGATGAGTGGCGTTCTGGGCATCATCCGTGGACCGTTTTTGCTGTTGCCGGTGACCCTCGTGGCCGCCGGCGCCGCTGCGGCGGCGTACGAGGGGTGCGTCTCCCCGCTCCACACGGTCATCGCCCTCGTCGGTCTCGTGGCACTCCACATCGCGGTCAACGTGTTCAACGAGCTCTCGGACTACCGGACTGGGATCGACCTCCACACGGAGCGCACTCCGTTCTCCGGAGGGAGCGGCGCTCTTCCCTCCGGGATGGTCAGTACGGCCACGGCGTGGTTGATCGCCGTGCTGGCCACGACCGCCGGGGCCGCGACGGGCCTCTACTTCCTGGCGATCCACGGAACGGCGTTCCTCCCCGTGCTCGCCGTCGGAGCCGTCTGCGTACTCGGGTACTCGGACCTGTTCACCCGGAACGGTCTGGGAGAGGTCGCCGCCGGCCTCGGCCTCGGCGGCCTCGCCGTATGGGGAACGGCGTTCATCCAATGCGGAACGGCGGGCAAGACCGCTCTCGCCGCGGCGGTGCCGGCGTTCCTGATGACGTTCGACCTTCTGCTGCTCAACGAGTTTCCCGACGAGCGCGCCGACCGGGAGGGCGGACGCCGGAACCTCGTCCTCATCCTCGGCCGCAGACGGGCGGCCATGGTCTGGGCCGCCGCTGCGATCGCTGTTCCTCTGGCGTTGATCGGCTTCGTTGCCGCCGGCTGGCTCCCGCCCCTCGCCCTGGTGGCGGCGTTGCCGTCCCTGGTCCTCGCCGCGCCGCTCCGATGGGCCCTGAGCCGGGCCGACGAGAGCGTCCCGATCCCGGCCCTGGCGGCCAACGTGGCGTGGAACCTGCTGACGAACACCGTTCTGGCCGCCTCGCTCTTCTTCGCCCGCTGAACGCGATCCGGACGGACGGATGTCCGGCCGGGGGTTGCAATGCCGCACCGTTCCGTGGAAAATGAATGAGTGTTCATTCAGGATGATCACCCGCTCTCGAACAAAGGAGGTTGAAAGTGGAGTACAAGGCCGACATGCGTGATATGAAGTTCCAGCTTTTCGAGTGGCTTCCCACCACGAAGCTGCTCGAGGCGGAACGGTACGCCGAATGGGACGAGGAGAACATCTCCATGGTCCTCGACGAGGCGCTCAAGATCGCCCAGGAACAGCTGGCGCCGACCAACGTGGACGGCGACCGGATCGGCGCGCAGTACGCCGACGGTAAGGTCACCCTCCCCGAGTCGTTCAAGCCGGCGTACCAGACACTGTGCGAGGGCGGTTGGGTCGGGATCACGACCAACCCGGAGTTCGGCGGCATGGGCCTTCCGGAGGTCGTCGGTTCCGCGGTCAACGAGTTCTTCTTCGGCGCCAACATGGCCCTTTCGCTCCATGTCCTCCTGACCCGTGGCGCCGGATCCATGATCGAAAACTTCGGCACCGACGAGATGAAGCAGCTGTTCGTCGAGAAGCTCTACTCAGGCGAATGGGGCGGCACCATGTGCCTGACCGAGCCCCAGGCCGGTTCCGACGTCGGTGCGGTCAAGACGAAGGCGGTCAAGCAGGACGACGGCCGTTACCTGATTTCGGGCGAGAAGATCTTCATCACCTCCGGCGATCACGATCTGTGCGACAACATCATCCACCTCGTGCTGGCCCGCGTGCCCGGCGCACCTCCGGGAACCAAGGGGATCTCGCTGTTCGTCGTGCCCAAGTTCCGGGTCAACCCGGACGGAAGTCTGGGCGAGCCCAACGACGTCTACACGGCCGGTATCGAAGAGAAGATGGGGATCCACGGCTCCCCCACCTGCTCCCTGGTCTTCGGCCAGAACGACGCCTGCGAGGGGTTCCTCCTCGGCGAGGAGAACAGGGGCATGAAGCTCATGTTCCACATGATGAACGCCGCACGGATCGAGGTCGGCCTCCAGGGCGGCGCCCTGGCCGGGGCGGCTCACCAGGCGGCCCTCGCCTACGCGAAGGAGCGGCTCCAGAGCCGGCACTGGACCAAGTTCGCCGACAAGACGGCCCCGCAGGTCCCGATCATCGAGCACCCGGACGTACGCCGGATGCTGATGTGGTCCAAGGCGTACACCGAGGCGATCCGGGCGCTGCTCCTGATCACCTCCTACTACATCGACATGACCCACGTCACCGAGGGTGAGGAGCAGGAGCGGTACCAGTCGTACGTCAACGTCATGACGCCGATCTGCAAGGCGTGGGGTTCCCACTGGGGGATGCTCGTCACGAACACGGCACTCGAGGTGTTCGGCGGTTACGGCTACACCGCGGAGTACCCCGCCGAGCAGTACATGCGCGACTGCAAGATCGCATGCATCTACGAGGGCACCAACGGAATCCAGGCGCTGGACTTCGTGGCCCGGAAGCTCCCCATGAAGGGCGGCAAGCCGGTCATGGAGCTGATGGGCATGGCGGAGAAGACGTTCAAGAAGCTCAAGGACGACCCGCAGTTCATGGAGCCGGCGTGGATGCTGGCGGGCGCACTCAAGACCATGCAGACGATCTCCAAGGAGCTCCAGAAGCGTCCGGACGGCATGCTGATCACACTGCTCGACGCCTTCCCGATGCTCGACATGGTCGGCACGATCCTCGGCGCGCACTTCCTGCTGGAGCAGGCCGCCATTGCCAAGCAGAAGCTCGGCGCCATCTTCGAGTCGAAGGGCGTCGACCCCAAGGACGAGGACGCCTCCAAGAAACTGCTCGAGGATGACGCGGACGCCGCCTTCTACCACGACAAGGTCCAGACGGCGATCCACTTCTGCTACCGGGCTCTCCCGCTCGTGTCGGCCCACGCCGCCGCGATCCGTGCGGGAGAGCTCGCCCCGATGCACGCCGTGATGCGCTGAGCCCGCGCTCGACACACCGCCGAGACGACCGGCCCACCCCGTTCGGGTGGGCCTTTCCTTCGTCTCCCGCCCCGCCGGGAGGCGGCGACCACAGACTCCGGCTCAGTACACCAGCACCCGATCCGGCGTGATGACGACCTCCCGGACCTCGGGAAGCGCCTCCCTCACCCGGCGCCGGACCTCCCGGGCGACCGTCTCGGGATCCTGTCCCTGGACGACCACCTCGACCACGGCGTCGCAGCTGTCGGAGCCGCACACGATCCGGAGGTCGTGGAACGCCTCGAGTCCTTCGATCTCCTCCACCGCATCCCGAAGCACCGCCTCGACCTCCGGGTAGAGCGGATGGCTCCGGTCCACTGGATCGGCATGGACCACGGCGACGGCACCCAGCCGCTCGGCGAGCCGGCGCTCGACCTCCTCGACGATCTCGTGCGCCTCCCCAAGGCTCATCCGGGCTGGAACCTCCACATGGAGCGAGATCACCAGGAGCTGGCCGTACGAGTGGACCATCAGGTCGTGGATCCCCTCCACCCCGTCGACCGACATGGCGACATCCCGGATGGTCCGGACGAGCTCCGAATCGGGGGACGCTCCGATCAGCGGGTCCACCGACTCCCGGATCAGCTTGAACGCAGTCCACGCGATGAAACCCGCCACCACGAGTCCCGCCCAGCCGTCGAGTCCGTGGACCCCGAAACGCTCGCCGACCAGCGCGGCCAGCACCACGAGGGTAGCCAGCACGTCGCTCCTGTGGTGCCAGGCGTCGGCCACGAGCGCCGGCGAGGCGATCCATCTCCCAAGCCTGAGGGCGAGCCGTGCGAGCCACTCTTTGAGCAGAATCGTGACGCCGAGCATCCCCAGGACGGCCGTTGAGAGGTGGAGCGGCCTCGGTGCCAGGATCGATCGGACGGAGGCCACGCCGAACTGGAACGCCGCGAGGAGCAGCAGGAGCGCGATGACAAGGGAAGCCAGGTACTCCACCCTGCCGTGCCCGAACGGGTGTTCTCGGTCCGGCGGCCGGGTCGAGGCCGTGAAGCTCCAGATCACGACGCCCGAGGTCACCACGTCGGCGAGCGAGTGGACGGCGTCGGCCACGAGACTGACCGATCCGATCAGGATCCCCGGCACGAGCTTGGCCAGGAAGACGACGAGATTGACCGCCACACTGACCCACCCCTCGAGCAGACCGATCCGCCTGCGGACCGCGGGGTCCGAGACGTCCGGCCCGGGGCCGAGAAAACGGCGAAGGATCAGCCGTCCGACCATACACCAGGAGGATACAGGAGCGCCGGTATACTGCCACCATGAAGAAGCTCGTCACCGCGATCCTCGTCCTCGTCACTCTCGCCCCCCTCCCCGCCCACGCGGGCAGGACGAAGGCCAGCAAGGCCAAAGAGGCGCCGAAGTACCCGGTAACCGCCGAACTCCTCTCAGGTTTGGCGCTCCGGGGAATCGGGCCGGCCGTCACCTCGGGCCGGATCACGGACATCGCCGTGGTTCCGGGCCACCTGGAGACGTGGTACGTGGCGTCGGCCTCGGGCGGCGTGTGGAAGACGGACAACGCCGGAACGACTTGGACCCCCGTGTTCGACCACGAGGGCTCGTACTCCATCGGGTGCGTGACGGTGGACCCCTCGAACCCCCATACCGTCTGGGTCGGAACCGGGGAGAACAACTCCCAGCGCAGTGTCAGCTTCGGCGACGGCGTGTACGTCTCACGGGACGACGGGGCCAACTGGACCCGCGCCGGACTCGAGAAGTCGGAGCACATCGGCCGGATCGTGGTAGACCCGCGGGACTCCGACGTGGTGTGGGTCGCCGCCCAGGGGCCGCTCTGGCGGGCCGGGGGCGACCGGGGGCTGTACCGCACGAGGGACGGTGGGAAGACGTGGGAGCGCGTGCTCCACGTCAGCGACGACACGGGGATCAACGAGGTGTGGCTCGATCCCAGGGATCCGGACACGGTGTACGCCACGGCGTACCAGCGCCGGAGGCACGTCTGGACCCTGATCGACGGCGGCCCGGAGTCGGCGCTGTACAAGTCCACCGATGGCGGCGCGAACTGGCGGAAGATCACACGCGGGCTCCCCGAGGTGGACATGGGCCGCATCGGCCTCTGCATCGCCCCCTCGGCCCCGGACATCCTCTACGCCATCGTCGAGGCGCGCGAGGGCAAGGGCGGTGTCTACCGGTCCACGGACCGTGGCGAGAGCTGGGAGAAGCGGTCGGACTCCGTCTCTTCGAGCCCCCAGTACTACAACGAGCTCGTCTGCGACCCGAAGGACCCCGACACCGTCTACTCGATGGACACGTTCATGCACGTCTCCCGGGATGGGGGCGCCACCTGGACAAAGGTCCCCGAGACCTTCAAGCACGTGGACAACCACGCCCTCTGGATCGATCCGGAGGACACCCGGCACATGATCGCGGGATGCGACGGCGGGCTGTACGAGACGTTCGACGGCGCCGCGAGCTGGCGGTTCTTCGGCAACCTCCCCGTCACCCAGTTCTACCGCGTGGCGGTGGACACCAGCCGGCCGTTCTACTTCGTCTACGGTGGAACCCAGGACAACGCCACCCTCGGTGGACCCTCCCGGACCACGGATCGCGCCGGGATCACCAACGGCGATTGGTTCGTCACGGTGTTCGGGGACGGGTTCGAGACGCAGGTGGACCCCGAGGACCCCGACACCGTCTACAGCGAGTACCAGTACGGCGGACTCGTCCGGTTCGACCGGCGCACCGGCGAGATGGTGGACATCCAGCCCCAGGCGGGACCCGGCGAAAAGCCGCTCGTGTTCAACTGGGACTCGCCGCTGCTGATCAGCCCGCACTCCCACACGAGGCTCTACTTCGCCGCGGACCGGCTGTTCCGGTCGGACGACCGCGGCGACTCGTGGCGGGCCGTCTCCCCCGACCTGACCCGCGGCATCGACCGGTTCTCCCTGAAGGTGATGGGCCGCGTCTGGAGCGTCGACGCCGTCGCCTACAACGACTCCACCTCGGCGTACGGCAACATCGTCGCCCTGGACGAGTCGCCGCTCGTGGAGGGACTCCTCTACTGCGGCACGGACGACGGGCTGATCCAGGTCAGCGAGGACGGCGGCGCCACCTGGCGGAAGATCCCGACCGAGGCGCTGCCAGGCGCCCCCGAGCGGGCGTACGTCTCGTGCCTCCTGGCGGACCGGTTCGACGACGGGACGGTGTACGCGACGCTGGACAACCACAAGATGGGCGACTTCGCGCCGTACGTCTACGTCAGCCACGACCGGGGCCGCACGTGGAACCCGATCCGGTCCAACCTCCCGGACCGCCACATCGCATGGACGATCCGGCAGGACCACGTCCGGCGGGACCTGCTCTTCCTCGGCACCGAGTTCGGCCTTTGGGTCACCGTGGACGGCGGTGGTCACTGGGTCCGGATGAACGGCGGCCTGCCGACCGTCGCCGTCCGCGACATGGAGATCCAGCGGCGGGAGAACGACCTCGTCCTGGCGACGTTCGGCCGCGGCTTCTGGGTGCTGGACGACTTCTCGCCGCTCCGCGAGCTGACGCCGGAGCTGCTCCAGCATCGCGCTGCCCTGTTCCCCGTGCGTGATGCGAGGCTCTACGTGGAGCGCGCGCGGCTGGGCCTCAGGGCGAAGGCGTTCCAGGGCGACGCCTTCTTCACCGCCCCGAACCCTCCGTTCGGAGCCGTGTTCACGTGGTACATGAAGGAGAAGCTCGAGACGGCGAAGGAGGCCCGCCAGCGCCGCGAGGCGGAGCTGGAGAAGACCGGCAAGGACGTCCGTTTCCCGGGCTGGGACGCCCTCCGGAAGGAGGACGCCGAGCACGAGCCGAAGGTCCTGCTCGTGGTTCGGGACGCCGGGGGCAACGTGGTCAAACGGGTGAAAGGCTCACGGGAGAAGGGGATCCACCGCGCGGCCTGGGATCTCCGCTACCCCACCGTGAAGCCGGTGTCGCTCGAGAAGAAGGGCGACCTGGCTCCGTGGGACAGCCCGCCCACCGGCCGGCTCGTCGCACCGGGGACGTACACCGTCACCCTCGCCGTCGACCGCAACGGGACCGTCGAGACGCTGGCCGGGCCGGAGCGGTTCCGTGTGGTGCCGCTCGGTCTCGACGGGGTGGACGAGGCCGTTCTCACCGAAGCCGTGGCGTTCTACGACCGGCTGGCCTCCCTTCGTCGCGCCGTGCTCGGTGCCGACCGCGCCGTGGGCGAGATCGCCCACCGGCTCGACCTCCTCGAGGCCGCGGCCCTCGCCGCCCCCGGAGCGAAGGACGACGCCCTGACCGGAATCGCCGGCCTCCGGAAGCGTCTTCGGGCGATCCGCACCGCGCTCGAGGGCGACGCCACCGTCGCGCGCCACAACGAGCCCACGCTGCCGGGGATCGTGGCCCGCGTCGAGCGGATCGTGGAGAGCCAGTGGCACACGACCCAGCCCCCGACGGTGACCCAGCGCCAGGCGTACCGGTGGGCCGCCGAGGCGTTCACGCCCGTGCTCGACGAGCTCAGGCAGCTCGCAGTGCACGACCTGCCTGCGCTGGAGGAGACCCTGGAGCACGCCGGCGCCCCGTGGACCCCGTGCCGCATCCCGGACTGGAAGCCCCCCACAAACTGACCCCTGGGCCTCTCCGGGATTGCTGAACACGATCCCAGACGGCGTTGACGAACTAGGGACACTGGGTTTCTCGTCTCCTTGGTCGTGGTCCCGGATTCAGGGCGCCTCCCGGAGGAGGACGCTCGAGCCCTCGGGCAGGCCCAGGTGGCTCGCGACCACGCGGCACTTGACCTGGAGGAGGAAGAACAGCTCCCGGCCGCACCCGGCCAGCGTCTCGAAGTTTCCCTGCCCCTTGGCGAGGACGACGTCCGCCTCGTCGAACACTGCCCGGACCTCGGGCGGCAGGAGCCCCGGGACGAGCCCGGGGACGTCCACCGCCGTGTCCAGGATGGTGGCCACGGCGTCCAGGCCCGCCTGGAGGGCGTCTTCTCGGGTGGCGTCGTTGATCGTGGGGCGCCCGCGGACCACCACCGTGAACCGGAGATCCGGGAACAGCCGGGCCAGGGTCTCGAGGAGCACGCGGTCGAAGACGATCTCCCCGGCGTTGTCGGCCACCAGCAGGAGGCTGCCGGCCCCTGCCAGGGCATGCCGCAACGCCGGGCGGTCCCACCGCGGCGCGGGGGTCTCCAGCGCCCTCCCGAGCAGCGTCTCCGGCCGTTCCACCGCCGCCAGCGCCCCGAGGTCGATCCGGTTGCCCGCCGAGGCGAGCCGAAGCGCCGCGTCCAGCGGGTCGTCCGCGCTCTCCACGAGGCAGCGCATGGCGGGGAGCGCCTCCAGCGCCGCCTCCGTGTGCCGCCGCTTGACCTCGCCGAACGGATCGTCCCGGCCCGAGACCTCCGCGAGCCGGCGGTACAGGATCACGCCGTTCTCGGGCGGCGAACGGTCGGGGTCGAGCTCCCCGATCGC
>JAMOVQ010000075.1 GCA_027067575.1 Thermoanaerobaculia bacterium | reverse complement strand
TGCGGGCGAGCCCCGTGCAGAGCAGGAACACCTGCCGCTGCCCGCCCCGCCAGCCCGGCTCCACGTCCACCTGCACCGTCGGCACCGCATCCACGGGGCGAGTGTACCGCCTCGCCGCCCGGCCGTCCCGGGCGGCCGGGGTATCCTTCGGTCATGAGCTCCGTGCGCCGGTTCCTCGCCTGGCTCTCGCGCAAGCGGGGGGAGCTGCTGCGCCTGGGGCCCCGGGACGCGCTGCTGGCCAAGGTCGTCGTGGACATCCACCGGCACGCGACGGGCAGCGAGCTCCGGATGGTCCCCCTCGGGCGGCTCGAGCCGACCCACCCGGTGGACCGACCCGACGCCCTCGAGGACGTGGAGCGGCGTGTCGCGACGCTTGAGGCCATGCGGGACCGGCTCGAGGGTTCGCGGCTGACGAAGGAGCGGCTACTCGAGCTGATGCCGTCGGTCTCCGGGCTCAAGGCCGTGGACCTCGGGGGGGACCGGCTGCTGCTGTTCGAGGGCAACGGCCGGTACGAGGCGCTCCGGAAGGTGTTCGGCGAGGAGAGTTCGCTCGAGGTCGAGGTGGAGGTCTACCGGGTGGACGAGCCCGGGACGATCCTCCGGCGGCTGCGCCGGTACTGGCGCCACGGGGGCGACCCCGGGGGCCGCCTCCGTGCGGTCTCCGGCCCGGCGGGCGCCGCCCCCCTCAGCGGACGGCGCCGAGGGTCCGGCGGAGCCGGTCGAGCCGGGTCGTGACCTCCTCGAGCTGCCTCCGCGCACCCTCCACCACCTCGGGGGGGGCCTTCTGCGTGAAGGCGGGGTTGGCCAGCCGCTTCTCGATCCCCTGGCGGGTCCTCTCGAGCTTGCCCACCTCGGCCTCGAGCTTGCCCACGACCTCCGGGCCGAACGACCCCTCGGGGAAGACCAGGGCGACCTCCATCCCGCCCAGGAACTCGTGGACGGCGTGCTCCGGCGCCTCGCCCGCCGAGACCGACTCCACCGCCGCCAGCCGGGCGAGCTGGCCGGCGTGGCGCTCGAGGAACGCCACGCGGCCCTCGGGTGCGGAGAGCACCACCACGCGGACGGGGTGGCGCTGGGGCAGCCCAACCAGGGCGCGGTAGGAACGCAGTCCGGTGACGAGCTCCTGGAGGGCGTCGAACCCGGCCTCCAGGGCGGGATCCTCCCACGCCTCGTTCCCCTGAGGGTAGTCCGCCACGATCAGCATCCCCTCGTGACCCAGGTGCGCCGCGATCTCCTCGGTGATGAACGGCATGACGGGGTGCAGCA
Source organism: Thermoanaerobaculia bacterium (assembly GCA_027067575.1). GTDB lineage: Bacteria > Acidobacteriota > Thermoanaerobaculia > Thermoanaerobaculales > Sulfomarinibacteraceae > JAMOVQ01. The sequence goes on along the minus strand of JAMOVQ010000075.1, from coordinate 1,421 downwards.
GCTTCAGCGCCTCGAGCAGGACGCCCCGCAGCACCGAACGGGTCTCCTTCCGGTCCACGACCTCCTTGGCGAGCTCCAGGTACCAGTCGCAGTAGGTGTGCCAGACGAAGTGGTAGAGCTGGTTGGCGCCCTCGTCGAACCGGTACGTCTCCCACGCCTCGTTGACCTTCCGCGCCGTCCGGGAGAGGCGGGAGAGGATCCAGCGGTTCGCGGGCTCCAGCGCCGCCGGGTCCAGCGCCTCCAGCGGCTCCTCGTCGCCCCGGAGGTTCATCTGGACGAACCGGGCGGCGTTCCAGACCTTGGTGGCGAAGGCGCGGTACCCCTCCATCCGCGACACGTCCAGCGGCAGGTCGCGCCCCGGCGAGGCCAGCGCCGCCAGGGTGAACCGCACGGCGTCGGCGCCGTACCTGTCGATCATCTCCAGCGGGTCGATGGTGTTGCCCTTGGTCTTGGACATCTTCTGGCCGCGGGCGTCGCGGACCAGGCCGGTCAGGTGGACCTGGCGGAACGGCACGTCGCCCATGAAGTGGCAGCCCATCATGACCATGCGGGCCACCCAGAAGAACAGGATGTCGAACCCCGTGATCAGCACGGAGGTCGGGTAGAACGTCCGCAGGTCCTCCGTGTCGTCGGGCCAGCCCAGGGTGGAGAACGGCCACAGCCCCGAGGAGAACCAGGTGTCCAGGACGTCGGGGTCCTGCTCCACCGGCTTGCCGCACTCCGGGCAGATCTCGACGTCCTCCTCCGAGACGGTCAGGTGGCCGTCGGGGCAGGTGAACGCCGGGATCCGGTGGCCCCACCACAGCTGCCGGGAGATGCACCAGTCCTGGATGTTCTCCAGCCAGTGCTCCCACGTGGCCACCCAGAAGTCCGGGATCAGCTCGATCTCGCCGTCGCGGACCACCTGGAGCGCCTTCTCGGCCAGCGGCTTCGCATCGACGAACCACTGCTCGGAGAGGAACGGCTCCACCACGGTGTCGCACCGCTGGCACCGGCCGATGGAGAGGGTGTGTTCCTTCTCGCCCCGGAGCAGCCCCTTCTCCCCGAGCGCCTCCAGGACCTTCTTCCGGGCCTCGAACCGGTCGAGCCCCTCGAACGGCCCGCCGTTGGCGTTGATCCGGCCCTCGGTGTCCAGGATCGAGATGAACTCCAGCCCGTGGCGCAGCCCCGTGGCGAAGTCGTTGGGGTCGTGGGCCGGCGTCACCTTGACGGCGCCGGTCCCGAACTCCGGGTCCACCAGCTCGGCGTCGGCGATGACGGGGAACGTCCGGTCGAGGAACGGGTGCCGGACCCGTTTCCCCACCACGTCCCGGTACCGCGGGTCGTCCGGGTGGACGGCGATGGCCGTGTCGCCGAGCATCGTCTCGGGCCGCGTGGTGGAGACGACGATCTCGCCGCCGTCCTCCAGCGGGTAGGCGAAG
>JAMOVQ010000074.1 GCA_027067575.1 Thermoanaerobaculia bacterium | reverse complement strand
GGGAACTGAGTACCCCCCATCCGGGGTCGAGGACAACAGGGCGGGACCCGCGGGTCCCGCCCTGCGTTCCTCGGCACAAGAATAGGACACTCTTTTTCTCACATCCCGCCGCGACGGACGGATACGTTGGAAGGGGACACTCTTGATCTTCTGGCACGCAAGAGAGAACGCCCTCCCGCCGAGTGAGTAAAAGGGACACTCTTCTATTCAACGATAGACACTGAGAGGAGAAACAGGGTCCCTTTCCTTCCGATTCCTCATGGCGCCTCGATAGATCAGCAGTCCGCCCCCCAGCGTCCCGTCGTCAGGGGCGTTCCAGCTCGATGCCGTTCGTCTTGGCCGGGTCGTTCCGGCGCCCGCAGCCGTGGCCGGGCGTGAGTCAACGGGCGTCCAGCGCCAGCGCGACGCGGTCGGCGAGCCCGAGGAACGCCTTCGCGGCGGGTGAGTCCGGCCGCGCCTCGACCACCGGGCGGCCGCTGTCACCGCCGACGACGATGGCCGGATCGATGGGGACCGAGCCCAGGAATGGGATTTTCAGCTCCTCGGCGGTCCGCTTCCCGCCGCCTTCGCCGAAGATCGGTTCCGTATGGCCACACTTCGGGCAGGTGAACCCCGCCATGTTCTCCACGATCCCGAGAACGGGCTCGTCCATCTTCTGGAACATGTGGAGCGCCTTGCGGGCGTCGATCAGGGCCACGTCCTGGGGTGTCGTGACGATGACGGCACCGGCGAGGTCGAGCTTCTGGCACAGCGTGATCACCACGTCGCCCGTGCCGGGCGGAAGGTCGACAACGAGCTCGTCCAGCTCGCCCCACAGCACATCGCCGACGAGCTGTTCCATCGCCTTCATCAGGAGCGGTCCGCGCCAGATCACCGGCTGATCCGCCGGGATGATCAGGCCGAGGGACATCAATTTCACGCCACCGGGGCCCTCCACCGGGCGCAATTTACCTTGGTCATTCGCCATGGGCTGCTCGCCCGGCGCCATCATCAGCTGTTGCGAGGGGCCGTAGATATCCGCGTCGAGGAGTCCGACCTTCCGGCCCTTCCTCGCGAGGGCCAACGCAAGGTTTGCGGCGACGGTGGACTTGCCCACGCCGCCCTTGCCTGAGGCCACGGGGACCACGTGGCGCACGCCGCGGATACGGTTGTTCCAGCTGTCGTCTTGGGGGGATGCGACTCCTTGGACCTGTTGCGGGGGCGGCATCACCCGTACCGTCACCTCCGCGGTGTCGATACCCGGGTCCGCGAGCAGCGCGCGCTCGGCCGTCGCCTTGATGTTCGGCGCCGAGGCGGCCAGCGCCGCCGGGCAGACCAGCGCCACACGGACCGTGCTGCCCTCGATCTCCACCTCCCGGACCATGCCGGTCGAGACGAGGTTGCCGCCTGGAACCTCGATGGTGGAAAGGATTGAATCGATCTCGCTCCGTGTCGGTGCCATCGGCGCCTCCATTCTCGCGGAGGATAACCCACACCTCCCATCCTGTCATTCCCCCCTCCCCGAAGGGATACTCCCCGATTGGCCGGCAGGAGTTGGGGATACTCTCCATGAACGGTCAGCCGTGCTCGGCTGGCATGGGCATCGGTGGTACGTGGCACGGTGACATTGTTCGCATCACCCTCTCCGAACGGCACGGCACCGTGGCATACTCTGATCCGGAGGAGGGACGGACCATGGGCAAGGCGAAGAACGGCGAGATCGAGATCTTCTACGGGGACGAGGGAGATGGGTTCCCTGTGCTCCTGATCCACGGTCACACGCTCGACCATCGGGTCTGGGACGACGTGGTGCCGGGGCTGGTCGGGGCAGGGCTCCGGGTGATCCGGCCGGACCTCCGGGGACATGGGCGGAGCTCGATGCCGGGAAGTGGATACCACATCTCGCATCATGCGGCCGACATGCGGGCCGTTCTGGACTCGGCCGGTGTGGAAGAGGCCATCGTCGTCGGCTTCTCGCTCGGAGGGGCGGTCGCGATGGAGCTCGTTCTCGAATCGCCCGAGCGTGTCTCGCACCTCGCGCTCGTTGCACCGGTCATGCCGGATCGTCCCTTCGAGCCGCGGTTTCTCGAGAACATCAAGCAGGTGGCCCGCGTCGCACGGACCGAGGGGATCCGGGCGGCGATGGAAGGACCGTGGGCGGCGAGTCCCCTCTTTGCGGTTTCCCTCGCGAAGCCAGGGGTGCGAGAGAAGCTCGAACCGATCCTGCGAGATTTTCCCGGTGCGGAGTACCTCGCCACCGCGAGGGACCACGTCGAGCGCGACTGGACGGTGCCAGAGCGCCTCGGTGAGGTCGATGTTCCGACGACGGTCATGGTGGGCGGGAAGGAGATGCCAGGGTTCAAGGAATACGCACGGGAGGCCGCAAAGCGGATTCCCGGCGCAAAACTCGTCGAGGTTCCCGGTTGTGGGCATCTCCTGCCGCTTGAGGCACCGGGCAGCGTGACGGCGGCGGTTCTCGATCTATATACGTAGGCCAGCCCAGCCCGGGTGGCCACCGCTCCGACCCGACGATCAATCAGAAGAACTGGGGACACTCCCTTTTTCAATGCTCCAACCGTATTGATACCTCCAACGGCCCCTGTCTGCCTCTTTCACTCAATCTCCACCCTCTCAGCCACCCCCACCGCCTCCTCACCCCCATATCCGCGCACACCTTCTCCCGTCCTGCGCTCCTCGCTCGCCCTGTCTGTCCAGTCCGG
>JAMOVQ010000073.1 GCA_027067575.1 Thermoanaerobaculia bacterium | reverse complement strand
GTACGGCAGTCCGTGCTTCTCGCGGAACCGCCGCTGGCGCTCCACAGAGTCGTGGCTGATCCCCAGCACGGTGGCGCCGGCGGCCTCGAGCTCACCGAAGACGTCACGGAAACCGCACGCCTCGGTGGTGCATCCGGGCGTCATCGCCTTCGGGAAGAAGAAGAGCACGGCCCTCCGGCCGCGGAGCGATCCCGACGAGACGACGCTCCCGTCGTCGGCCTCGAGCTCGAACTCCGGGACCGGCGCCCCTTCCGGAAGCGGTTCCACGGCCATCAGTGCTTCTTCTTGCCGCCGATGTCGCCCAGCTGGTCCGAGGTCCTCAGCTTGGCGGGGAACCGCTGGTCGTACTCCTTGATGATGGTGTCCGTCAGGTCGGCCGTGTCGGAGAGGTAGATGATCGTCCTCGGCTTGAAGATCAGGACGGCATCGTACCCGTTGGCCTTGGCGTAGTCCTCGATCACCCGCCGCATCTTCTGGGCCACGCCTGCCAGGAGCTCGTTCTGCTTCTTCTCGAAGTCCCGCTTGAACTCCCGCGTCGCGTCCTCGAGGCGGCGCCCCGCGTCCACCGTCTGCTTCTGGAGCTTCTCCAAGGCGTCCTCCGAGGCGACCCCGCGCTCCTTCGCGAGCTTCTGGTGGAGCTCGGTCACGTGCTCGCGCATCTTCTGGAGGTTCTCGCGCCGGGGCTTCGCCCACTCCTCGAGCTCCCGGAGCTTGAGCCGGCCCTCCTGGACCTTGTTGAGGACCTTCTCGACCTCGACCCAGCCCACCTTGCCCGCGAACGCGGGGCCCGCAACGGCCGCCGCCAGGATGAAAACCACACCGATGGAGATCGAACGCCGCATCGCAATCCCTCCCGTCAGGCGGCGGATTGTAGCATGGGCCACGTCCCCGACCGGAGTCCGGCCCACGCCCCTGCCGTCACCGGCAGTCGAGCACCAGCGCGCCCTCCACCCGGCCCTCCCGGATCCTCGTCAGGGCCTCGTTGGCGGCGGCCAGCGGAAGCACCTCGATCTCCGTCCGGACCGGCACCCGGGGCGCGAGGGCCATCAGCTCCTCGCCGTCGCGGCGCGTCAGGTTCGCCACCGCACGCAGCACCCGTTCCTCCCACATGAGGGCGTACGGGAACGACGGGATGTCGCTCATGTGGATCCCGCCGGAGACCACCACCCCGCCCTTCCGGACGGCCTTCAGCGCCTCCACCATCAGGGCCCCGACCGGAGCGAAGATCAGGGCCCCGTCGAGCTCCTGCGGGGGCAGCTCGTCGGAGCCCCCGGCCCAGACGGCCCCGAGGCGGCGGGCGAACGTCTGGCCCTCCTCGTCGCCCGGCCGCGTGAAGGCGAACACCCGCTGTCCCTTGAAGCGGGCGATCTGGGCGACGATGTGGGCCGCGGCCCCGAACCCGTAGATCCCGAGGTCGACGATGGGCGTGGTCTCCACCGCGAGGCGCCACGTCCGGTACCCGATCAGGCCGGCGCACAGCAGGGGCGCCGCCTCGGCATCGCCGTACCGCTCGGGCAGCGGGAATGCGTACCGTTCGTCCGCCAGGTGGTACTCGGCGAACCCGCCGTCCAGTGTGTAACCGTTGAACTTCGCCCGGTCGCACAGGTTCTCGCGGCCCTCGCGGCAGTGACGGCACTCGCCGCAGGTCCACCCCAGCCACGGGACCCCGACACGCTGCCCCGGCGAGTACCGCGTCGCGCCTTCCCCCGCCGCCACGACCTCCCCGACGATCTCGTGCCCTGGAACGACGGGCAACTTCGGGTCGGGCAGCTCACCGTCCACGAGATGAAGGTCCGTCCGGCAGACGGCGCAGTACCGCACCCTCAGCAGGAGCTGGCCGGGCCCCGGACGCGGAACCGGCAGCCTCCTCTCCACCAAGGGCTCCCCGGTCCGTTCGAGCACCATCGCACGCATCGTCTCCGGAATGTCCACGACTCCCTCCCTCCGTACACGAATGTAGCTCCTCCCCTCCCCCGCGGCCAACCAATGGTCCCGACACCAACCCAGGCACAGGAACGGCCAGGAACACCCAGAGACCGTGGCGGCGTCCGGGCCGCCGCGTCGGTCCCCACGAAATCGTCGAGGGCGAGGGACGGGCCGTGTCGACCACTGACGGGTCGTCTCCGGCTCTGAGAAGGAGCTGGACATCCTCTCCTGCTCCTTCTCGCCTCCCGGGTGGTGAACCCGGAGAAGACGGTACGAGAGCTCTCCCTCCTCGACGAGGTCCCCGCGATACTGTGGCGGATGATCCAGCGGAGGTGAAGGAGGCCCCCCGGCACCCGCACCGGCGCGGGCAGGATCCGGATCACTGCCACGGCCCCGGACCTTGGCACCCACACGAGCAGCCGCGACGCGCTCCCCTCCCGCAGCGCCCCAGGAACGAGCGAAGCGATGTTCCGATTGGCGCCTCAGAGAACCAGGCCCTCCACGATCGGGACTGTCCCCCAACCGACCGACCCGCCGGCCGAAACGAAGCATCCCCACCTGGTGCCCCACTCACCGCCCACCCAGGGACGAGCGGAGCGAGGTTCCGGTTTGCGCTCCAGAGAACCAAGCCCTCCACGATCGGGACTGTCCCCCAACCGACCGACCCGCCGGCCGAAACGAGGCTCTTCCACCCAGTGCCCCACTCACCCGCCCAGCCAGGGACGAGCGAAGCGACGTTCCGGCTGGCGCTCCAGAGAACCAAGCCCTCCACGATCGGGACTGTCCCCCAACCGACCGACCCCCCGGCCGAAACC
>JAMOVQ010000072.1 GCA_027067575.1 Thermoanaerobaculia bacterium | reverse complement strand
GAGAGCCAGGAGCTCTGCTTCGTGCCCCCCGGTTCGGGCGTGGCGGATCTCGTGGAGCGGGAGCTACCTGGCCGGATCCGTCCCGGCCCGGTTGTCGGGCCCGGGGGCGAACGGCTCGGAAACCACGGCGGCATCCACCGGTTCACGGTGGGGCAACGGCGCGGCCTGGGGATCGCCGCGGGCGAGCCGGTCTACGTCACGGCGCTCGATCCCCGGACGGCGGCGGTGACGGTGGGGCCGGCCCGGGCCCTGGAGCGAGACCGGATCCTCGTCACGGACCCGTCGTGGCTCGCCGGTGAGCCTCCACCGTTCCCGCTCCGCTGCACCGTCCGGATCCGCGCCCGGCACGCCGGGGAGCGGTGCGTCGTCTCGCCCGGACCCGGCGAAACCCTGGAGGTCCGCTTCGTTGCGCCGGTCCGGGCGCCCGCGCCGGGCCAGGCCGCCGTTTTCTCGGACGGCGACGAGGTCCTCGGCGGCGGCTGGATCGCCCCTCCACCCCCCTGATGCGCGGTGAACCGGTCAATTGGTGTCGCTCGAGCCCGGCGCCGTGACCCCTCCCGGGGGCACGGGCGGGTCCTGGATGGGACCGAAGCTCCGCTCGTACATCTGGAGGTTGTGGGTCAGGGCGCGCAGCAGCTGCTTCGCCTGAAACGGGGTCATGATGATCCGCGCCACCACGGGAATATCCTCGCGCCCGGGAAGCGTCCGGCCGAAGTCGAGCAGGACCTCCGAATAGTTGTGGGCGATGGTGACGAAGTTCGAGTACAGGCCCATGGCGACGTCCGGCGCCAGGGTCATCTTCGGGGGGCCGGGGTGGGGCTTCTGGTCGCTCATCGTTCCTCCGCCGGGCATTGTAGCGCGTACGGCAGGACGGCCCGCTGTGCTAGATTGTGCGCCGTGCGCTGGACCGTACTCACCGTTCCCGTTCTCGCCCTGGCGGCCCTGACGACCGCGGGGACGACCGCCACCCCGCTGGACGCGGAAGCCGTCCACGACCTCGTGTCACGGATCGCGGCCCGCCAGCGGTCGGTCCGGACCCTCGAGGCCCGGTTCGTCCAGCAGCGCCGGAGCGCGCTCCTGCTCGAGCCGGAAACCTCCCGGGGACGGCTGTGGTTCCGGGCGCCCGACACGGTCCGCTGGGAGTACGAAACACCCCGCCCGATGGTCGTCCTGTTCCGGAACGGCGTCCTCTCCACCTGGCTTCCGGAGGACCGGACCCTCGAGCGGGCACGGGTTCCGAAACGGCGCCGCCGCTTCCTCGAGTTCCTCGTCGGGACCCGTCCCTTGGACGAGCTCCTGGGCCTGTTCCGGCTCGCCGTCACCGACCCAGGAGACGCGGCCCCGTGGAAGATCCGGCTCGAGCCCGCCTCCCGGCAGGTGGCCCGGCGCGTCCGGACGATCGTGCTCGAGGTCGACCGGAAGCTCCTGCTGCCCATCGCCGTGGAGTACGAGGAACCGGACGGCGACCGTACAACCTTCCGGTTCGAGAACCTCCGCGTGGACGCACCGATCCCCGACGGGCGGTTCGAGCTCGAGCTCCCGCCCGACGTCACGGTCCGGACGATGGGAGCGGGAACGTCCGGCGACCGGTGATGCTGCCGTTCGCCGTCGAGCGCCGCGATCCCTCATCGGCGGCCCGGGCCGGTGTACTGGAAACACCCCACGGGCCCGTGGCCACGCCCGCGTTCATGCCCGTTGGCACGGCGGGGACGGTCAAGGGGCTCGCCGCGTGGGAGCTCGAGCGGATCGCGCCCGGGATGGTGCTGGCCAACACCTACCACCTGATGCTCCGGCCCGGGGTCGACGTCCTGCAGCGGCTCGGCGGGCTGCACCGGTTCATGGGGTGGGACGGGCCGATCCTGACCGACTCGGGCGGCTACCAGGTGTTCTCCCTCTCGGAACGAGCCCGGCTGGACGAGGACGGCGTGACCTTCGCCTCGCACATCGACGGCAGCCGGCACCGGCTGACACCCGAGTCGGCCGTGGAGCTCCAGGCGCGGTTCGGGGTGGATGTGGCCATGGTTCTGGACGAGTGCCTCCCGTACCCCGTGGACCCGGCCAGGGCGAGGGAGTCCGTGGACCGGTCGGTCCGGTGGGCGGTGCGGTCGCTCCAGGAGGCGGAGCGCCGCGGGGAGCACGGCTGGCAGGGCGGGATCTTCGCCATCCAGCAGGGTTCGCTCGACCGGGAGCTCCGGGCGTCCTGCACGGCGCGGCTCGTGGAGCACCCGTTCGACGGTTTCGCCATCGGGGGCCTGGCCGTGGGGGAACCGCCGGAGGCGCTCCACGAGGCGGTGGCCATGGCGGCGCCGATGCTGCCGGAGGACCGGCCGAGGTACCTGATGGGCGTCGGCTACCCGGAGGACCTGCTCCACGCCGTGGACTGCGGGGTCGACCTGTTCGACTGCGTGCTGCCCACACGGTCGGCGCGCACGGGCAAGGTGTTCACCTCGCGGGGCGATCTCGTCATCAAGAACGCCCGGTTCCGCGACGATCCGGAGCCGCTGGACCCGGACTGCCCCTGCCCCACCTGCAGGCGGTACAGCCGGGGCGCGCTCAGGCACTACTTCGTCTCGGGGGAGGCCACGTCGGTGGTGCTCCTGACGATCCACAACCTGACCTACTTCGTCTCCTTGATGCGCGGGGCCCGGGAGGCTATCATGGCGCGCCGCTGGTCGGAGTACCGCGACGCGGCGCTGGCGGCGCGCGGCCTCGCGTGCCGGGAGGAGGTTTCCTGACATGGGTGCAGCACAGGGATCGGCCGGGTGGGTCTCGCTCGTGCCACTGGTGCTCGTCTTCGCGGTCTTCTACTTCATCGTCATGGTTCCGGCGAGGAAGCAGCAGAAGAAGAAGGAGGCGATGATCGCGGCGCTGAAGAAGGGCGACCGTGTGGTGACCACCGGCGGGATCTACGGGACCATTGCCGGGGTCGAGGACAAGACGGTGCTCCTGAAGGTTTCCGAGAACGTCAAGATCCGCGTGGCGAAGAGCGCCATCGCAGGGCTGGCCGGTCCGTCGGCCATCGAACCGTAGGAGGCGAACGTGGACAAGCGGTTGATGTGGCGGGTGGGACTGATCCTCGTCGTGGTCGGTCTCGCCGTCTGGGCGATGTATCCGCCCCAGGAGAAGATCCACCTCGGGCTCGACCTCCGGGGCGGGATCCACCTGGTGCTCCGGGTCAACACCGACGACACCCTCAAGGCCGAGCTCGACGACGCTCTGCAACGGCTCGTCAGCCAGGCCAAGGACGAGGGGATCACCCTCGGGCGCGCCGAAGTCAAGCCGGACGAGCACCTGTTCACCATCGAGGTGCCGCCGGAGACCGACACGGCCAAGCTCAACGAGATCGTCGGCCGGTACCTGCCCGAATTCAAGGTCGAGCGGGGGGCCGGCGTCTGGACGTTCCGGCTCCCGGACAACGTGGTCCGGGACATCCGGGACAAGGCGGTCCGGCAGGCGCTGGAGACGATCCGGAACCGGATCGACCAGTTCGGCGTCTCCGAGCCGGTGATCCAGCGCCAGGGGCTCGAGAGCGACCGGATCCTCGTCCAGCTCCCCGGCGTAGACGATCCCGGCCGGGTCAAGGAGCTGATCTCCAACACGGCGTTCCTCGAGCTCAAGGAGGTCGTGGCGGGGCCGGCGTCGGACAAGCAGAGCCTGCTGGCCAAGTTCGGAGGCACGCCGCCACCGGGCACCGAGATCCTGACGGGCGACCGGAAGGGACTCGAGGGGCAGGTGATCGGCAAGGAGTACTACCTGGTCAAGAAGGCCGCCATCGTCTCGGGGCGCGAGCTCCGGAACGCGCGCCGGAGCCAGGACCGGTACGGCCAGCCGGCGGTGGACTTCTTCCTGATCCCGCAGGCCGCCAAGAAGTTTTCCAACTTCACCGGGAGCCACATCGGAACCTCCATGGCCATCGTCCTCGACGGCAAGGTCATGTCCGCCCCGGTGATCCGCGGCCAGATCAGCGACGAGGGGATCATCCAGGGCAGCTTCACGATCCAGGAGGCCGAGGACCTTGCGCTGGTGCTCCGCGCCGGTGCGCTGCCCGCCTCCATCACGTACCTCGAGGAGCGGACCGTCGGCCCGTCGCTGGGCCACGATTCGGTGGTCCGCGGGATCCGGGCCGCAGTTGCGGGCCTGATCGCGGTCATGCTGTTCATGCTCGTCTACTACAAGCTGTCCGGGCTCAACGCCGACGTGGCACTGCTGCTCAACCTGCTCCTGCTCATGGGCGCGATGGGGTACTTCGGGGCCACCCTGACTCTGCCCGGCGTTGCGGGCGTCATCCTGACCATCGGCATGGCGGTGGACGCCAACGTGCTGATCTTCGAGCGGATCCGAGAGGAGCTCGAGGTGGGCAAGACGGTCAAGTCGGCCATCGACGTCGGGTTCTCCCGCGCCTTCGGCACGATCCTCGACGCCAACCTGACCACGCTGATCGCCGCACTGTTCCTGTTCCAGTTCGGCACCGGCCCGGTCAAGGGGTTCGCCGTCACCCTGACCATCGGAATCCTCGCGAGCATGTTCACCGCGGTGTTCGTGTCCCGCACCATCTACGACCTCGTCCTTGCAGGCAAGGACCGGGTCGAGTCGCTCAGCATCTAGGCGGGGGCAGCGATGCGATTCATCAAGAAGACCAGTATTCCGTTCCTCAAGTACCGCCACATCGCGGGCGCGATCTCCGGCCTGCTGATCCTGGGCGGGCTCGCGTACATCTTCTTCGGCCCCGGACTCAACCTGGGCATCGACTTCGTCGGCGGCACCCAGGTGACACTCAAGTTCGCCGACCAGCCCGACCTGGCGAAGATCCGGAAAGTGATCACCGCGACGGGCCTGGGCGAGCCGGTGGTCCAGCGGTTCGACGAGCCCGAAAAGCACGAGGTGCTGATCCGGGTGGAGAACCCCGGAGGCAAGGAGGGCGACTTCACCAAGCCGATCCTCGACGCCCTGGACGCCGCATTCAACGGCAAGGACGGGAAGTTCGACCTCAACCTCGGCGGCGAGCGTGAGGTCACCGAGCTCCTCGTCTCCGGTGACCCCGACGGCGTCGGCGGCGACATCGAGACACGGACCGAGCACTACAAGCCGATGGCCGAGGCGCTCGCCGCGTACCGCAAGGAACACGGAATTTTCCGCTCCGTGGACGAGCTCGACACCATCGAGGGCCTCAGCGATGCGGCGAAGGCGTACCTCAAGGCGCACTGCAAGGCCGGGGCGTTCTCTATGCTTGGCGCTGAGAGCGTCGGGCCGACCGTGGGCCAGGACCTGCGAAAGAAAGCCAAGCTCGCCGTGCTGTTCTCCCTGCTCGGGATGCTCGTCTACATCTGGATCCGGTTCCAGCTCCCCTACGGTGTCGGCGCCGTCGTCGCCCTGTTCCACGACGTACTGATCACCCTGGGGGCCCTGGCGCTGACCCAGCGGGAGATCAACCTGCCCACCATCGCGGCGCTGCTGACCCTCGTCGGCTACTCGGTCAACGACACCGTGGTCGTGTTCGACCGGGTCCGGGAGAACCTCCGGCTCAAGCGGACCGATCCGCTCGAAAAGGTGATGGACCTCTCGATCAACCAGACCCTGTCCCGAACCATCATCACCTCGGGGACCACTCTGGTGGTGGTGATCTCGCTGTACCTGTTCGGCGGCGACGTCATCAACACCTTCGCCTTCGTGCTCCTCGTCGGGATCATCGTCGGAACGTACTCGTCGATCTTCATCGCCTCGCCCGTGGCGCTGTGGATGAGCAACCTGATCGCGAAGTTCCGCAAGCGCAAGCAGCGGCGCGGCCGGCGCTGAGGACCGCTTCACCGATTCCCACGGCCGCCTCCCGAGCGAGGCGGCCTTCTTTCATCCCACGGAGCCGCCCCACGATGAAACACCGGCCAGACGATCGGAGGAAGACCGTCCCCTACACCGTCCTCCGCCCCGGCGGATGATTCGCCACGGAGATACTCCCCTCCCGTTCCACGGAAGGGCGTCCATCAACCTGCGAGGAACTCCCTCGGTGTGCTCCTCCGGAACCCAGCCAGAAATGGGGACACTCCCTATCTCGATCGGATCGTGGTAACGAAGAGAAGGCGGCCGGATGGGGAGTGTCCCCTTCTCAGGGGTACCCCCTTGACAACTCAGACGCCGTGTCTTACATTGCATCAGACAGATCGCCTGAGGAGGACTGCATGGCCCCGACACCGCGCGACGTCACGCCCGCCGAGTTCCGGCTCCTGCGACGCCTGTGGGAGCGAGGAAACGCCACGATCCGGGAGCTCTCCGAGGACCTCTACGGAGAGCGGCCGACCCGGTCGCAGTACGCCACCGTCCAGAGCCTCCTCGACCGTCTGTACCAGAAGGGGTACGTCCACCGCAGGCGGGAAGGCCGCCAGAACCACTATTCCCCCGCAGTGACCCGATCGGACCTCCTGTCCCTGCGCCTCCGCGAGATCGCCGACGAGCTGTGCGACGGCTCCCTCGCGCCCCTTCTCTCGCACCTCACCCGCCTGACCAACCCCACTCCGGAGGAAGCCGATGCCCTGCAACGTCTCGTCGAGCGGCTCTCCGAGCGCGCTTCGCACGAAGAGGACGAATGATGCCGATGATCCCCGACGTTCTCGTTCTCGGTCTCAGCAACGCACTCCTGGCCGCGCTCCTGCTCTTTCTCGTCCTCGCAGTACGGCGGTTCGTCCGGAACCCGGCTGCGCTCCACGTACTCTGGCTCGCCGTACTAGCGCGGCTGCTCGCGCCGCCCCTCGTCACCTTCGGTGTTCTCGCGGCCCACGGCCCTCGGTCCGGCACAGCGAGCGCCACGCACGCCCTCATTCCCCTCATGGCCGCTCCTGCCACGGCTCCGGCCGGCATCTCCTGGCCCGTTCGGCTCGCCCTCGGCATCTGGCTGCCGGGGACCGTCGTGGTCGTCGGGCTCTTCGTCCTCCGCACCCGCAGGTTCCTGCGGACGCTGCGAACGGCACGCCCCGTGGGGCCGGCGATGGAGCACCGGGTCCGGGATCTCGCCGCGACCCTCGGCTGCCGCAGCGTTCCGAAGACCCTGATCGTCGATGGCGCATCCTCCCCCCAGCTCTGGGGCGGTCTCCGCCGGACTCTCCTAATCCTGCCCGAGAACCTCGTCGCCCGTCTCCAGCCCGCCCAGCTGGACACCATCATCCTCCACGAGCTGGTCCACCTGAGGCGCCGGGACCACCTCGTCCGCTGGCTGGAGCTCCTGGCCACAGCCGTCTACTGGTGGCACCCCGGGACCTGGCTCGCGATCCGTGGCCTGAGGGAGAGCGAGGAAGCATTCTGCGACGCCACCGTCGTCCGGTTGTTTCCCGAACGCCGGCACGACTACGCCATGGCGCTCGTCGAAAGCGTCCGGGCGAACGCCTTGGGAAAACACCGAGGCGTTGCAACCACCTGCTTCGCCCGCACCGTCCCCCTCGAAAGGAGAATCACGACGATGTTCCAACAATCCGACATCGCCCCACCGATGACCCGCCGTGCGAGGTTGGCCCTCGCGACCTTCGTTCTCGTCGCACTGGGCCTGACGCCGCTCCTCAAGGCGCGCCAGGCGCCGGCCCCCACCGCGACCCAGGCGGAGCCGATCGCGCTCCACGTGAAGGATGCCGACCTCAACGACATTCTCGGCGTCTTCGCGAAGCTGACCAACACGGATATCCTGATCGAGCCCGGCATCAGCGGAACCGTCACCCTCGACGTGGAGAACGAACCGTGGGACCAGGTGCTCGAGCGCATCGTCGACCAGTGCGGGGCCACCTTCTCCCGCGATGACGGCCACATCATCGTCCGAGCTCGCACTCCCGAACCCAGGACACAGACCGCTCCTGCCAACACCGACCCGTCCGGGGCGGATCCCCAGGCGGAACCTCCCAGACCCAGGAAGCTCCGCGCACCCGCGCCGGAGTACCCCGAGGAGGCGGTCAAGGCGGGGGCCGAGGGCGCCGTCATCCTGAAATGCCTCATCGGCGCCGACGGGAAGGTCCACGATATCGAGGTCCTCCGTCCGGCCTCCCACGGCCTGACCGAGGCGGCGGTGGACGCCGTCCGGACGTGGGAGTTCGAACCGGTTCTCCGGGGCGACACACCCATTCCTGTCACCACGAACATCGTGGTCAAGTTCGTCCTTGACGACGGCATGAAACCCCACGCCGCCGAGAAACACTGAGAGCCCCCGCCAAACGACGAGAACCGCGGACGGCAGGCAGGACACGCTCGGTTCTTACCACGATGGGGTTACCTCGTCAGGAGCCGGTTCCCGGCTCCTTCTTCGTCATCACCCAATCCGCAACGCCGGCGCCCTGGATCCTGCAACCGACCGCCGGGCTGGGCCTGCCGGCTCATCGGAGTGGAAGGAGGCCACGCACCCCGCAGTCATGGCCGCTCCCGGCCGATCCGGGGAACGTATCGGGCCCCACGGGGGCCGAGCCTGGGAGGCGAAGACGAAGGGAGGTGCCAATGGAACGATCCTCGAAACCGTACGGCGGTACATGGTGTCAAAGGACCGGGAGCGGCTCTCCCGCCCGAACTGAGAACATCCCGTCCATTGGCAGTGAGACGCCCACCCGGAGGAAGCGACGACGATGACCATCCCCGAACCATCGATCCTGAAGGCGGCCTACGACGCGCTCGAGGTTGCGCCCGGATGCTCCGGCGCCGAGCTCCAGAGCGCGTACCGGAGGCTCGTCAGGCGGTGGCACCCTGACCGTCACGCCGGGGATGAACGGCTCCGGGTCCTGGCAGAGGAACGAACCAAGAGGCTCAACGCCGCCTACGCGACGATCCGCGACGCCCGCCGCCGCCATCTCGACCCGTTCTTTCCTCGACCCGGTTCCACGCCCCCGCGAACTTCCACCCCTCCCCCGGCTGCCGCACCCTCGTCGGCCGCTCCCCCGCGCCAGCAGGCCCCACCCCCGTCCTCCGCAGGCGTGGGAAACGCACCCCAACGCACCACCTGGCGTCCATCCGAGACCACCAGAGAGACGCTCGAACAGGTAGGCATCTTCTTCGCGAGGATCATGTTCTTCCTGCTCGTAGCCCTCATCCAGCGGACGTGCGGGATGATCTCCGAGTCAATGGACCACCCGGCCTCCCCCGCCCGATCCGGATACCATGCCCCATCCACTCACCGGACCCGCAGTCCCCGCCAGGCCAGTCCGCCCCCCTCCGTACTGGAGACATGGAAGGCCAAGGAACGCCTCCGCAGGCAGTTCCAGGAGCTCCTCCGCCGTCAGAACGCGCGGCAGACCGTCCACCGTCTTCTCCCCTTTCCTCCCGAGGGCCTCCCCGACCCATGGTCGCTCGAGGACCCACCGGCCCTCGACGACCTGGATCCGTACCGCATCGAACGCATCCTCACCGAACCGGACCTCGACCTCCCCGATCTCGGGGTCCCGTCGCCCGACCCGTTCGCCGATTAGTGGGGCCCCTCGCCCTGACCCGCGGCCATCTTCGGGCTGACCCCGCAGCCATGGACGGCGACATGACGGGCTGCCGGAGGTACGATCGGAGTTCGAGACGATCGGCCAAGACGACGCGAAGAACAGCGACGAGTCTGGCGGTGCCTTGGCCCACGTCGGATGCCATGCCCCCCCGCTGGAACCAGGCCCGAACGCGAACAGACGGAGGACCATCTTCCCGGCGTTCTGCCAATCCCCCGAGAGCGCCCCCCCACAAGCCGAGCGCCCTGCCCCGAGACCACTGGTGTATGCTTGTGGCGATGGACACCCAAGGTGTGAATCCGCAGGCTCTTGCCCGGAGAATCGCGGCCGCGCTCGAGCCGCGGACGGAGATCCTGGAGGCGTACCTCTTCGGGTCCGTGGCCCGGGGCGAGACCCACGCCCGCAGCGACATCGACGTGGCGGTGTACGTCGATGAACACCTCTGTCCCGATACCCCCTACGGGTACCGCGCCGACCTGACGACCCATCTGATGGCTCGACTCGAGACCAACCGGATCGACGTCGTCGTCCTCAACGACGCCCCCCCACTCCTGTACCACCGGGTGCTGCGGGATGGCATCCGTCTGTTCTCCCGGGACCTGCGTGCCACCACGACCCGGGAGGCACGGGCCTATTCCCGATACTTCGATTACCTGCCGCATCTGGCCAAGATCGAGACCGCTGCCAGGACGGCCAGGGATGGAGGCCGCTCGTGATCGTGAGTCCGGGGAGACCGGACCCGCAGGTCCTTCGCCGCCATCTCCTGGCGCTGAGCCGGGCGGTGGCGAACCTCGAACGGCACCGGGGCACCACGGCCGAACAACTGGCGGCCGACCCTGACCTCGCCTGGGCCATCGAACGCGGCCTGCAACTCTGCGCACAGAACGCCATCGATCTCGCGACCCACCTTGCCGTGTCGAGCGGCCGCGACGTCCCCGACTATGCAGCAGCCATCGACGCCCTGGCAGAGCTCGGAATCGTGCCCGCCGAGTTCGCATCGACGTTCCGTGGCATCGCCGGCTTCCGGAACGTGCTCGTCCACGGATACCTCGACGTCGACCTGACGGTGGTGAGCCGGCTCCTCGATACGGGGCTCGGGGACTTCACCGAGTTCGCCCGCCTCATCGAGCGGTTCCTGGAGAAGGATCGCACCGAGAGGTCCTGACCGGACCATCCCACCGCCCCGGCTCCCGCCCACCCTCTCCGTCGCCCAAGCGTTCCTTCCCTCCTCGCCGGATCGTCGAGATGAACAGTGTCCCTTGTTTTCAGTGTCCTCTATAACAAGTCAAGCGTGGTTGGTTCCTCCGATTCATCAATGGGGATCGTCGTCGTCGGGGGTGTGGAGGTGTGGGAAACCGGCAGGGGGGAGGGATG
>JAMOVQ010000071.1 GCA_027067575.1 Thermoanaerobaculia bacterium | reverse complement strand
CCGGCGTGGGGGCGGGGGCGGTCCGGCGACGGAGGCGAGGGCAAGCCCCGTGGAGGCGTGCCGGGGGCGGGAGCGCAGACCCCTTGGCCCGAGAGGGGGGCTGGGTGGGGGAAGGGTAAGGGGTCGAACGGTGCAGGGAGACCGGTCTACGGTCGTTGCCGAGGGGGTCGCAGGCCCGTCAGGGCCGGAGAGGGCGGGTGGACGGCTTACGACCGTCCGGTCTCCCAAACCGTCACCGACGCCGAAGGCGGCGAGTAACACGGCGCACCGGTGCGTCGCCACGGGGTGCAGCCCGAGCCGCAGGAGCCGGGGCGCCCACGCCCCCACGGCCCCGGGGAGCGGAGCGACCCGGGGAAGCCGCGCAGGCGGCGCCCGGCCAGCGACCGCCACTCGCCGTGACGAGGAGGGGCCGCGCGGATCGTGCCCCGGGGCCGTTCCCGCAAGGGCGCGAGGAGAAACTGACCTGGCGGTCGTGACGACGAAGCGACCGCGGCGGGGGCGGTCCCGGGGTGCGAGACTCGCGGCCCCGTTCATTCAAAGTCGATGACTCGAAGCCCTTCAACGAAGCCCAGGCGGCCGGCAGCGACGCCGCAGGCGGCGCCAGCGCGTCGCACGGGCGAACCGGGGGGAGCTCGCTCCCACCGGAGCGCACGGGCGAGGCGCGCAGCGCGGGGGCCGGCCGCCGGTTCGCCCCCAAACCGGGACCGGTGGGCACACGGCCGTTGACCGGGGATACCGGCCGCGGCAGAATGGGAACGGTTTCCAGGAGGTCCCCCATGCGGTCGTCTTCCAGTGGTCGCCTCACGTTCCTCGTGTCCCTCGTCCTGGCCTGCGTCGCGGCCCGGCCGGCGCCGGCACAGCTCCTCGCGCCGTCCGAGGGTCCGCCGGCGGTGCTGGAGCGTGCCGAGGTCCCGGCCTCGCGAGAGGCCGCCGTGGAGCTCCGGGTGGCCCGGTTCGGCCGGTACGCGATCACGGTGTCGAGCACCCAGGGCGTCGCCCTGACCCTGGTGCGGCGGATGTCCGGGCCCGGCGCCTCGGACGGCGTGCCGGGCGAGCGCGACGGGCGGCTCGACGTGCTCCTCGAGCGCGGGCGGTACCTCCTCCGGACCCGCGGGGACGAACACGCCACCGGCACCGCCACCCTCGCGGTCACACCGTACGCCGAGCAGAACGCCGAGCCCCTGCCCGAGCTCGTCCCGCTGCGGCCCGTCGCCACGACGCTCGGCGAGACGGGCCAGCGCTCCTGGTGGCTCCGCGTCGGCGAGGACGGACCGCCGGTGGTTCTCGAGGCCGCGGGCCGCTGTCTCTCCGACCTGCGCCTCTGGCGGGACGGCGTCTGGCTCGAGCCCGCCGAGCCGGAGGCCGGGACCGTCGACCCGATCGCCGGCCGGCCGCTGCGCGTGCGCCGGATCGTCGCGGCGCTCTCCCCCGGTCTCTACCTCGTCACGGCCTCCGGCGGCCCGGCCGAGCCGTGGGCGGCGGGGGGTGCGGACGAACCGCTCCACCTCCGCCTCGGGATCCCCCCGCTCCCGGCGACGGACCGCCGCCGCCTGAGGATCGGGCCGTCCGGGATCGACCGGTGGCTCGTGGCCCCGGAGACCGACCTCGTCAACGTGGACCTGCCCGCCCCCACCCCCCTGGAGCTGGCCGCCACGGTCCTCGACCCGGACGGGCTCGACACCGCCGTGCTCGACTCCGCGGCCATCGGCCCGAAGACGCGGGTCCCCTCGGTCTCCGTGGCCACGGTGAGCCCGGGCGACGTCCCGGTGGTGGTCACCGTGCGCGGCCGGGCGGGCCAGCCGTACCTTCTCGAGGCGCTGGACACCGACACCCGTTTCGAGGCCCCCTCCTCGAGCTGGGTCGCCGCCTTCCGCACGGGGTTTCCCGCCGACCGGGCGCCGCTGACGGCGTGTATCCTCGACCGGTCCGGCCGGCCCCGGGCCGCCCAGGCGGTCGTCGTCGGGCCGGACCGCCCGTGGTCGGGGCGGTTCGACGCCCCGGGTCCGGTCGGCATCTTCCTCTGGATCGAACGGGCCGGGCGGTACGCCCTCGATCCCGGGAACGCCCGGGCCGTGGCCCGGATCGAACCGTTCCCGACGCCCTCGGGCCGGGGGTACCACACTCCCCGGGCCGAGCCCGGCCGCTCCTCCTGGGACCTCGACGAGGGCCTGGCGATCCTGACGCTGTACCCGGAGGCCCCTGGCATCCTCGAACCCCGCCTCGCCCTCGTGCGGGCCGACACCGCCGCCCCGCCCGCGGGTGGGCTCCCCCTTCTCGTGCCGGTGCGCTCGGGCCTCGGCGTCCAGTTCCCGGCCTTCGACGCCTCCCGCGGCGGCCCGTTCACCCTCGTCACCGGCACGATCCCCGGCGCGGTCACGGGCGTCCTGGTCCGCGGCCGGCCCGTGGACATCGCCGGGGCGCTCCCGGTGCTGCTGGAACCCGGCGACCGCCTCGAGGTCCCGGTCACCCTCGCCACGGCATCCCTCGTCCGCGCCACCACCGAGGAGGGCGACCCCGTGCCGCTCTCGGCCGACGGGGAGCCGCCCGCGCGGGACCTCCGCCTCGGCCCGGGCCGCCACACCCTCGTCCTGTCGGGCCCGCCGGACCACGGTGTGCTGGCCTCCCTCGAGGCCGTTCCCGTGGAGCGGCTGGAGACCACGCCGCTGCCACCGCTCCCCCGGGCGGCCCTGGACTCCCGGCCCCGCCTCCCGCGCCTGGAGCCCGGCGCCCCGCCCATGCCGCTGGAGATCGCGAGGGGCGGCCACGCCGATCTCCTGATCGAGGTCGACCGCGCCGGTTTCTGGATCGCGCGCTCCACCGGCCTCCTGGACACCACGGGGCTGCTCCAGGACCGGACCGGCGCGGGGCGGTTCGAGGACGACGACTCGGGACCGGGGTACAACTTCCAGATCGCCGCCGCGCTGGAGAGCGGCGTCTACGGGCTCCGTGTGGCCACCCTGGGCTCCTCGGCCGGACCGTGCGGCGTGGAGCTCGTCCGCAACGACCCGCTCGACGGCGGCGTGGTGGCCCCCGGCCGCGACGGCCACCTCCGGCTGCCCGCGTGGCGGGGCGCCCGGTTCACCGTGCGGATCCCCTCGGCGGGCCGGTACCGGCTCGAGGCCCTCTCGCCCTCCGGGACGCCGTCCTGCCGCCTCGAGGACGCCGGCGGCTGGCCGCTGGAGCGGGTGGGTGGCCCGGCCCGGTTCCAGCGGCGGTTCGAGGCCGGCGAGCTCGCCCTCGTGCTGCTTCCCGCCGGAGGGGACCGGACGGTCCGGGTCGTGCTCGAGCCCGTCGAGGGCCCGCCGTCGTTCGAGGGGCACGGTCCCCACCGGATCCCGTTCGGACGGACCCTCCGCCACACATGGCGCGAGCCGGCCTCCGGCGGCGAGCGCACGCCCGATGTCTGGACGTTCGACCTCCCCGTCCCCGTCCCGGTGCGGATCGGGCTGACCGGGGGCGTCACGGGCCGGCTCCTCGGACCGGGCGGGTCGGCTGTGGAGGGAGCGGAGCGGATCGCCCCCGGCCGTCCGTACGAGGGCACGCTCCCCGAGGGCGGCACGTACCGGCTCGAGGTCCGGGCCGCCGTCCCCGACGACCGCCTCGGCTATACCGTCACGGTGGAGCCGGAGCCGATCCTGCCCGGGATGCGGCGCGAGGTCGCCCTTCCGGCCACGGTGACGCTGGGGGTGCCCCGGGGGGTCGTGGCCATCGACACCCTCGGCACGGTGGACACCGTCGCCGTGCTCCACGGCCCGGACGGCTCCGTCCTTGCCCGCTCCGACGACCGCCCGGGAGACTGGAACCCGGGGTTCGTGCTCCCCCTGGACGCCGGGATCCACACCCTCACCGTGGAGCCGCTCGGCGGCGCCGGTGGCACCGTCCGGATCGCCCTCGACCTCTGCGCCACCCGCGCCCACCCCGCCATCCACCCGCCGGACCACCTCGTAGTGCCGGCCGACGGCTCGGTCCACGTGGTGCCCGTCGACGTTCCCCGCGGGCACGTCCTCCTGGCCTCCGCGTCGGGACCGGGGTCCCTGACCCTCGCCCTGGAGCGCAGGCACGGCGGCCGGTGGCGCACCGTCGCCCGCCGGGCGGGACGCGCCCCGTCGCTCGAAGTGGCCACCGGGCCGGACCCCGTCCGGCTCCGCGTGTGGCCCACCGTCCCCGCCGACGGCAGCCTCGACCTTTCGGTGGCCTCCGCCGAGCCGCGGACGGTCTCCCTCGGGGACGGCCCGCGGGTCCTGAGGACCGCACCGCCGGTCCGCGGCGCGTTCCGGACCGGCCTGGCCCTCGTGGAGCTCGGCGGCCCCGGCGTCCTCGTCCTGGAGAACCCCCTCCCCGGCCTGTGCGCCACGGACCGCCGGGGCGCGCCGCTGGAGCCCGTGGAGGGCGTGCTCGTGCCCTCGGCCACGGGGACGCTGTGGATCGCCACGCCCTCCCCCGTGACCACCGAGGTCCGGCGGCTTGCCCTCGGCGGCGGGACCGTCTCCGTGCCCGTTCCCGTCGGCCGGACCGTCACCCTCGACCTCGAGCCCGCACAGGGCCCGTCGGTGGTTGAGGCCACGTCCACGGCCGGGACCGTCCTCCTCGCCGCCGAACCGGGCGGCTTCCCCTCGTGCCGGCCCGCCGCCTCCGGAACGGTCCTCGTCCTCGGTCCGGACGCCGCCCGGCTGCTCGTCCGGCTCGGCGAGGCCGGGACCGGGGGCACCGTCACCGTGACCCGCCGCCCGTTCTCGCCCGCGGCGCGACCGTTCCGGGGCCCGGTGGACCGCACCGTCGTGCCGCCGGAGGGGCTCGTCCTCGAGCTGCCCGGCGGACCGGCCGGCTGGTCCCTGGCCACGGGGCCCGGCGTGGCGGCGGCGTTCTCGAGCCCGCGCGACGGCCTCGTCACCGTCTCCGCGGCCCACGACGCCGCCGCCACGGCCACGGCGGGGGCGTTCGACGCGCTGTTCCTCCTGCCCGCCGGCGGGGAGCCCGCCGCGGCCACGCTCCGCCTGCTCCCCCCGGACGGCCTGCCCGCCGGGGTGTCGCCGGACCGGCCCGCCGCCCGGCCCGCCGCGGCGCCGGCCACCGTCCGGCTCCACGTGGACGGAACGGCCGACGGGGTGCTCGCCGTGGCCGGCGCCCGGGACGCGCCCCTCGTCGTGACGCCGGACGGGTGGGCCCTCTCCGGTCCCGCCGTCCCGGCCCCGCCGGAGGGCAGCGCCCTCTGGTTCGAGGCCGGCCCCGGGCCGGCCGTGGCCTGGTTCGGGCCGGCGGCCTCCCCCGCCTCGGCCCTCGTGGAGGCGTCCGCCCGGACCGTCCCGTGCGCACCGCCGTGCCGGGTCGCCGCGGACGGCGCCGCCCTGGCCGTGGCGCTGGAGAACGCCGCCGCCACGGTGGTGACCGTGACCGTCCCGCCGGGGTGCGCGGCCCGCCTCGACGGCCCGGCGGGCCGCACCGCCTGGGTCCAGTCCGGGGACGATCCCCGCCACGTCCCGCTCCCCCCGGGCGGCGCCGTGCTGGCCGTGCGGTCGCTGCTCCCCGGTCTCCCCGCCGAGGTCCGGGTGACGACGGCCCCGGTGGTCGAGGCGGGCGAGGGGCTCGGCGACCCCGTGGCGCTCGGCCCCGGCGAGGCCGTGTGCTTCCGGTTCGAGGTCCCGCGGAAGACCGACGTGGGGATCGGCGTCGCCGCCCGGCCCGACACCGTGCAGGCGGTGCTGCTCGACGGGGAAGGACGCCCGGCCGGGGAGGGGATCGTCCAGTTGCGGACCCTCGGGCCCGGGCCCTGGCTGCTGCTCATCCGGCAGGACGGCCCGGGCGCCGCCACCGTGCGTCCCGCCCTGGCGGGGCTCGTCCCGCCGCCGTCCGGCCCGCCGGAGGAGACCGTCCGCCACTACCTCGAACTTTCCGGGAGGATCCGATGAACCGCGCCCAAGCCGCCCTCGCCACCCTGTCCGCAGCCGCGGCCCTCGCCGCCGTTCCCGCCGGAGCCCAGCTGCCGCCCCCGGGCACCGTCGCCCGGCCCGCGGCGGCGGCCACCCGCCCGGTGGTGGTCCCGGACCGGTTCCTCCGGCGGTGGGACCCGATCACCGTGTTCTTCCCCGGCCCCGTGGGCGGACCCGCCGGCGCCCCGGAGGCCCGGCCCGGGCGGTACGTCCGGATCGAGCCCACCCACCCCGTCGGCGCCCGCTGGATCGACGCCCGGACACTGCAACTCCGTCCGGTGGACCCGTGGCGCCCCTTGGCCCGCTACACCGTCACGGCCGGCCCCACCACCGTGCGGCTCGTCTCGCTCCTGCCGCCGCCCACCGCATCGGAGCCCGCGGACGGCGCCACGGGGCTCGAGCCCGTCTCCCGGATCGTGCTGACCTTCCCCGTCCCGCTCGAGGCGCGGGACCTCGAGCGGATGGTCGCCATCGAGCTCACCGACCTGCCCGGCGCCACGGGCCAGCCCGTCCGCCGCGTGCCCCCGGAGGCGTTCCACGTCAAGCCGCTGGAGGGCGGCGGCGACGGTGACGGCTGGCGGTACGCCGTGATCCTCGACGAGCCGATCCCCGGCGGGACCGCCGCCACCGTCCGGCTCCGGCTGGCGCTGGACGAGACGGTGGAGGGCTCGGCCGCCACCATCCGGTTCGCCACGGTACCGCCGTTCCGGATCGCCGAGGCCGGCCCGCCCCGGGTGCGCCTGGCCATCTCCCCCGCCGGCACCCGCGCCACCCGCGAGCAGGCGCTCCGGGGAGGCCCGGACCGGCGGATCGTCGTGGCGTTCACCGCCGAGCCCGAGGCGATCGGCCCGGTGGAGGGGCGCAACCTCGTCCGGATCACCCCGCCCGTGGAGGACCTCCGGTACACCCTGACCGGCCGGACGCTGACCGTGGAGGGCGCCTTCGCCGACGACGTGCTCTACCGGGTCCGGCTCGAGCCCGTCCCGCTCCGGGACCGGCTGGGCCGCCCGCTCGAGATGGAGGCGCCGTCGGAGTTCTTCGTGCTCTTCCCGCCGCGGCCGCCGTTCCTCCGGTGGAAGTGCGCCGCCGGAATCGTGGAGCGGTACGGCCCCCGGACCGTTCCCGTGACCGGGCGGGGACGGGACCGGCTCGACCTCCGCATCCAGCGCGTGGATCCCCTGGACCGCGGGTTCTGGCCGTTCCCGGAGGAACCCGTCACCACCGACGACGCCGTGCGTCCGCCGGGCCCCGGCCAGGAACCCGGCCCGTGGGAGGAGGCGTGGGAACCCGACGCCGGCGCCATCGCCGAGCGGATCATCGCGCTCGGCTCGCCCCCCGTCTCGACGTTCCTCGACCTCCCGTTCGGCGGCAACCGGCCCGCCGGGACGTTCGGCCTGGACATCGGCGCGCTGCTCGACCGGATCGGCTCGCCCCACCCCGCGGGGACGTTCCTCCTGGGGATGCGCCAGCCTGGCGGGTCGACCTCCCGCGAGTGGATGCGGGTCCAGGCAACCGACCTCGCCCTGACCACCGTGGCCGAGCCCGGCCGGGCGCGGGTGTACGTCACCTCCCTCGCCACCGCCATGCCCGTGGCCGGTGCACGGGTCGTGGCCGAGGCCGTCTGTCCCGACGGGTTCACCCGCTGGCTGTCCGGCACCACCGACGGCGAGGGGCGCGTGGCGTTCGATGCGAACCCGAGCCGCCACTGCGGCCTGGCCCGGGTGTGGGTCCGGAGCGGCGACGACACGCTGGTGCTCGGCCCGGGGGACCTCCCGGAGCGGTTCGAGGACGGCGCGTGGCTCGAGGGGTCCGGCGGCTGGCTCGAGGCGTCGTTGATGCAGGAGCCGGATCCGTCCACGCGCTCGGAACACCTGGCCCACCTCCGTACCGAGCGTCCGGTCTACCGTCCCGGCGAGCCGGTGCACGTGCTGGGCTACGTCCGCCTGCGTGACGGGGGTGTCCTGACGGCCCCCAAACTGGACGCCCTCGAGCTCGTGGTGGACGGTCCCGGCGAGTACGAGTGGCGTCACCCCGTCGCCCTCGACGACGTGGCCTCGTTCTCCGAGGATTTCGACGAGGAGGACGCCCCGGCCGGGCGGTACACCGTCAGGATCGAGGCCGAGGATCACACGACGGGCGGTTCCTGGGTCTCGGACGCCGTGGCGTTCCGGATCGAGGCGTACCGGATCCCCCGGTTCGAGGTGATCCTGTCGGCGCCCGACCGCGCCCCCCTCGACGCCCCGTTCGAGGTCAGGCTCGGCGCCCGCTACTACGCCGGCGGCCGGGCGGCGGGGCTGCCCGTCGCCTGGCGGGTCACCCAGTTCCCCCTGGACTGGTCGCCCCCGGCGCTGGACGGGTTCCTCTTCTCGTCGGACTCGCGGTACTCCGGCAGCCCCCGGTTCGAGAGCACCGGACGGCTGGAGCGCCAGGACGTCACCGACGACGAGGGCACCGCCGTGCTTCCCATCGACCCGACGCTGGAGCCCACCGCCCAGCCGCGGACCTACGTGGTGGAGGCGACGGTGACCGGGGCCGACGGCCAGACCGTCACCTCCACCCGCCGCGTGGAGGCCGTGCCGCCGTTCGTGCTCGGCCTCGCCGCCCCCCGCTTCCTCGAGCCCGGCGAGCGGCTCGAGCCCCGGATCGTCGTGGTGGACGGCGACGGCCGGCCCGTGGCCGGCCGCGAGGTCGAGGTCACGCTGATCGAGCGGCAGTGGCACTCCTACCTGCGCGCCGGCGACTTCACCACCGGCACCGCCCGGTACGTCACCGACGTCGTGGAGACCCCCGTGGCCACCACCACGGTCACGAGCGCCGCCGAGCCGGTGACCGTCCCGCTGGACCTCCCCCACTCGGGGGTCTGGATCGTCCGGCTGACGGCGCGGGACCGGATGGGCCGGGCCCAGACCGTGGCGGTGGACCTGTACGCCGCCAGCTCCGAGCCCGTGGGCTGGGCCAAA
Organism: Thermoanaerobaculia bacterium; assembly: GCA_027067575.1. GTDB lineage: Bacteria > Acidobacteriota > Thermoanaerobaculia > Thermoanaerobaculales > Sulfomarinibacteraceae > JAMOVQ01. The sequence continues at coordinate 1,976 of JAMOVQ010000071.1, read as the reverse complement.
CCGCCCGAGAAGACGCTCCGGGTCGCCACGGACCGCGACCGGTACGAGCCCGGCCAGACCGCGACGTTCGTCGTGGAGAGCCCGTTCCAGTCGGGCCGGGTGCTGGCGGTGGTGGAGACGCCGGCGGGCGCCTCCGAACGGTGGCTCGACGTGGAGGGCGGCACGGCCACCCTGCGGCTGCCGGTGGAGCCCTCCTGGGCGCCCGCCATCCCCGTCCACTTCGTCCTCATGCGCGGCCGCCTGGAAGGGACCGCCCCGGTCCCCGGCACCTCCGTGGACCTCGGCAGGCCCACGACCCTCGCGGCCACGCGCTGGATCGAGGTCGAGCCCACGGCGAACCGGCTCGGGCTCGAGTTGGAGCTGCCCCGGACCGCCCTGCCGGGTGCCACGGTCTCCGTCACCATCCGCCTGACGGGGGCCGGCGGGCGGCCCACGGCCGGACGGGCCGCCCTGTGGATGGTGGACCGGGCCGTGCTCGCCCTCGGCAGGGAACGCACGCTCGACCCGCTGAAGACCTTCCTGCGGAGGATGCGTTCCCTCGTCTCCATCGTGGACACGCGGAACCTCGCCTTCGGCTGGATCCCGTTCACCGAGAACCCCGGCGGCGGCGAGGGGGCGGCCCGGAAGGAGCTGCTCGACCGGACCACGGTCCGCCGGAACTTCAGGCCGGTGGCGTACTGGAACCCCTCGATCCCCGTGGGGCCCGACGGCACGGCGACGGTCTCCGTCACGCTGCCCGACAACCTGACCGACTTCGCCGTCCGGGCCACCGCCGCCAGCGGCATGGAACGGTTCGGCTCGGCGAAGGCCGTCCTCTCCGTCCGGCTGCCCGTCATCGTCCAGTCCGCCCTGCCGCGGTTCGTGCGCTCCGGCGACACCTTCTCCGCCGTGGCCGTCGCCCGCGTGGTGGAGGGGCCCGGCGGGCCGGGCAGGGCCGAGTTCCGGATCGGCACCGGTCCCGGGGCGCGGACCGTCCGGCGCGACTGCACGCTGGAGGAGAACGCCCCCGTCCGGATCGAGGCGCCCGTCACCGTCCCCGCCGCCGATCCCGGCAAGGTCGAGGAGCGGCTCGTCGTCGAGGCCGCCGTCAAGCGCCTCGCCGACGGCGCCTCCGACGCCTTCGAGGCCCGCCTCCCCCTCCTGCCCGACCGCACGCCGTCCGTCCGCGCCCGGATCCTCCGGCTCGAGCCGGGCGGCACCCTCACCCTCGACCCCGTGCCGGGCCCGGTCCGGGACGGGGCCGCCGTGCGCCACGTGGTCCTGGCCGCCCACGAGGGCGCCGTCAGGATGGCCGGGGCCATGGAAACGCTGATCCGCTACCCGCTGGGCTGCACCGAGCAGCGGATCGCCCGCGCCCGCGGCCTGATCGCCGCGGGCCGGCTGATGGACACCCTCCGGCCCGGGGATGGCGATCCCAAGCTGCGGAAGGCCCTGGACCGCACCCTGGCCGCCCTCCCCGGCGTGGTGGACGAGCGGGGGTACGTGGCCTACTGGCCCGGGGCGGCGCCCTCGGTCTCCCTGACCGCATGGACCGCCATCTTCCTGGCCGACGCGCGCGATGCCGGGTACCCCGTGGACGGCGCGCTGCTCGGCCGGCTCCGCGACGGGCTGCTGCACGCCCTGCGGTCGGACTCCCGGGTCCTCCTCTCCGGCGCCCAGCTCATGGAGCGCGCCTGGGCGCTGGCCGCTCTGGCCCGGCTCGGCTCCCTGGACCCGGCGTACGCCGCCGAGCTGGCCCGGGCCGCGGGGCGCATGGACCTCGAGTCCACCGCCCTCGTGCTCCAGGCCGTGGTCTCCGGCGACACGGGGATCCCCCGGAGCACGGTGGACGCCCTGGCCGGACGGCTGGTGTCCGGCGTGGTGGTCCGGTTGCGGGACGGCCGGGAGGTGTACGGCGGCCTCGACGAGGACCTCGCCTCGATCTCCCCGTTCGTCCTGCCCTCCGAGGCCCGCACCCTGGCCACCATGATCCGGGC
>JAMOVQ010000070.1 GCA_027067575.1 Thermoanaerobaculia bacterium | reverse complement strand
GGATCAGCGGCGAGAGGAACGCGGTGTAGGTGTCGTGTACGGCGTGCGCGACGCCAAGGACTGCGACGTCGGCGGTCTCGAAACGGTCCGCGGCGTCCCGCTGCCCGCTCACAGGTTGGGTCTCCAATTGATCAACACTGTCCCCTTCTCGTCCTTACGCTGGAGCACGGTGTGCACCGGCGGGCAGGGAGCCGACGAACCGGTCGAGGTGGGGAATGATCTCGCGCGAGTGCATGAACCGGTTCGACGGGCAGGGGATCGGACGGGCGTCGGGGAGGGTCTCGACGATACGGCGGATGGCGTCGGCCTCGTGGAGACGGTCGGTCGGCGCCCAGGCGACGGCGACGGGACGGGCGACCGTCTCCAGGCGGTCCCAGACGGTGTAGTCCGCGAGGGCGCGGGCGGAGAGCATCAGGCGGCGCGGTTCCGCGCCGAGGATGGCGTTCCGGTAGCGGGCAGCCTGCTCCGGTTCCTTCTCGCGGTCGAGCCGGAACCGTTCGATGTAGAGGACGGCGAGGTGACGGGCCACACGGTAGACCGCTGGGGGGAGCAGGAGGAGGGGCCGGCCCCACCACGGTGTGCGGAACCGGGCGTTCGGCCCGACGAGGAAGGCACCGCCAACCGGTAGCCGGTCGTTCTTCATCGCCTCCAGGATGGCCGTGGCGCCGAGGGAGGAGCCGAACGCGACCGTGTCCGGTCCCGCGATTCCCGAGGCGCGTGCGGCCGCCAGGAGGTCCTCCGCGAAGGCGGGGATCCCCATCTCCCGGACCCGGAGCCGCCGTTCGAACCGGGCGCTCGGCTTGTCGCGGGTCTCCACGACGACCACGCGCCGGTCGGGGATCACGGCCTCGAGGACGGCGGTCCAGCTCCCGATCCCGGAGATCCATCCCGGGACGAGAAGGAGGGGAGGGGACGACTCGCGGCGGGGTGTCCACTGGAGCAGCCGCAACGCCACACCGGGGGCCGTCGGGACCCACCGTTCGCGGAAGTCGGTTCCGTCCGCCGGCAGGGGGTTCGCGGCTGTCACGCGACGAGCCTACCAGAACGCGTACGGGCGGGGTGCTAGGGGAGGACGAGGCGGGCGGCCATGGCCAGGACGGCCGCCACGAGGACGATCCGGACGACGCGTTCGCCCCGCGCTACCTGGAACCGCGTCCCGGCCCAGCCACCCAGGACGTTGCCCGCGCCGAGGACGAGGCCGACGAGCCAGACCACGTCGCCGCTTGCGGCGAAGACGGCGAGGGACGGCACGGTGTAGACCATGATGATGAAGACCTTGTGCATGTTGATGTGCACGAGGCCGAGGCCCAGCAGGCGGTACAGCGTGGCGATGATCAGGAACCCCACGCCGGCCTGCATGAACCCGCCGTAGAACCCGACGCCGATCATGGCGAGGTGCGCCGCGAGGCGGTTGGGGCGGCCCGCCCTCGGCCGTGGCCGGGGGGCGAGGACGGCGGCGAGGACGCCGACCATCACGAGGGCCAGGAGCCGGCGGAACGTCAGCGGGTCCACCCGGACCGCGGCGACGGCCCCAGCGACCGCCCCGGGGACCGTGCAGAGGGCGAGGCCGAGGCTGGTCCTCGCGTCGGAGAAGCCGAGGCGGCGGAACTCGCCCACCACGGCGGCGTTCTGGACGAGGAGGGCGACGCGGTTCGTGCCGTTGGCCGTGGCGGGGGGAAGTCCCATAAAGATCATGGCCGGCATGGTCAGGAGCGAGCCGCCGCCCGCCATGACGTTGATGAACCCCGCCACGGTGCCGACACCGGCCAGCACCACGAGTTGCCAGGCGCCCACGTGCACGGCGGCCAGCGTACCGCCTCCGGAACACGGCGTCCACTGGACCGCTGCGCCGGGTCCGGAACATCGGTCCGGGGGGCTTGCCAAACGCCCGCTCGGATGCTAGATTCCCCGTCGCGCCAACGTAGCTCAGCTGGTAGAGCAGCTGATTCGTAATCAGCAGGTCGCCGGTTCAAGTCCGGCCGTTGGCTCCATCGTGTCCGAACCGGATTCGAGGCCCGGCGACGGGATGGTCACCGCGCCGCCCGGCCCACTTCGTTCCTATGCGCGATCCGGACGGAACCCGTTCCTCGTCGAACGAGATCTGGAAGAACGTCAGGGCGACCTCGGGGTCGGGCCGGACGTCCATGGCGTCGCCGTGAACCTCGCCGTCCGTCACGGTCTCGACGAAACCGACGAGAGGGTCGAGACCCCGGCCCGCCGTACCCGTTCGAGTACAATGACGGCGGAGGCGATGGATGGATCCGTACCTGGTTCCCAGGGAGTGGTTGGTCACGGGCCGTTTGTCCCAGCCGGACGAGGGCGAGATGCCGTCCGTGGGCGGGGGGCGACCGTGGCCGGGCGGTGACGGCTCCGAGATCCGGGAACCGGCGGTCCGTCGGGAGCGGGTCCCGGCCCCTGGGGACGGCGAATGACGGCTGCGCCGGAGACGGCCTCCGGGAGCGGGGGAGGGGGGACCTCGGAGGGGCTCGCTGCGCTTTCCGTGACGCTGCCCACGTTCACCGGGCCACTCGATCTCCTGCTCCACCTGGTCCGGAAGAACAGCCTGTCGATCTACGATATCCCCATCGCCACCCTGTGCGACCAGTACCACGAGACGCTGAGGACGATGCAGGAGCTCGACCTCGAGATCGCCTCGGAGTTCCTGACCACCGCGTCATGGCTCGTCTACATCAAGTCCCGGATGCTTCTCCCGAGGCCCGCCGAGGGCGAGGCGGAGGATCCCCGGGAGGAGCTCGTGGAGCGCTTGCTCGAGTACCGGAGGGTCAAGGCGGTCGCGGACATCCTGCACGATGAGGACGTGGTCCGCCGGTGCCTGTGGCGTCCGGCGCTCGCGGCCCCGGACGCGGTCGAGGAGCACGAGCTTGATCTCGAGGCCGTGGATCTGCGCGTGCTGGCGCGGGCGTACCTCGAGGTGATGGAACGTCACGCCATCGAGAACCCGTCGCCCCTGACGGTCCTGCCGCTCCGCCACACGGTGGAGCAGAAGATGCGGGACCTCTACCGGCGGGTCCGGGAGGAGCGGCTCGTCCGGCTCCTCTCCTACCTCCACACCCTGCCGGACGTGGAAGAAGTTGTCACGCTGGTCATGGCGACCCTCGAGCTGGTCAGGCTTGGCGGCGTCCGGGCGGAGCAGCGGGTCCGTTTCGCCGAGATCTACCTCCGCCCCGGGCAGAAGGGACTCGATCTCGAACGCGTGCTGGAGGCCGGCGATGGAGCGTAGGGAGGTGGAGGCGATCCTCGAGGCGTGCCTCGCCACCGCGAGCTCGCCCGTTCCGGCCGGGGTCCTCGCCGGTGTGGTGGGAACGGAGCCATGGGACGAGGAGGCGGTGGAGCGTGTCCTGGCCGAGCTCGCGGACGGGTGGAAGGAGACGGGGCGGGGGCTCCGGATCGAGCAGGTCGCCGGCGGCTGGCGGATGGTCACCGACCCTGCTCTCGATCCCTACCTCAAGGCGCTGCACGGCCGGACGGCGAAGAGCCGCCTGACCACGGCTTCGCTCGAGGTCCTGGCCATCGTGGCGTACCGCCAGCCTGTGACGCTCCCGGAGATCAACTTCATCCGGGGCGTCAACTCCGGATCGCCCTTGCGGACCCTCCTCGACCGCGGCCTCGTCCGGGTCGCCGGACGGAAGAAGGTCGTCGGCCAGCCGTTCCTCTACCGGACGACGAAGGAGTTTCTGATCCACTTCGGCCTCGACCGGATCCAGGATCTGCCGGAGCCCGAGGAACTGACGGGCGAACGTTCGGAGGAGGGGCCCGCCGGTGACGGAGCACTCCCCGTGGACGAGGGGAACGAGCCAACGGACACTGACTGATGGCGCGGGAGCGCCACGGCAACTGAGACGGTGATGGTCGTTCAGTCATTGTCAATGAGATTCGAGTCAATCTCGCAAGGATGATCCGGCCAGAAGTCCGCGGCCAGATCGAGCACGAGCGTCTCCAGCCGCCGCCGCAACGCGATCATGGAGTGTTCCCGGGCGACGAACGCGACGAGGCTTCCGGCAAGGAGCATGGCGATCCCGGCGGTCGGCCCGGCAGTCAGTGCGGTCGCCGCGGTGAACGCGAGCACGCCGCCCATGCCGGCCGCGTGGGCCTCGTGCAGCCCCTGGGGCGCACAGTGCAGCTCGAGCCTGGGTCGTGGACCACCGGTGACGTACAGCTCGACCCGTTCGTCCACCGGCCGCTGGACGATGCCGAGCACGTGGACGGTCCGCTGCCACCGGAGCACCATCGCCGGGCCCGGCTCGTCGAGGAGGCGAAGGCCGGGCTCCAGGGAGGCGAGGCGTTCGAGAACCTCTCCGCGGGAGGGGGGCGGCGAGGACTCAAGCAACGTGCAGTGGGCCACGATCCGTTCCGGAACCGCGGCGCGGATCATGGGCGGCACGAGACGTCCGAACCCCTCCATGGATGCAGTGTACCGGTGCGGATACCGGCGGAGGGGTATACTGCTTCGCGGGAGGCCGAACCATGGCTGAATCCGTCGGGCGCACGCCGGCGATCCGGGTCCTGATGATGCCGAGAGACACGAACCCCGCAGGGACGATCTTCGGGGGCGTGATCCTCTCCTATATCGACCAGGCGGGCGCGGAGGAGGCGAAGCATCACGGCGCGCGGCGGCTCGTGACGGTGGCCATGAAGGAGGTCATCTTCCACGAGCCCGTCTACGTCGGCGATCTCGTCTCGTTCTATACCGAGCTCGTCCGGACCGGGCGGACGTCCATCACGATTCAGGTGACCGTGGAGTCCTCGCGCTATCACGACCGCTCCGAGATCGTTCGCGTCACCGAGGCAGAGCTGACCTACGTCAACGTCGATCCCGGTGGCCGGCCCATACCGATCCGGCGGTCCGCGGGGTAGGGGAGTGGCCATGGAGGGCGGGCACCGCGTGGAGCGTCTCCTCGCCGGTGCGGTCCGGGCGGGGCTCTTCCCCGGGGCTGTTGCCGCATGGACGTTCCTCGACGAGACGCCAGGAACGGTCCACCACGTCGCGGTGGGCCGGACGGCGGCCGGCCCGGAGGGGCGTTCCACCGATCCCGACACGGTCTACGACCTGGCCTCGCTGACCAAGCCGCTGGCCACGACGGTCCTCGTCCTGCTGGCTGTTCGTGAGGGGCGGCTCGGTCTCGACGAGCCGCTGGAGTCGTACCTCGGAGAGACCCGTGGAACCTGGCTCGCGGGGGTTCCCCTCGTCCGGCTGCTGACCCACACGTCTGGACTGCCCGCATGGGTCCCGCTGTACGCCGTCGCGCCGGAACCGGGGGACTGGGTCCGCGCGCTCATCGATTTCGGACCGGCGTACGAGCCGGGCTCCACCGTCACCTACTCGTGCCCCGGGTTCCTGCTGCTCGGCGTGATCCTCGAGCGAGCGATGGGGGAGACCCTGGACGCCCTCTTCCTCCGGCGTGTGGTCCATCCCCTGGACCTTCTGGGTTCCATCGGGTACGGCTTGCTTCCGGGCCGTCCTGTCGCCGGGGCCTCGCTCCGGCCTGCGGCCGAGAGGGCGGAGCTCGAGCGGCTCGGGCTCGACCCGGCGACGGTGCCGCCGGGGAGCCGCCCGGACGACGGCAACGCACGGTTTCTCGGAGGCGTGGCCGGAAACGCCGGTCTCTTTGGCACCGTGGATGCCGTGCTCCGGATTGCCAGTCAGTTCTTGTCCGGAGCGGGCGACACACTCCTCGACCGGTCCCTCAGACGCCTTGCTTCGGAGAACAGAACCCCGGGCCTCGAGCAGCACCGGGCGCTCGGCTGGCAGCTGGCGTCGAGCCCGGGATGCTCCGCCGGTCCGGCGCTCTCGCCACTCGCCCTCGGGCATACGGGGTTCACCGGAACGTCAGTCTGGATCGACCCGGAGCGCGGTCTCGCCATGGTGCTCCTGGCCAATCGGAACCATCCTGTGTTCCGTGGTACGGACCTTCACCCGCTCCGGCGCCGGTTCCACGCCCTGGCAGTCCGGCACGGTAGAGAGGAGAGCGTCAGGTTCGGACCGTCGTGAACCGGTTGATGGCAAAGAGTAGCGCGATGACGATGGGGGACCACGCTGCGACGACCGGAGGAAGGATTCCCGCCTCGCCCATCTTGCCGAGGATCGCCACGAGGATGAAGTAGGCGACCCCGAGCATGATCGCCATCCCGACACCGACGATCGGTGTGACATGGCGGCCCCCCCGGCGGTTGAGGCCGTACGGAAGACCGATCAGCACCATGACGAGCGCGGAAAGGGGATAGGTGATCTTCTGGTGGAGCTGGACCATGAGGCGGGTGGGCCGGTAGCCGCTCTCCCGCAGCCGAACGATGTAGTGCCTGAGTTCCCGGATCCGAAGCTCTCTCGGTGAGCGGTACTCCCGGGCAAAATAGTCGGGAGACTCCGCGATGGCCACCTCCGAGGGTGTCCTGATCCACTGGAAGAGATCGGTCCCGTCCGTCCGGATGGTGCGGATCCAGCCCTTCGCCGCAATCCACCCTCCGTTCTCGAACTCTACCTGGTCGGCGTACAGCACCTGCTTCAGCCGGAACGCCGGGAGATCGAGGCGGTACTCCGTCAGCCCGACGATGACGTTCCGCCTCCGGTCGAAGCTGAGGTAGTTGTACAGGGCGGTCCCGTCCCGGGAGAACAGCCACTGACGCTCCGACGAGCTGTACGAACGGTCCGGGTTCTTACCCTTGATGATCGAGAGGTACCGTCTCGCCTGGCGGTTGGCCTGCGGGACCACCGTCTCCTCGAGCCCGAACAGCAGGAGACCGAACAGCGTCGCAACGAGGACGATAGGAACCGCGATCCGGTAGATGGAGATCCCCGATGCCTTGAGGATGGTCAGCTCGAGCCGTTGTTCGAGAAGGGTCAGGAGGACAAGGATCGCGATCAGTACCGCCAGTGGTCCCACATCGAGGACGACCTGCGGGATGAAGTTGGTGTAGTAGGCGAGGAACACACCGAACGTCACATGGTGCTTGGCGATCTCGTCGATCTTGTCGCTGATGTCGACGATGACGTACAGCCCGACGGTGGTGGCGAGAACCCCGACCAGTGGCACGACGAGGCGCATGAGAAGGTACCGGTCGAGGAGTGCCGGAAACCGGTTCACCCGGCGGCGGCCCTCGAGCACCACCGGGATCTTCCCGGTCGCCTCCATCCGCCGCCGTTCCCGCCAGGATGGGAGCATCGAGTGGAGGCGGTGAGCCGTATCCCGGATCCGTGCACCGAGAACGCCGAACATGCCGCGTGACCGCCGCCGTTCGCCGAGCCACCGTCCCATCCTCCCGAGGAGCGGAAGGGCCATGGCGGCCAGAAGGAGGTTCGGCAGCCAGGGACCGAGCCACGCCGGAATGCGGCCTTCTCGGGCGAGCAGCTCCCCGTGGTTGAGGATCACGTAGTACACCATGATCACGCCGATGGAGAGCACGAACCCCCGTCCGCGTGTGGTCGAACGGGATCCGATGCCCAGGGGGAGTCCCACCAGCGCGAAGACCAGACAGGCCACCGGGATGGCGATTCGCTTGTGGAGCTCCACCTCGGCAGACCGTCGCTTCCGGGCCATCTCCGGATCATCCCGTCGTGCGACGCGAGCCTCCCGGATGGTCCGGAGCAGGGCGGCCGTGGTCCGCTCCCTCTCTCCCAGTGAGATATTGACCCGCATTCCTGCGCGCTGCGGGGGAAAGAGGCGGACGAGCTGAATCTGGTTCCGGTCCCGCTTGTACGATTCCGGCTTCATCGGATCGAACTGATGGGTGACCACGTCCTCCAGGAGGAGCCACGGGCTGTCTCCGTTGTTCTCCAGACCACGGTCCCGTACCGCCCGCGGGGTGGGGGAGTCCCCGTCCGTCCCGGTGAGGCCCGCAGCCCGCGCCGCCTCCTCCCGGAGTCGCCCGGTGACGAGGCGCCCTCGCCGCGCCATGACGAGCCGCTCCGCTCCCGGCACGCTACGGTCGAACAGTAAGACGTCCTTCCAGTACCCAGAGTTGTGGTCGATGTCCCGCACGTAGAGAAGGACGTTCGGAAACTCGTCGTGGAACACTCGGGCCTCGATCTGGCCAAGGCCGGTCCCTCGCTGAAGGTATCGCGCCTTGAGCTCACGAAGGGCCTGGTTTGCCCTGGGGATGATCCGCAGCGTCACGTACGCGTTCCCCCCCATGAGGATGAGCCCCACGAAGAGGACGGGCAGGACGATACGCCACAGGGAGACGCCACCCGCCTGAAGCGCCACGATCTCGTTGTCCGAGCTCATTCTTCCAAGGCCGATCAGGACGCCGAACAGGAAGCTCATGGGGATCGTCAGCACGATGACGTGGGGGACCGACGCGGCGAGAATCCTCAAAGCCTCGCCTCCTGAGAGACCGTGGACGAACACCTGTTCGGAGAGCGAGAAGACGATCCTGAGCATCAGGAAGAATGTGTAGGCGATGAATCCGAGCAGTGTCGGTCCCAGGATTTCTCGTGCGATGAACCGGTCCAGCAGCAGACGTGGAGGCCTCCGGCGCCGGCGCGCCTTCCTCACCGTCACGCCGGCGGCGGGCGGAGGAGTGTCGTTTCCAGTGAGGCTTCCATGTTCCATCAGTTTCTCATGACCGCCGTGTCGGGGTATCCATCGCGACGCCGGTTCGTGCGATCTGGAGAGCGGCAGACCCCGTCGCGTTCGACTGCCAGTCTACTACAGGCGGACCCACCGGGTGAGGGAGCAAGCCTGAGGCTCCGACGGAACCGGAGGTTTTTCACCACGTTTTCCACAACCCGCAGGTTTCCCACAGCCCGCGGTTCGCGCGAAACGTCCGATAAGATATATTATGTAAACCTGCGTGCAGATCAGGCCGTGCACGCCACCACGAATGTTCGTTTTCGGGGTCAGTCTCGGTCGGCTTCCGGAGTGCTGCCGCCCTTTCCCTTCCGGGATTTCAGGATCTCTTCGCCATTTTCCCGCAACTCTGCGAGGAGACGTTCGAGGGCCGCGATCAGCTTCTCCGGACTGGGTGGCCCGGCCTCGTCGCTGCCGGCGGTTCGGATCGACAGCGAGAGGCGCAGATCGGAGTCAGGGTCCTCGATCCGGATGGTGTACGGACGGGTCCGGCGCCTGGCTCCGGTTGCGTTCGGGGATTCCTGGGGCTCGCTGTCGTTCGCTCCGGCATCCGTGGTGGCTGAAGGCTCGCTCTCCTCGTCGGCCGAGCGGAGCTTCCGGAGCTCGCCACGGTCGAGCCGCTCTTCGACGATCCGCTGGACGAGCTCGGCCATCGCCGCAGGATCCCCTGCCCGTGCGATCTGGAGCAGCATGCCTTTTGCGGTAATGTCGGCATGCCGACACATGTCGCGGATCTCCGGCGGAATCTTGAGGAGCGAAAGGGTCTCCGTCACGGTGACGCGCGACCGTCCAACGGCGGCCGCCACCTTCTCGTGGGTGTAGCCGTACTTCTCCACGAGGCCCTGGAACCCCTCGGCCTCCTCGAACGGCGACAGGTCCTTCCGCTGGAGGTTCTCGATCAGGGCGATCTCGAGGGCGTGGTTGTCCTCGACTTCGAGGACGATACAGGGCACCTCCTCGAGGCCGGCCTGGACGGCGGCGTGGAACCGGCGCTCGCCGGAGACGAGCTCGTACCCGTGGCCGTCGGGCCGCCGACGGACCAGAAGCGGTTCCAGGACGCCGTGCGCCGCGATGCTGGACACGAGATCCGAAAGGTCTCCGAGGTGGGCGCGCGGCTGGTTTTCCGAGCTGGCGATGAGCTCCACGGGGACCATCCGGCCGATCCCCTCCCCTGCCCTTCTCGCCAGCTCCTCGACGAAGTGGCGGTCGTGGCGCATCTTGCGCCGCGATGGCAGGCCGCGGTCACGCGCCGACACGTTGCAGAACCTCCTCGGAGAGCCGGTAGTACTCGTAGGCGCCGCTGGAGTCGGGCGCATGCTCGAAGATGCTGCGCCGGTGTGCGGGCGATTCCTCGAGCCGGACGGATTTGGTGATGACGGTCTCGAAGACGAGGTCGTCGAAGACGTCGATGATCTCCTCACGGACATGACGCGAGAGGAGCGTCCGCTTGTCGAACATGGTGATGAGCACACCAAGCAGGCGCAGATCGGGGTTCGGTCTGCCCTTGATCTTGTCGATGGTGTCGAGCAGGTCGTCGGTTCCCTCCAGCGCGAAATAGGACGCCTGGATCGGGATGAGGACGTGGTCGGCCGCCACCAGCGCGTTCACGGTGATCAGGCCAAGTGTCGGCGGCGTGTCGATGATCACGGCGTCCCAGCTGTCTGCCGCGTCACCGATGGCGTCCTTGAGGCGGAACGGCGCGTCGAGATCGCCGGCCAGGCTCGCTTCGAGTTTTGCCATGGCGATGCGCGATGGTGCCACCGTCAGCCGGTCGGTCTCGGTCTCGACGAGGGCGTCGGAGAACTCCGTTTCGCCGGTGAGGACGTCGTACATGCTGGCGTCCACGGTGTCGAGATCCACGAACGACATGGTGGCGTTGGCCTGGGGATCGAGGTCGATGAGAAGGGTCCGGATCCCCTTCTGTGCGAGCGCGGCGGCGAGGTTGATCGCCGTGGTGGTCTTGCCGACGCCGCCTTTCTGGTTCGTGATGGCGATGATCATCGAGCCGGGTTTCCTCCGTTCGGTCGGGGAGCCACTATAGGTCCGCCCCGCGAGGGGTGTCAACCGGCTCCGAGGGATGGGCCGTCTCGGTGGTGGGAGGTTGGGAGGTGAAGAACGGCGTACTCTCTCCTTGCCGGCGGGTGAACCGGCGGCCGGCCCCCGCGCTTCGCGCGGGCTGCGCGCCTCGCCCGCGCGTCCGGTGGGAGCGAGCTCCCCCCGGGCCGCCCGTGCGACGCGCTGGCGCCGCCTGCGGCGTCGCTGCCGGCCGCCTGGGCTTCGTTGGAGGGCGTTCGGGTCATCGACTTTGAATGAACGGG
>JAMOVQ010000069.1 GCA_027067575.1 Thermoanaerobaculia bacterium | reverse complement strand
AAGAACGCCTTGTGCTAACATGAACTTCACCTCGTTGGTGTCGGAATGTCGCTGCACAACTGCATTCTAACCTGCTGACTCAGCAGCACCAACGAGGTCTTGCCTTTCCCTTGGCGGTGGATCCGGGGACATGTCCGGAAGTCGTTCTCCGTGGGGTGTACCATGGCGCCGGTTCGCCGCACACGGCAGGGCGACGCTTCGTAGGCCGGGACCCGTCGGCGAGACCGGTGAGGAGGGCCGTGGATACCGAAAGGACCAACCAGCGGTGGGAGGAGCTGGCGCGGACCGACCCGTTGTGGGGGGTTGTGAGCGATCCGGCACGCCGCGGGAACCGGTGGGATCCGGAGTCGTTCTACGCCAGCGGACGGGAGACCGTCCGCCACACCCTCCAGCGGCTGGAGGACCTCGGGCTCGGCCCCGTCCACGGGCCTGCCCTGGACTTCGGCTGCGGGGTCGGGCGGCTGACCTGGGCGCTCGCCGACCACGTCTCCGAAGTGCACGGCGTGGACGCCTCGCCGACCATGGTCCGGCTGGCCAGGAAACACCGCCCCGACGATCCGCGAGTGAAGTTCCACGTGGTCCGGCGGCCGCCGTTGCCGTTCCCCGGCGGGTTCTTCGCGTTCATCCTCTCGGAGCTGACGTTGCAGCACATCCCGCCGCCGGCGGCGCGGCGGGTCATCCGGGAGTTCCTCCGCGTCCTGGCCCCGGACGGGATCCTGGTCTTCCAGGAGGCCGCCGATCCGCTCCTTCCCGGCGACGGGCACACCCTTTCGAGGCGCCTGATCCACCGGTTCAAACTGATGCTCCCGCGCCCCGTGTTCGACCTCCTGCGTTCGGCCCACCTCGCGTTGCGTCCGCCGGAGACGTTCGAGATGCACGGGGTTCCCAGGGCCACCGTCGAGGCGATCGTCCGGCGCGGCGGCGGGCGGCTCGTCCACGTGGAGGAGAACCGCTCCGCCGGCCCCGGATGGACCAGCTACCGGTACTTCGTGGCCGGTCCAGCCCGGGACCTCACCGGACGGGCCTGAGTGCGGCCGGCCCCCCGGGCGCCGTCCCCGCCCGTCTCAGAGCCGGGCGAGGAGGCCGTCGAGGTCGAGCAGGTCGGCGCCGAGGCGGACGGCGGTCCGGACGGCGTCCGGCGCGTCGAGCGCCATCGGCTCCCCGGGGCCGTTCAGGCTGGTGTTGCAGAGGACCTCGACGCCGGCGATCGCCCCGAAGCGGACGAGCAGCCGGTGGAGCGCGGCATCGTCCTCCGGCCGGACGGTCTGGGCCCTCGCCGTCCCGTCGGCGTGGACCACCGCGGGGATCCCGTCCGCGGCGGCGGGCCGGACGGCGACCGCCCGTTCCATGTACGGCACGCCGCCCCGGGTGTCGAGGAACCGTTTCGCGGCGCGCACCGTCATCACCGGCGCGACGGGACGGAACGCCTCCCGGCCCTTCATCCGGTTGAGGCGGTCGCGCACGCCAGCGTCCCGGGGATCGGCGAGCAGCGAGCGCCGGCCGAGCGCGCGAGGGCCGGGTTCCGCCCGGCCCCGCGCCCTCGCCACCACGGCACCCTCCGCCAGCGCCGCCGCGACGGCTTCCTCGGGATCGTCGGGCTCCGTCCAGTCGAGGCCGGCGGCGCGCAGGGCCCGCCGGGCGGCCTCCCGGCCGATCCCCGGCCCGCACGCCGTCACGCCCCGGCGGAGCGCCTCCCGGTCGACGCCGCCGTCCGCCGCGGCAAGCAGCAGCGCCGCGCCCACGGCTGTCCCGGCGTCGTGGGGAAACGGCGGCACGAACACCTCGGAGAACCCGGACTCCCGCCGCACGGCCTCCACGGCCGGCCCGTTGAGCGCCACGCCCCCGCCCAGGCAGAGCGCGTCCAGACCCGTCCGTGCGTGGAGCGCCCGCGCCATGGCGACGAGCACCGCCTCCGTGTGCGCCTGGAGGGCCGCAGCGAGATCGGCGTGGACCGGCTCGACGGGAGCCCCCGCCGCGCGCCGGGGCACGCCAAGCCGCCGGACGCCCTCCTCCGACAGGATCGGCCGCGTCCTCCGGTGATGGGCGAACGCCGCGAGATCGAGCCGGACCCCGGGGCCCTCGGGGTGAACCATGGAGCGGACCGCCTCCCGCAGCCGTTCCGGCGGATCGCCCAGGGCCGCCAGCCCCATCACCGTGCCCTCGTCCCGGTCCGGTTCCCATCCGAGGTACTCCGTGATCCCCGCGTAGAGGAACCCCAGGGAGTGCGGGTATGGGGTCCGGTCGAGCCGGGTGAGCCGCCACCCCTCCCCGATGCCCGCCCAGCTGCTCCACCCCTCTCCCGCCGCGTCCACCACGAGCACCGCCGCCCGTTCGAACGGCGAGGTCCAGAACGCCGCCGCGGCGTGGCAGCGGTGGTGGGCGAGCCACCGGACCGGCAAGCCGGCCCGCACGGGGGCCAGCGCCTGGGCGAGGAGCAACCCGGCCCGGGGCGCGGAGAGGGAGGGCAGCCCGTGCCCCGCCCGGGCGAGGAGGCCGGCCCAGGGCCTCCAGGAGACGCCCCACCGCACCGGATCGCCCGAGGCACCCCGGACCCATGCCAGGGCCCGTCCCGGCCAGCCCCCGGCACGCTTGGGGCCGCCGAACCGCTCCTCGGCCGCCATCCGGAGCGTCCCGTCCCGCGACACCACCGCCGCGGCGGCGTCGTGGACCGTCACGGCGAGCCCGCCCCAGGCGTTCACCCGGTCAGGAAGTCCAGCCGCGGGACCCTCGGGATCGCGCGCGCCCGGTGGGCCCGCTCCAGGAACTCCCGGACCGCCCGCCGGCCGCGCTCGCCGTAGTCCAGGGTCAGCTCGTTGACGTACATCCCGACGAACCGGTCGGCCTTCTCCCGGTCGAGCCCGCGCCCGTAGGCGAGCGCATGGTCCAGCGCCGCCTCGCGATGCTCCAGGGCGTACCGGATCGACGCCTCCAGGAGCGCGGCGACCCGGCGCATCAGCGGCTCCCCGAGGTCGCGCCGGATGACGTTCCCGCCGAGCGGCAGGGGCAGGCCGCCGGTCTCCCCGGCCCACCACTCGCCGAGATCGACGATCCGGACGAGGCCCTCGTCGGCGTACGTCAGCTGCCCCTCGTGGATGACCACGCCGGCACCGACCTCCCCGGCCTGCACCGCCGGGATGATCCGGTCGAACGGGACCACCCGCGTCCTCAGGGCGGGGTTCCAGAGCCTGAGCGCCAGGGCCGCCGAGGTCAGCGTGCCAGGTACCGCGACCTCCGTCGCCGCCAGCGCCTCCGGATCCAGCCCCTCCCGGGCCACGAGGACCGGGCCGTACCCGTCGCCCATCGACGCGCCGGAGTTGAGGAGCGCGTACCGGTCGTCCAGGTGGGCGTAAGCGTGGATCGACACGGCGGTGACCTCGTACGTCCCCTCGAACGCCATCCGGTTGAGCGTCTCGATATCGTCGAGCACGTGCTCGAACTCGAGATCCCCCGTGTCGATGGCGCCCGTCGCCAGGGCGTAGAACATGAAGGCGTCGTCGGAATCCGGCGAGTGCGCCACTCGGATCGTCGTCATGGAACCTCCGGCCCGGCTCCCTCCGCCGGGCAGCGCATTCTACCCCACCTCCCTCCCGGAGGCCGTCCGACCGGGGCCTGGCACCACGATGGTGGTCGCCGAGGGGAAGGCCGTCCCGATCGCCGAGGGACCGGTACCGCGCGAACCCTCCACGATCGGGACTGTTCCCACGCCGATCAGGTTGCGGGCTGAAGCCCGCGCTCCATCGGGCCACCCACCGATCGAAAGAAGAACACTGTCCCCTACTCCAGCCCTTCGCCCGAGATGAGGCCCTCCCGCGTAGTGCACCACATACCCGCCCGCCCAGGGACGAGCGGAGCGACGTTCCGGTTAGCGCTTCAGAGAACCAGGCCCTTCACGATCGGGACTGTCCCCGCAACGGAGCCCTCCGCCATCCAGCGATCGAGCACCCCACGAGGACCGGGCCGGTGTGGGGCGGGGGCGGTCCGGGGACGGAGGGGAGGGCAAGCCCCGGGACGGCCGCCGGTTCGCTCTGCGGTGAGCCGGTTCCCCACGGCCGGGGTGGGAGCATTTCCGGAAAGGTTCGCCCAGTGGGGAGGCGCTTCCACGTTGGCGTTCCCGGAGCGTGGGTGCCCTGTCTCTCCCACTCTGTCGGCTCCGGGCCAGCACCCGGGCGGGAGGGACCACCCGGGGCAAACCTTTCGGCGCCAACCTGCGTATCAGGGGGCATGACGACGAACGGAGGAGGTTCCGTGGCCGACACGATCCGCGTTCCGATCCTGGCGATCCTCGTGCTACTCGCCGCGCCGGCGGCGTACGCCCAGCTCGACGTCTCCGCCCTGCCCGAACCGGCGGCGTCGGCGGTACAACCTGCCCGGGGAACACTCTCCCTGGGGCTCGACGAGGCGTACACCATGGCGCTCGAACGGAACCTCGATCTCAAAGTCGGCCGGTACGACCTCGCGCGGGCCGATGCGGGAATCCTCCAGAGCGTCGGCGTCTTCGATCCGAAGCTCGACGTCGCCGTCGACGGCGACTACACCAAGTCCCCCGCTGCGACGCAACTGGCCGGCGCGGCCGTCACGGAGGGCCGGAACACCCGGTTCCGGATCGGCCTCTCGGAAAGACTCCCGAGCGGAACGAGCTTCTCCCTGACCAACCGGTGGACCCGTCAGGAGACCAACTCGACGTTCTTTTTCCTCAACCCGAGCTGGAGCTCCGACCTGTCGCTCCAGGTCAACCAGCCGCTGCTCAACGGGTTCGGCACCACGGTCAACCGGGCGGGCCTGGTCATCGCCCGCAACAGCCGGGGGCAGGCCGCCACGGCGTTCGTCCTTTCGGTGATCGGGACGGTCCAGCAGGTGGAGAACGCCTACTGGGACCTCGTGGCGGCACGCAAGGCGGTCGAGGTCAAGGAACAGTCGCTCGAGCTGGCGAAGACGCTGCTGGAGGAGACGCAGGAACGGGTCCGCGTCGGGACCTCCGCCCCGATCGACCTCGTGCAGTCCGAGGCCGCCGTGGCGTCCCGGAAGCAGGAGCTGATCGCCGCGCGGAACGCGGCGGCGGACGCCGAGGACGCCCTCAAGGCCGTCCTGGGCTTCGACGAGCCCGACGAGTGGACGGCGTCGATCCGGACGACGGACGCGCTGGCCATCGAGCCGATCCATCCCGACCTCGCCGAGGCGATCCACGAGGCGCTGGACCGCCGGCCCGAGATCCACCGGCAGATGCTCGCCATCGAGGCGGCGAAGCTCAACGTGGCGGTGGCGCGAAACGGCACGCTGCCGCGGCTCGACCTCTCCGGGTCCTACGGATTTTCTGGACTCGGCGGTGATCTGACGATCCGAAACCCCGAGACGGGCGAGATCATCGGCACGCTCCCGGGCGGATTCGACGATGCGTTCGAGCAGCTCCGGAACTTCGACTTCCCCCACTGGACGCTCGGCGTGACGTTCAGCGTTCCGCTGGGCAACAACGATGCGAAGGCCCGGCTGGCGCAGCGCCGGTACGAGTACGAGCAGGCGTTGACCCGGCTCCGGGCGCTCAAGCAGCAGGTGATCCGCGAGGTTCGCCGGGCCGTCCGCGGGCTGGAGGACAGCGCCGCATCGATCGAGGCCTCCGCCGCCTCGACCCGCCTGGCCGAGCGCAACGTCGAGGCCGAGCACACCAAGTTCAAGAACGGCCTGTCGACGAACTTTCAGGTGCTCCAGATCCAGGACGACCTGGCTGCGGCGCAGCTGACCGAGCTCAAGTCCAGGGTCGCCTACCGCCGCTCGCTGGTGGCGTACCAGGTCGCCACGGGCACGCTGCTCGACGCTCACGGGATCCGGATCGCTGATCCCGGCAGCCCCGAGGTCCCCCACGACTTCTGGGGCGGCGTGGAATGGCTGAGGTTCACCGACATCGAGACGGCCGCGAACCGGGTCCGGGAGGCATCGGACACGGCCCCGGCCGGAGGAGGTGGAGAATGAACGAGGACCGTCCGTCGTACGAACCGGAACTGCTCGAGGACACGGTGCCGGCACAGACACCGCAACCGAGGCTCGGAAGCGGCGCACGCCTGCTCGCCATGTTCACGACACCGGCGAAGGTGTTCGAGGACATCCGGATCCGGCCGTCGTGGATCCTGGTCCTCGTGGCGATGATCCTCCTGTCCATTGGGGCCCAGATCGTGGTTCGGCACCACCTGGACCTCGAGGGTTCGATCATCGAGAACATGGAACGGATGGGACAGGACGTTTCCGAGGCCCAGCTCGACAGGATAGTCGCCCGGGCCGAGAAGTGGTCGGTCGCCGGGTTCCTTGTCACCATTGTGGTGACCCCGTTGCTGATGATCCTGCTCGCCGGAATCTTCCTCGTCTCCCTCCGGACCACCGGCGGCGACACCGACTTCCGGACGACGTTCTCTACCATGCTGCACGCGTTCTGGCCGCCGGGTCTCGTCTCCTCCATCGTGACCATGGCCGTCATCTCGCGGATGGGCATGGTGAGCCAGCAGGCGCTCCGGCACGCGGTGAAGTCGAACCTCGCCGCCTTCCTGCCTCAGACGGCGCCCAAGTGGCAGGCCGCGCTGGCGGGAAGTCTCGACATCTTCTCGATCTGGGTCGTCGTCCTCCTCGTGCTCGGGTTCTCCATCACTGCCCGGATCTCAAAGGGGCGGGCGGCCGTGGCGGTCCTCGTGCCGTGGGCGGTCTACGTGGCCGGTAAGGTCGTCCTTGCCATGGTCGTCCCGGGGATGTGAGGACGGGATGAAGCGGATATTGCTTCCTGCCGGGATCCTCGCCGTGGTGGCTGCGGTGCTCCTGCTCAGTCTCCGCTCGACGGACAGCACGAGTACCCGGGTCGAGACGGCGGTGGTGAAGCCGCACGACGTCGCCTCCCACGTCAAGGCGTCGGGTGAGGTCACGCCAGAGAGGAAGGTCGCCATCTCGGCCAAGGTGACGGGCGAGATCGTCGAGCTGCCCGTCCACGAGGGGGACACCGTCCGTCGCGGCCA
Source organism: Thermoanaerobaculia bacterium (assembly GCA_027067575.1). GTDB lineage: Bacteria > Acidobacteriota > Thermoanaerobaculia > Thermoanaerobaculales > Sulfomarinibacteraceae > JAMOVQ01. The sequence continues at coordinate 39,657 of JAMOVQ010000069.1, read as the reverse complement.
GGTGCTCGTGCGGATCGAGGACGACCTCTACCGTGCGGCCCGCGACCAGGCCGTGGCCGCACTCCGCCAGGCCGAGGTCTCGGTGGAGCGCGCCCGGATCCAGCTCGACGATGCACGACGTACGCTGGAGCGGACCCGTTCGTTGTTTGCCCAGGGCCTCGCCAGTCAGCAGCAGCTCGACGCCGACCGGCTCCGCTGGGAGAGCGCCCGGGTGGAGCTGGAGGTCCAGAAGCATACGGTCGAGCAGTACCGCTCGTCGCTCAAGCGGGCCGAGGACGACCTGGCACGAACCGTGATCCGTTCGCCGATGGACGGGATCGTCATCCAGCTCGACGCCGAGCGAGGCGAGACCGTCGTCCCGGGGACGACCAACCTGCCGGGGTCCGTCATCATGACCATCGCCGACATGTCCCGGCTGCTGGCCGAGGTGGAGGTCGGCGAGGTGGATATCCCCGAGGTGGCGCTGGGGCAGCCGGCGGAGATCACGGTGGACGCGCTCCGCGACACGCCGCAGCACGGTGAGGTCGTGGAGATCGCCACCTCCGGCCGGCAGGACCAGTCCCGGGGCGTCATCAGGTTCCGGGTCAAGGTCGCGATCCACGACCCCGACCCCCGGCTCCGCCCCGCCATGACGGCCAAGGTGGACATCGAGACGGCGCGCCACGAGGGCGTCCTGGCCGTGCCGATCCAGTCGGTGGTCCGCCGCCGGCTCGACGCGGACGGGAAGGAGTTGCGCCACGGGAGGGGCAAGGGCGGGAAGGAGAAAGATGTGGTCTACATCGTCGAGGATGGCGTGGCCAGGGTCGTTCCGGTCACGACCGGGATCTCCGACGACCTCCGCGTCGAGATCGTCTCTGGGCTCGAGGAAGGCCAGCAGGTCGTGACGGGGCCGTACAGGACGTTGAAGACGCTGCACGACGGGGACAGGATCTCGGTCGAGAAGAGTTCCCCGGACGGGCCGTCCGGGAAGGCGGACGGGGAGGGCCGGGAGGACTGATGCCGCTGATCGAGATCCGCGGGCTCGAGCGCCACTACCGGATGGGCACGGAGGTCGTCCGGGCGCTGGACGGCGTCGACCTGGACGTGGAACGGGGCGAGTACGTGGCGATCATGGGTCCCTCGGGCTCGGGCAAGTCGACGCTGATGAACCTGATCGGCTGCCTGGACACGCCTACGGCCGGCCGGTACCGGCTGGCGGGGAAGGAGGTCTCGGGGATGGACGACGCCGAGCTCGCCACGATCCGGAACGCCGAGATCGGGTTCGTCTTCCAGACGTTCAACCTCCTCCCCCGGACGTCGGCGCTGGCCAACGTGGAGCTGCCGCTGGTCTACGCGCGGGTCCCCCGCGCCGAGCGCCGCCGCCGCGCCCGGGAGGCTCTGGAGCGCGTCGGCCTTGGTGACCGCCTTGGCCACCAGCCGTCCGAGCTCTCGGGCGGCCAGCGGCAGCGGGTCGCCATCGCCAGGGCTCTGGTCAACTCGCCCTCGATCCTGCTGGCAGACGAGCCGACGGGGAACCTGGATTCCCGGACCAGCGAGGAGATCATGGCGCTGGTCGCCGAGCTCAACGACGCCGGGAACACCATCGTGCTCGTCACCCACGAGGAGGATATCGCCGCCCACGCCCGCCGGATCGTCCGGCTCCGCGATGGGCGGGTCGTCGAGGACCGGAGGGGCCGGTGATCCTGGAGAACCTCCGCATCGCACTGAGGGCGCTGCGCGCCAACATGCTGCGGTCGATCCTGACGACCCTGGGGATCATCATCGGGGTCGCCGCCGTTATCGCCGTGGTCTCCATCGTGCAGGGGCTCGACTACGTGATCTCGAACGAGCTCGAGGGCGTCGGCGCCACCTTCATCCGCGTCACCCCACGAGGCTCGCTCTTCGACCCGGAGCTTGCGGGCCACGAGGTGGTGCTGACCTACGACGACGGACTGGCCGTCATGGACCGGGCCACGACACTCCGCTACTTCAACCCCGTCTTCTTCACATCGAGCGCGGTCCGGTACGGCGATCAGAGCGAACGGATCACGGTGCTCGGCGTCGGTCAGCACCATCAGGAGGTCTCGAACCACTGGGTGGACAGGGGGCGGTTTTTCTCCAGGCTGGACATCGACCGGCACGCCAAGGTCTGTCTCGTGGGGACCTCGGTCATCGAGGATCTCGGCCTGCCCGACGATCCGCTGGGCTCCGAGCTGACCGTCGCGGGAGCGTCGCTGACCGTCGTCGGGATCATGGAAAAGAAGGGTGAGATGTTCGGGCAGGACCAGGATTTGATGGTGATCATGCCCATCACGACTGCCATCGACGTGTACGGCCCCGACGCCGCCAAACAGCTGATCCTCCAGTTTCAGGCGGAGAGCCCCGAGGTGGTGGAGCGCGCGAAGGACGAGATCGCCTCGGTCCTCCGGAAGCGGCACGGGATCCCCCCCGGCAAGAAGGACGACTTTCAGGTGACCCTCCAGTCCGAGCTGCTCAAGAGCATCGGTTCGATCCTGGGTACCGTCACCTTCGTGGTGGCCGCCATCGTCGGGATCGCCCTGCTCGTCGGGGGGATCGGGATCATGAACATCATGCTGGTCTCGGTCACCGAGCGGACCCGCGAGATCGGGATCCGCAAGGCCGTGGGGGCTCGTCGCAGCGACATCATGGTCCAGTTCCTCATCGAGGCGATCACGCTCTCCACCCTCGGGGGCGTCATCGGCATTCTCGCCGGGTGGGGCATCGGCGCCATCGGCGCACGGGCGATCCCCAACTTCCCGGGCGCCCACGTCCCCCTCTGGGCCGTGGGACTGGGGTTCGGCTTCGCCCTGCTCGTCGGCGTTTTCTTCGGCACCTGGCCCGCCGCAAAGGCCGCCTCCCTCGACCCGATCGAGGCGCTCCGGTACGAGTAGCGACCCGAGGCGACGCACGCAGCGCGACTCGCGCCCCGGCTCCGCAGGCACGGCGCGATACGAGGTGAACCGGCGGCCGGCCAGCGGGGTGTGGAGCTGCCGGGCCTGTGGGAAACGCCCTCCCCCCCACCCACCCCGTTTCCCACAGCCCCTTGGAAAACCGGCCCTCCACCCCCTCCCCCCTGCCGGTTTCCCACACCTCCACACCCCCGACGACGACGATCCCTATTGATGAATCGGAGGAACCAACCACGCTTGACTTGTTATAGAGGACACTGTTTTCTTGACCATGCCGGGAGGGATTCTTGCTGGGGGTGTCGATCGCTGGCTTGGCTGGCGAAAGGCTCGGTTGGAGAAGCGGTCCGATCGGGGAGGGCCTTGTGCTGGACCGGGTGTCCAACGACCGGGACTGTCCCCTCGAACGGACCGGGCTCTCGGCCGGGCGTCGATCGTGAACCGCGGGGACCCGGTGGACCCCGGAAGCTGACTGCGGTTCTCCGGGTGGACGGACGGCCAACAATCTCGTGTGGGCTGGTCCGTGGCGGGCGGGGGCGGTTCTGCGCTACCCTTTTCCGGCCGGCCCGGCGCCGGCGGGGAGGGCAGGGATGGACATCGTGACGGCACTGGACTTCTCGGGGAAGGTCGCCCTGGTGACCGGGGCGAGCCGGGGGATCGGCGAGGCGATCGCGCGGGCGCTGGCGGAGCGGGGCGCCACGGTGGTGCTCTCGTCCCGGAAGGCGGAAGAGCTCGAACGGGTGCGCTCGGCGATCGCCTCGGACGGCGGCCGGGCCATCGTCGTACCGTGCAACACGGGGGAACCGGAGCAGATCGGGGCACTGTTCGAACGGATCGACGCTGAGGCCGGTCGGCTCGACATCGTCGTCAACAACGCGGCGGCGAACCCGTACTCGGGCCCCGTCGCCGACACGCCGGAGTGGGCGTTCGACAAGACCGTGGCCGTCAACGTCAAGGGGTACTTTCTCGTCTGCCAGCACGCCGTGCGCCGGATGACGGCGGCGCGTTCCGGCGCCATCGTCAACGTGGCCTCCATCGCGGCGTTCGCCGGGCTGCCGGGCCAGACGGTCTACGCCATGACCAAGGCGGCGGTGGTCTCCCTGACCCGCAGCCTGGCGAAGGAGGTCGGCCCGTACGGCGTCCGGGTCAACGCCGTGGCGCCGGGCGTCGTGCGGACCCGGTTCTCCGAGGTGCTGACGGAGAACCCGGAGGTCGCGGAGCCGCTGCGCCGGATGACCGCCCTCGGGCGGTTCGGCGAGCCCGAGGAGATCGTCGGCGCCGTGCTCTACCTGGCCTCGGGCCTGGCGAGCTACACCACCGGCACCGTCGTCGTCTGCGACGGCGGCGCGCTGGCCTGACCTGGAACGATCAGGTTCCCTCCTCCCAGGAGGCGAGGTAACGCCGCTGCTCGTCCGTCAGGGTGTCGATGGCGATGCCCATGGTCCCGAGCTTGAGCCGGGCGATGGTCTCGTCGATCTCCCGCGGAACGCCGTGGACGGCCCGGGGGAGCGAGCCGCCGTTCGTCCGCAGGTACTCCGCCGCCAGCGCCTGGTTGGCGAACGACATGTCCATCACGGCGGCCGGGTGGCCCTCGGCGGCCGCGAGGTTGACCAGACGCCCCTCGGCGAGCACGTGGATCACGCGGCCGCCGGGCAGGCGGTACGCCTCGACGAACGGCCGCACCTCCCACCGCTCGGTGGCCATGGCGCGGAGCGCCTCCAGGTCGATCTCCACGTCGAAGTGTCCGGAGTTGCAGAGGATCGCGCCGTCCTTCATCGCCTCGAAGTGCTCGGACCGGATCACCGCCTTGTCGCCGGTGACCGTCACGAACAGGTCGGCGCGGGAGGCGGCCTCGAGCATCGGCATCACCTGGAACCCGTCCATCGCGGCCTCCAGCGCCCTGACCGGATCGACCTCGGTGACGATGACCCGCGCACCCAGCCCCGCCGCCCGCATGGCCACGCCGCGGCCGCACCAGCCGTACCCGGCCACCGCGACGGTCATCCCCGCGATCAGCACGTTGGTGGCGCGGAGGATGCCGTCCATCGTCGACTGGCCCGTCCCGTACCGGTTGTCGAACAGGTGCTTCGTGTCCGCGTCGTTGACGGCGATGACGGGGAACGGGAGGACGCCGTCGTGCTCCATGGCGCGGAGCCTGATGACGCCGGTTGTGGTCTCCTCGGTGGACCCCCGCACGCCCTCGATCAACGCCCGGGAGCCGTCCGGCCCCAGCTCCTCGGCCAGCGCCCGGACCTCGGGCGCCACGTCGTCCAGGCGGCCGAGGGCCATGAAGATCAGCGAGGAGACGAGGTCCGCCCCGTCGTCCATCGTCAGGGTCGGGGAGAACTCGAGGCACGATCTCAGGTGGGAGTAGTAGGTCCGGTTGTCCTCGCCCTTGACGGCGAAGACCGACAGGCCGAACTCGCTGACCAGCGCCGCGGCCACGTCGTCCTGCGTCGAGAGCGGGTTGGAGGCGCACAGGCGCACCTCGGCGCCCCCGGCGGCCAGGGTCCGGATCAGGTTGGCCGTCTCCGTGGTCACGTGGAGGCAGGCCGCGATCCGCTCGCCCTCGAGGGGGCGTTCCTTCTGGAACCGCTCCCGGATCGACCGGAGCACGGGCATGTGCCGGTCGGCCCAGAGGATCCGCTTGAGGCCCTCGGGGGCCAGTCCCAGGTCGGCGACGTGGTGGGGTACGGTCATGACGATCTCCTTTCCGCCCGTCCGGCGGCGCGGCGCATGGTACACCATCTCCGGGCGGACGAGGGGCGTGCGGCACCGGAGGGAGGGGGACGGGGTTCCCGTTGCGCGCACCGTGCTCGCGTGCTAGATTCCGGGCGGGTGGCCCGGCCGCCCGATCCCACAAGCGAAGGAGTGCGCCCATGGCCCGGATCGAGCCGTTTCGAGCGTGGCGTCCGCGCCCCGACCTCGCCGAGCGGGTGGCGAGTCCCCCCTACGACGTGATCAACACCGAGGAGGCCCGGGAGCTGGCCGGCGGCAACCCGCTCTCGTTCCTCCACGTGGTCAAGCCGGAGATCGACCTCCCGCCCGGGACCGACCCGTACGCGCCGGAGGTGTACGAGAAGGGTGCGGAGAACCTCCGGCGGCTGATCGCCGACGGGGTGCTGATCCGGGAGGGCCGGCCGGCGCTGTACCTGTACCGGCAGCGGATGGGGGGCCACGTGCAGACCGGCGTGGTCGCCGGCGCCTCGGTGGACGAGTACGAGGCCGACCTGATCAAGAAGCACGAGCACACCCGCCGGGCCAAGGAGGACGACCGGACCCGCCACGTGGAGGCGTTGAACGCCAACACCGGTCCGGTCTTCCTGACCTACCGGGCCCGGCCGGAGATCGACGCCCTCGTCGCCGAGCTGACCGCGGGCGAGCCGGTGTACGGCTTCACGGCGCCGGACGGCGTGGTGCACACGCTGTGGGTCGTGGACGACCCGGCGGACCGGGACCGGCTCCGCGAGGCGTTCGCCGGCGTCCCCGTGCTCTACGTGGCCGACGGGCACCACCGGTCGGCGGCGGCCGTCCGGGTCCGGGCGAAGCGGCGGGAGGCGAACCCCGCCCACACGGGCGAGGAGCCGTACAACTTCTTCCTCTCCGTGATTTTCCCCCACGACCAGATGATGATCATGGACTACAACCGCGTGGTCCGGGACCTGGCGGGGATGGACGAGGCGGCGTTCCTCGACCGGGTCCGGGAGCGGTTCGACGTGGAGGCGGCCTCCGAGCCGAAGCCCCGGGAGCCGCGGACGTTCGGCATGTATCTCGGCGGCCGGTGGTACCGGCTCCGCGCGAAGGACGGCACGTACCCGGCGGACGACCCGGTCCGGAGCCTCGACGTGGCGATCCTCCAGGACAACCTGCTCGCGCCGGTGCTGGGGATCGGCGATCCCCGGTCGGACGAGCGGATCGACTTCGTCGGGGGGATCCGCGGGACGGCCGAACTGGAGCGGCTCGTGGATTCCGGAAGGTGGGCCGTGGCGTTCGCCATGCACCCCACATCGATCGACCAGCTGTTCGCCGTGGCCGACGCGGGGAAGGTGATGCCCCCCAAGTCGACCTGGTTCGAACCGAAGCTGCGGTCCGGGCTGATCGTCCGGCCGCTCGAGGACTGAGGGGAGGCGACCATGGTGATCCTGATCTCCGATGCGTTCGACGACAAGCTGCCGAAACGGCTGGAGCGGTTCGGCGAGGTGACCGACGACCCGGCGCGGCTCGCCGAGGCCGACGTGGTCCTCGTGCGCTCCAAGACCAAGTGCACGAAGGAATGGATCGACTCGGCGCCCAACCTCAAGCTGATCATCCGCGGGGGCGTCGGGCTCGACAACATCGATCTCGGCTACGCGAAGGAGAAGGGAATCGCGGTCCACAACACGGCCTCGGCCTCTGCCATCGCCGTGGCCGAGATGGCGTTCGCCCTGATGGTCGCCGTGCCCACGCGGCTCGTGGAGGCCCACCAGTCGATGAAGGAGGGGCGCTGGGCCAAGAAGGAGATGAAGCGGACGGAGCTCTACGGCAAGACGCTGGGCCTGATCGGCGCCGGCAACATCGGTACCGAGCTCGCCCGCCGTGCGGCGGCGTTCGGCATGACCGTCATCGCCTTCGACCCGATCATCACGAGCCACGAGATCGCCGAGCTCGTGCCGTTCGACGAGCTGCTGGCCCGGGCGGACTTCATCTCGCTCCACGTGCCGCTGACCGAGAAGACCCGCGGCATGATCGACTCGGAGAGCATCGCGAAGATGAAGGACGGCGTGGTGGTGGTCAACACCGCCCGCGGGCAGTGCGTCGTGGAGGAGGACATGGCCGCGGCGCTGGAGTCGGGCAAGGTCCGGGCCTACGCCACGGACGTCTGGTACTCCGATCCGCCGGAACCGACGAGCCCGATCCTGTCGGCGCCCAACGTGATCATGACGCCCCACATCGGGGCCTCGACGAAGGAGAACATGGGGCGGATCGGCGACGTGGTCGTCGAGCTTCTCGAGGACTTCACGAAGCGGACGGCCTGAGGCCGGGGAGGACGGTATGAGCAAGGTCTGGAACTTCTACGCGGGACCGGCGACCCTGCCGGCCGAGGCGATCGCACGGGCGAAGGCGGACCTCCCGGAGTGGGAGGGGACGGGGATGTCCGTCATGGAGATCTCCCACCGCTCCAAGGAGTACGACGCGCTCCACCACGAGGCGATGGACCTCATGGCCGAGCTGCTCGGGCTGGACGACGACCACCACGTCCTGTTCCTGCAGGGCGGGGCGTCGCTCCAGTTCGCCATGATCCCGATGAACTTCATCCCCGAGGGCGGCTCGGCTGACTACGTGATCACCGGCGCATGGTCGAAGAAGGCGCTCAAGGAGGCGAAGATCGTCGCCTCGGGGCGGGTCGCGGCCACCACCGAGTCCGACGGGAGGTTCACGCGGATCCCCGGCCAGGACGAGCTCGACCTCGACCCCTCCGCGGCGTACGTCCACATCACCTCGAACAACACCATCGCCGGGACCCAGTGGCACGAGTTCCCCGACACGGGTGACGTCCCGCTGGTGGGGGACATGTCCTCGGACCTCCTGTGGCGCCCGTTCGACGCCAACCGGTTCAGCCTGATCTACGCCGGGGCACAGAAGAACCTCGGCCCCTCCGGGGTCACGGTGGTGATCGTGAGGAAGTCGTGGCTGGAGCAGGCGAACCAGGAGCTGCCGACGCTCCTGAAGTACGCCACCCACGTGGAGAAGGACTCCCTCTACAACACGCCGCCGACCTTTCCGATCTACATGCTCCGCAACACCCTGGCGTGGGTGAAGGCGCAGGGCGGGCTGGAGGCGATGGAGCGCCGCAACCGGGCCAAGGCGGACCGGCTCTACGGCGTCATCGATGGGCACCCCGGGTTCTACAGCTGTCCGGTGGAGAAGGCCAGCCGCTCGGTGATGAACGTCGTGTTCCGCCTCCCGAGCGAGGAGCTCGAGGCGCGGTTCGTCGCCGAGGCGAAGGAGGCCGGTCTCGTCGGGCTCAAGGGGCACCGCTCCGTCGGCGGCTGCCGCGCGTCGATCTACAACGCCATGGAACCCGAGGGCGTCGAGGCGCTCTGCCGGTTCATGGAGGCGTTCGCCGCGAAGCACGGCTGAGGCAGGCCGCCAGGGAGGCCCTCCGGGGGGGCGGCGGCCGGCTCCCGCATTTCGCGCGGACGGCGGGCCGTACCGCTGGCGCCGCCTGCGGCGTCGCTGCCGCCCGCATGGGCTTCGTCGAAGGGACGTCCTTGCATTCTTGAATGAACGGGGTCGCGGGACTGGCGGTAGTCCCGGGATGGGCTCCGTGTCATGAGGACCGTGCCTGTGTCCGTGCTCGCTCCTTTCCGGCAAGGCGTCCGGGGATCCAACGGAGTGGAAGTGTGCGATGGGCCGGGTCTCACGGCGCATGGCCGGTTCGGGGCGGCAGAACGCGGTGTTCCGGGAGAATCGGCAGTGCGGGGTGCTTGACCGGAGGGATGGAGTCGGATAGGTCTTGACGGTGGTGGGAAGGCGGGTCGCCAGGGTGGAGACGCGGGGGCTCGGAGTGGTTCCCGGGAACCGGATTTGGCCGGTGCTCGACGGCGTCGACCTGTCGGCCGGCACGGGAGAGGTCGTTGGCGTCGCCGGCGCATCTGGTGCCGGGAAGTCCACGCTCCTGGCGGCGATCTCCGGGCTCGTTCCGTGGCACCGGCCCGCACGTATGACGGGTTCGGTGCTGCTTGACGGCGAGCCGGTCGAAGGACTCGATCCGGCCCAGCGTGCCCCGCTGCTGGCGACGGTGCTGGATCGGCCGGAGGCCCAGCTCTTCCTCGGGACGCCGCGCGCCGAGTTGGAGGCGGTGACCGTTCTCCGTCGGACCGGGGAGTGCGACGCGGTGGCGGCGTTCGGTCTCGGGCCGCTGCTCGACCGCTCCACGGCGACGCTGTCCTCGGGGGAGCGGCAGCGCGTGGCCCTCGCGCTGGGGCTCGCCGGGGCGCCCGGCGTTCCGGTGTTGCTGGATGAACCGACGGCGCACCTGGATGCGGCGGGCGTCGCCGCCCTGGGGGAGCTCCTCGACGGCGCTGCCCGGGAAGGTGGGTGCATCGTCCTGGCGGAGCAGGCCGGGTGGCGGCTCAGGGAGGCCGTCGGGCGGTGGGTGATCCTGGATGGCGGCAGGGCCGTCCCGGCCGCGCCGCCCGGCCCTCCGGCGTTTCCTGCGCCGCCGGAGCCTCCTGGCCGGGAGTCCGTTCTCAGGGCGGTGGGCCTGAGGCTCGAGCGGGGGAGACGGTGTCTCGTCAGGGACGGTTCGTTTGCGATCCGGCGGGGAGAGGTCGTGGTGCTGTCCGGGGCGAACGGGTCGGGCAAGAGCGTGCTGGCGCGCGTCCTGGCCGGTCTGGAACGTCCCGCGGCCGGGACGGTACGGAGGGCTGGACGGGTGGCGCTGATGCTTCCCTCGGACCCCCTCCAGTTGTTCGAGGCGACCGTCGCTCGTGAGGCGGCCTCGACCGGGGCGGGGGAGGAGGCGGTTGCGAGGGTGCTCCGGCGGCACGGCCTCGCCGCCCTTGCGGCCCGGGCCCCGTGGACCCTGTCACGGGGCGAGGCCCGCCGGCTCGTCCACGCCGTGCTCGATCTCCTCCGCCCCGCCGTCACGATCCTCGACGAGCCGGCGCAGGGACTCGATCCGGGGAACCTCCTCCGGCTCGTCGACCTTCTCCACCGGCGGGCCGCCCGGGGCCGTGCCTGCCTCATCCTGACCCACAGGGAGGAGCTCGGCGCCGCAGCGCACCGCACGCTGGCGATCCGGGATGGACGGATCGTGGAGGGGCCGTGAAGTTTCCTGTTTCCGCCTGGTCCCACGCCGTGCTCTTCGGCACGTTGTGGGGAGCCGCGGAGGCCACGGCCGGGGTGGCGCTCAAGGCAGCGGGTGTCCCCCTCTCCGGGCTCCTGCTCGCCGCCGCCGGGCTCGTGTGCGCCGTGACCGTGCGCCGCCTCCAGCCGACGCCCGGTGTGGTGCTTGCCGCGGGCGCCGTGGCGGCGCTCCTCCGGGCCGGGGCGACGGGTGCCGTCCATCCCGGGCCCGTGGTGGCGATTCTTCTCGAAGCCCTTGCCGTTGAGGCTGCCTTCGGTCTGGCCGGGAACCGTGCCGCCGCTGCGCTGCTCGGGGGCGCGGCGGCGTTCGTGGCCGCTCCGGTCCAGGCCGTCGTGACCCTGCGGATCGTGGCGGGGCGGGAGACGGCGGAGGCTCTGACTGTGTGGGGTGATTCCCTGGCGCGGTCGATGGGGGTGCCTGGTGGAGCGGCGGCGCTGTTCGGGGCGGTGGTGCTGGCGACCGGGGTGGCCGGCGGGCTGGCCGGAAGGGGCGCGTGGCGGATCGCAGGGCGGGTGCTCGTGCGGCTCGGGAGGACGGTGTGAAGGCCGTGGCGCTTGCCGTCCTGGCTCTCGGGGCTGCCACGGCGCTCCTTGGGCGGGGGGTGCCGGAGGCGATCGGTGCTGCGGCCGTCGTGCTCGTTGCGCGGATCCGGGCTCCGGAGGCGTTGACTGCGGTGCTCCGGCCGTTCGCCGTCCTGGCCGTCCTTGGGGCCGCGGTGCCGGCCGGTCTGGCGGTGGGCGCGTCCGGAGGTATCCGGGCCGGGTTCGTCGCGGGAGCCACGGTGGCGGTGCGGCTGGTGGTGTTGCTCGTGCTGGCGGGTTGCGGGATCGCCATGGCCATCCGGTCGCTTGGATCGGCCCGGATACGTGGCGGTTCGACCGGGCCGGTGGTCATGGGCTTCGGGCTGGCGGCCAACACGTTTCCGGTGCTGGCTGCCGCTGGCCGGGACGCCTGGTGGGCGCTCGTCGAGCGGAGCGGCGGACGGTGGCGTGCCGTGCGGCGACTGCCCCGGCTCGGCGAGGTGCTGCTGGCGCACACGGCGCGGCTCGCCGACGAGGCGGCGGCCGCCGCGGCGCTGCGGGGCCACGCGGGGGCGATCCGAGGCGAGCGCGCCCTGCCTGCGGTCGTCCCGTTCGTGGTATTGACCGGGCCCGGAGGGTCGGGCAAGACGGCCGTTGCGGACCGGGTCGCCGCCGCGCTGCGGGCGGAGGGTGTGCCCGTCGGGGGCGTGGTGCAGCCGGCCGTGGAGCGCGGGGGAGTCCGGAGCGGGTTCAGGGTCCGGGATGTCGCGTCGGGTGAGGAGGCGCCACTGGCGGTGTTCGCCGGTACCGGTTCGGGGGAAGCCGGAACGCCATACCGGTTCGACCCCCGGGGGTTTGCCCTCGCCCGGAGGGCGATCCGGTCCGTTCCCGCAACGGGCGTCGTCGTGGCCGACGAGATCGGGCCGCTGGAGCTCAGGGACGGCGGCCACATGCCGGCGATCCGCTCAGTGCTCGCCACGGCCCGTCCGGCGGCGGCGCTCCTGGTCGTCCGGCGATCGCTGGTCCCGGCGCTCCTGGCCAGGATCGGGGGAGGCGATGCGGTGGTGGTCGATCTCGGGAGCCTTGCCGATCCGGAGCGGGCGGTGCCGGTGGTGCTCGAGGCGCTGAGGACCGCCGTGGGCCGTGGCGGCGGGAGGTGGCGGTGAGCCGGGGCGATTCGGTGGTGCGCTGCGCTGTGGTTCCCGCCGCCGGGGCCTCGCGGCGGTTCGGGGGGGCCAAGCTGCTGGAGGTTGTGGGCGGCGAGCCGCTCCTCGCCAGGACGCTCCGGGTGGTCCTCGCCGCGGGATTCCGTCCCGTGGTCGCAGTGCTCGGGTCGCACCGCGAACGGCTCCGCCCGATCGCCGGAGGGCCGGGGGTGGAGATCGTGGAGAACGAGCGGTGGCGGCGGGGGATGGGGTCGAGCATCGCGTCCGGCGTGGCGCACCTCCTGGGCCGCCATTCCGGCCTCTCCGGGGTCGTCGTCGTTCCCGCGGACCTCCCCACGCTGGAGCCCGCGGTCCTCGAGGCCCTCCCCCGTGCGGCGGAGGCCGCCGCGCTGCCCATGGCCGCCGTCACCTGGCCCGGCGCACCGCTCCAGGCGCCGGCATGGTTCTCCCGGGAGGTTCTTCCGGAGCTCCTCGGGCTTCGTGGGGACCGTGGTGCGAGGAGGTTCCTGCGGCAGCGTCCGGACCGGGTCGCCACCATCTGCCTGGAGCGGCCACTGGCCGACCTCGACCGGAGACCGGACCGTTGACCGTCCGGGGAGTAATGGATCGGATCCGGACCGTCGTGTCCGGGGCGGCTGCTACACTCGACCCATGAGCGGCTCCTCAAACGTGTGGACGTCCGCGGGAGCGGCGACGAGGTCCGGCCCCGCGGGGAGCTTCCGGGTCCCGGACTGGTTCCCGGGGTGATGGCTGCCGATCGCGGTCCTGGCGCTGACCCTGGCACCGGGGATCGCCACCGGGCAGGACGCGGTCTCATGCAACCCCCAAACGGGGCTGGACGGGCCGGTGAAGAGCTGTGCGGAGGCAGTCTGCGATCGGCCAGCCGCCGGGCTCGGGGTCGCCGTCGGCTCGGGGATCGACCACGAGGTCGAGATGCTGGAGTTCCTGGCGGAACACCCTTTGGAGCCGCCCGTGCCGCGGCGTGCGGGAGGGCGATCGGGAGCGTTCCGGAAATTCTTGTCTGCAACGCCTTGCCAGTGATCCGAGCAGCGACTATATTGGGGGGCAACGAGGGAAGCATCGAACGGTAAGGGAGGAGAAGGCATGGTCTTGAAAAGAGTCATCGCGATGATGGCGGTCCTTGTGCTCGCGTTCGCCGTGCAGGGGATGGCCGAGGACAAGCCAGCAACCGATCCGTACGCGGGAACCGGGACGATGCCCCGGAGTTCCGGGGGGCCGGACGATTTCGGGTACATCTACCAGGACAACGCTGCTGGTGAGGGGTGTGAAGACCTCTACAACTGGGTCGACATCACCGGGACGGGCACTGCGATCACCCTCGACGACAACGACGACGGCTACGGAGGACCGGTCAGCTTTGGCTTTGCGTTCCCCTTCTACGGGAACGATTACAACGAGTTCTATGTTGCCTCGAACGGGACGATCTACTTCGTTGACGACTACAACGGCCTGACCAACATCTGCCTGCCGGGCAACAACAGTTACGGCATCCAGCGGTTCATCGCCCTCCACTGGGACGACCTCATCGTGGACGGGGCGATTTATTCCCAGACGTTCACTGCCTGCCCGGTGGGCCAGGGCCAGTGCACCGTCATCCAGTACCATGACGTGCTCCGGTACGGTGGCGGCACCACCGGCATGGACTTCGAAGCGGTGCTCTTCGAGGACGGTACGATCCTGTTCCAGTACCAGTCGACGGCGAGCGGTGCTCACGACAACGGGGAGAGCGCGACGGTCGGGATCCAGGACACGGACACCACCCCGCCAACGAATGCACTCCAGTACTCGTGCAACGTGGCGGCGCTCTCGCCCGGGCTTGCGGTGGCGTTCGCTCCGCCCGCGGCGCAGGATGCCAACGGCAACCCGCTCATCTGTTCTGCGGCGGCTGCGACCCCGACACCCTTCGCGGTCCCCGGCATCCCGACTCAGAGCCGGACCGGGATCACCGTGTTCCTGCTTGCCCTGGCAGCCGGAGCGCTGCTCGTGCTGCGCCGGAATAGCTAAGCTCTTCCGGACTGAGATCGTGGCTGTAACCCCGAGGCCGCCCGTGGCCTCGGGGTTTTTCTAGAAAAAGGGACACTGTTTTTCTCGAATGCGAATGGATCGGGGCATGTGATCGGTGTATGGCCTGCCAGGCTGCGAGGGACGTTTCGGTTCTTCAGCCGTTCGGCCGCCAACGCACCGGCTGCACTGGCATCGCCCGAAGGTCCTGGCTGCCCCAAAGGGGGAAGCGGCCGGCCGGATGGGATCTCCGGCCGGCCGTGGTCGTTCATCAGGGACCGATGAAGATCTCCTCGACCAGGCAGGTCACGTCCCCGGTCGTGACGGCAAGGTCGTCGTCGCAGTCCGGATCGCCGTCGGTCGCCAGACCGGCGTCACCCACCCTTCGGATCAGGATCGCCAGGTCGTCGGCCTCGTCGTCGCAGTCCCTGTCCAGATCGCCGCCCCACCCGCAGGTGTCGTCGTCCTCGATCGTCACGGTGCCCGTTCCAGCGGCGATAGTCGCGTGGGACGCGGACGAGAGGCTCACGGTGAACGTCTCGTCGGGTTCCTCCCACAGATCGTCGATGATCCCAAAGTTCCTCGTGACCGTCGTGGTTCCCGGGGGGACCTCGATGTCGATGCTCCGACCCTGGAAATCGAGGCCGTCGCCCGCGGTACCCTGGGCGCTCTCCATGTGGAACCCCACAGCGTAGCCGCTGGGGGGGGCGATGGTTACGGTCACCGCCACGGCCCCGGCAGCCTCGGGTGCCAGAACGCTCGCGACCGAGAGCTCGGATGGGAGGTCGCCGTCGTCCTCGATGGTCAGCGTGGCCACGCCGTCACCGATCACTGGGCCGGAGGAGTTGCCGAGCAGGACGACCATGGTCTCGTCCGGTTCCTCGCTCGAATCGTCCAGCGTGGCCACCGCCACGGTGGCCACCGTCTCTCCTGGAGCGAACGTGACGGTCCCGTTGTCCCCTGTGTAGTCGGAGGCCTCGGTGGCGGTCCCGTCGGCGGTCTGGTAGTCGACGGTGGTCGTGGAGGTGCGTGGGCTGCTCAGGCGCACGACGATGGTTCCGGTCTCGCCTTCGACCGTGCCCGATGGCTCCGCGTCGATGGCCGGCGGGCCGTACCGGATCACCGCTCCGTACTGGCCGACGAACCAGAAGAACGGTCCTCCGGATCCCACGGCCTGGAGCGTTCCGGGATCGCAGAGGTCGAACGGTGGCTCCCAGCCTCCCATCATCGTCAGACGCTGCATCTTCCCGTGGACGTCGACCACGAGCAGGGCCACGGCGTTGCCTCCCAGCCCACGGCGCTCCGTGGTGACCGTCGGGTCCGAGATGTCCACCCACGACGAGCCGTCCCAGTGGAGCACGATCCCGCCATCCCCCGCGGCGAAGACGTCGTCCTCGGTCCGGCCCCAGACGGCGTTCAGGATCTGGACCGTCGGGGTCGTGACCGACCAGGAGCTCCCATTCCACGTGGCCACCTCGCCCTGGTCCGAGACGACGAACAGTGTGTCCGGGTCCGGGCCCCAGACGTCGGTCGGGTTGCCGATCAGGCTTGTCGGCGCAGTGCCAGAGGACCAGGACGAGCCGTCGTACCGGAGAAGGGTCGGACCGACACCCACCACCACGGCCTCACCGGACGCCCAGCCGTGGATCGCATTGAGGGTCTCGGTGGTTCCCGACGTGTCGGCGGTCCACTCCGAACCGTCCCACCGGAGGATCGTGCCGCCCGTTCCCACGGCGAACGCGAGGTCCGCCGCCGGGTACCAGACGCCGAACAACGACTCGGTCGTCCCGCTCTCCTTCGCCTCCCAGCGGCCTTCGCTCCGGGAGTAGATGGCGCCGCCGGTGCCGACGGCGAACCCCGAGTGGGCGTCGAGCATGGAGACGTCCCGCAACGAAGGCATCTCTCCGGAGGAGAGTTCGCTCCACGCACCGTCCTCAAGCGTGACGATGGTGCCGTAGTACCCCGCGGCCCAGCACCGTCCGGAACCCGACGCGTCGGCCGCGATGCCGGAGAGCGACTGGGCGACGGGGGAGGTCATCCGGGACCAGTCCGAACCGTCCCACAGGTAGATCCGCCCGTACGCCCCCACGGCGTAGACCGTGTCCGAGGCCAGGGCGGCGACGCCGTACAGGGCCGGCGTCTCGCCGGTGGGCTCGCTCGACCAGGAGATGCCGTCCGTCGAGTGGAGCGCCGTGCCGCTCGCGCCGACGGCCCAGAGATCGGTGGCGGAGCTTCCCGAGACCGCCCGGAGTGTCGCAGTGGTACCGGATGTCAGGGAGATCCAGGCGAGGCCGTTCCATGCGAGGATGGTCCCGTTCCCGCCGACGGCCCAGACGGACGCGGCCGATGTGCCCCAGATTCCGTAGAGCGTTTCAGAGGTTCCGGAGCTCTGGCTCGACCAGCTCGAACCGTCCCAGTGCTGGATCGTCCCGCTGTTGCCCACCACCCACACGCTGCTCGACGAGCTGCCCCAGATTCCGCGGAGTCCGGTTCCAATGGAGTCGGCGCTCCACGAGCTGCCGTCCCAGTGGAACACGTTCCCGGAAGCGGTGCAGAACCACATGTCGGAGCTCGAGCTGCCCCAGACCCCGGTGATGTCGTCGTCCCCGAGGGACCGGGCTCCCCACAGGGTGTCCCACACCGTTCCGTCCCAGTGGAGGACCGAGCCCAGCTGCCCCGCGACCCACACGTCGTCCTCCGCGAAGGCGATGACGCTCGTCAGGGGGGGGCCGATGGGGAGCCGGTTCTCCCACCGGAAGTCGGCCCGGGCCGAACGGAGCAGCGGGAAGGCCAGCACCACGCAGGTCAACACGGTCAACCCGGCGATACCTGACGATCTCTTGGCTTGTGATGGCAGGTGGCTCAGATTCACGGAAGCCTCCTTGGGAATTGTTGAGGCCATCATACCAATGATCGGGAGCGGTCGTCCGCCCGGACCTGTCAACGTTTCGTCAAAGACGTTGTCCGTACCGTGGGCACGGTCCGGTGTTTCCGTTGAAACACCATGTCCGGGCGGTCCGGTGGAGCGGCTCTGATCAGCGGGGGAGGCCCCACGCTGCCGGGAGGATCCACGCGAGGTCGGGCGCGTCGTCGCTGCCGGAGCCGTCGCAGTCGAGCTCACCTGCGGGAACGGCTCCCGGGAACCGCCACCGGAGCCATGCCGCGAGGTCGGCAGGGGTGACGTGGCCGTCGCCGTCGGTGTCGCCGCACGGAGGGGAGCCCGCCTCGAAGGCCCCGGTGTCCGGCACGCCGTCGAACGGGCGGTTGCGCCAGCCCAGGTTGGGAACGTACTCGAAGACGGGGGCCTGGGTGGGGAGGGCTGCGGGCGGGAGCGGTCCTCCGGCGTCCACGAGCGGCGAACCGGCGCCGGGACGGTAGTCGCCGCCGCCTTCGTCGGCGAACCCCGGGTCGTTGCCGGAGATCGAGGTGGCGTCGTCGGTCAGCGTTCCGGAGAATGCGTCGTGGCTCGTCACCCAGCCCGTGGGAAGCCAGCAGTGTGTCAGGAGGGCCGTCCCATTGGATGCCAGCAGCGCCAGGCGGGGCCCCGAGACCGTGGTCCGGACGACGGTGTTCCGGATGTCTGCGTGCTCGTCGTTGGTGGACAGGCGAAGGAGGGTGGTGTTGCCGGCCCTCCGGGAGATCACCGTGTTGTGGAAGAAGTACAGCGTCCCCTTGCGGTAGATCGAGGTGTCGCCGCTGTCGCCTCCGTAGTGGACGATCTGGGAGTTCCCCTCGTCGGCCCGCTCGATGAGGACGTTGCCCCAGACGAACGTCTCGTGGTAGCGGGGATCGGCGGCCACGGCGTCGGAGTCCTCGGCGTCCACGAGGTCGAGCTGGCGGTTGCCACCCTCGATCCAGTTGCACCGCACCACGAGACCGGCCGACCGGTCTTTGAGGTTGTTCCCGCCGCAGCCGTCGCGGAGCGGCCCCAGCAGGTTGAGCTCGTAGATGATGCCCCGGGCCGACGTGTAGGTGTTGTGCTCGTAGTAGCTGCCCTCGATCCCGTTGCCCTCGATCCGGTTGGCCTGGATCAGGATCTCCTGCGTCTGGCCGGAGTACGCGCCGATGAACAGCCCGTTCCCCGAGTCCGTCAGGACGCAGTCCCGGATGACGAGGTGCTGAGCCTTCTCGACGTAGATCGCGGCGGCGTTGGATGCGTAGGTCCGTGACGAGCCGTCGTCCCCGGTGAAGGCGTAGGCGGGCCGGGCCGAGCGGAACTCGATCCCCTCGACGACGATCCATGCGGGGAGGGTGTCCGCTGGAACGCTGGCCCCCCCGATCTTGAGCAGCCCGCGCTCCTCGTTCCAGAAGTCGAGGGCGCGCCGTGTGGTGGCACCGTCTCCCGAGACGACGGGCCGTTCCCCGGAGGAGCTCGGGACGCCCCGGACCACGATCGGTTCGGCCTCGGTGCCCCGGCGGCAGATCACCCACTTCTCCCGGTATGGCTCACTCCGCCAGTGAATCCGGACCTCGTCCCCCGGCCCCAGCGACTCCCACGGCACCTCGCCGATGGCGGTGTACGGCTGGCCCGGACCCACGTCGTACACAGCCGCGGCGGAGGGGATGGAAGCCGCGAGGGCCGCGACGAGGGCCACTGTGCGAGGGTTCATGGTTTCATTGTGGGCCCCTGGGACGCAGGCCTCCGTGAGGCCGGTCACGGGCCGTCCGGTGTGCCCTTGGAGATGGGCGGTACGGACGAGGGCGCTACCTGGAGGGGGCGGATCGTTTCCCCGGGCCTTCGGCCACAGCCGACCGGTCGCGGTGGTGCCTGATCCTGATGATCCGCACGCCGTACTCCGTGGCGCCGTACGGACCGGTATCGCTCCTCCCCGGGGCCCTCGGCCGAGTGATCCCGACGGGTGAACCCCGGACAAAAAGGTGGCTCCCGAAGGAGCCGAAGGAAGGAGGAGGTTGGTTGGTGTCGGACTCGTTCACGTCCCGTTCACTCACTCTTACGTGTCGAACGGTTCGTTCGTTGATACGGTTCTCGGACAGTGGAGGTTGCGCATCGTGTGTGCCGGGTCACTTCCCCGGTGTGCCGGGGCCGGCGGGCGAACGGACGATCAGGATTTCCGTGTGCCGGTACGGCACCCGCGCCCGGACCGGGAGCCGGGCGCGCACGTGGGCGGGGAGCCGTCGGAACGTCTTCTGCTCGATCGCCACGGCGTGGCCCGCGTCCACGGCGTGCCACAGCTGCGAGGGGCGGTCGAGACGGACGAACGGGCGGCCCGTGAACAGGATGAACCCCGGTTGGATCTTGGCGTAGGCGTACCCCTTCGGTTCGTCCGGTGCGAGGTCGAGGTACGCCTCGGCAAACGGCCGGAGGGAGAGGAGGCGGTTCATTCCGGGGCCGATGGCCGGCAGGACGAGGGCGATGAACAGCGGGACAACGAGCGCCGCGGCGCGGGCGGCGGCCAGGCCCGCTCCGGCACCCGCCAGGGCCAGCGCCGCCAGGGAGGGTATGGCCATGCCGATGGCCGGTGCCCAGCGCGCGAACCCTTCCAGCGCGAGGTCGCGGTGCGGGGCGAGGACGAGGAGGTGACCCGCCGCAAGGAGGAGCCCGAGTGCGCCCGCGAGCCCCAGCACGAGCCGCCGCGAGGGGGCTCCCGGGTCGTCGAGGATCCACCACGCCGCGGCCAGCGCCACCACCGGGTAAAGCGGCAGCGGGTAGAGCAGCGTCTTCCCCGAGATCGCGGAGAGGAGCAGGATCGTCGCCACGGGGAAGTGGAGGAGGAGCCGTCCCGCTCCGGCCAGCGCGTGCCGCTGGGTCGCCAGCCGGGTCAGGGCGGCGAGCACGGCGAACGACCACGGGATCAGTCCCAGCGGCACGGTGCCGAGGTGGTACCACCACGGCTCGCGGTGGGCGAACGACGCGACGGCACGGCCCGCGCTCTGGTGGACCACGGCGTCCATGAACCACTCCCGCCCCCCCGCGATGGCGGCGGGGACGAGCCAGACCGCGACCACCGCGACACCGGCGGCGACGCTTCGGAGTGAGAAGAGCCGGCGCCGGAGCCTGTGGTCCCGGAGGAGGGGTGCGGCGGCCAGGAGGGGGAGGATGATGGCCAGCGGCCCCTTGGTCAGCACGGCGAGGCCGGTGAGCACCCAGAACGGCAGTGCGGTCCGGGTCCGGTGGTTCGCAAGGCGTCCCAGCTCCGCCAGCGCGAGCACGATGAGGAGCGTGAACGGGAGGTCCATCCGGCACCCCCCGGCCACCAGCGCCGGGAGGAACATCGTGACGGCGAGGAACCCCCCCCATCGCCCGGTGACGACGTCGAGGTCGAGATTCCGCCCCAGGCGCGCCACGGCGACCGGCAGGAGGAGAAAGGCGAGGAGCGCCGGCAGCATCCCGGCGAGGGCCGACGTCGGACCGAGAACGGCGACGAGCGGCGCCATGGCCCAGAAATAGAGCGGCGGCTTGTCGCTGTACGGCTCGCCGTCGAACGTCAGGAGGAACGGATTTTCCCGGTCCAGCATCTCCCGGGTGATCTGGAGGTACCGTGTCTCGTCGGGGTCCCACGGATCCCGGCCCGCCGCGAGGACGAGGGTTCCCACGGCGACGAGAAGGAGCACGAGCAGGAGGAGGCCGGCGACGTCGCGCGAAGCCCGGCCCCGGAACGCCACCGTTCAGCCCTCCGCCGGCGGATCGAAGGCGGGGATGCCCGTCAGGTACTGGCCCACGACCAGGGTGTGGATGTCGTGGGTCCCCTCGTAGGTGTAGACCGACTCGATGTTCATCAGGTGGCGCATGACCGGGTACTCGTTGACGATCCCGTTGGCGCCGTGGATCTCCCGCGCCAGCCGCGCGCACTCCCGGGCCACCCACACGTTGTTCCGCTTGGCCAGGGAGACCGCCTGGTGCGTCATGGTGCCCTCGTCCTTCATTCGGGCGAGCTGGAGCACGAGCAGGTGCCCCTTGACGATTTCGTTGTACATCCAGACGAGCTTCTCCTGGACGAGCTGGTGCGCCCCGATGGGCCTGCCGCCGAACTGGATCCGCGTCCTCGCGTACTCCAGCGCCGCCTCGAACGTCGCCATGGCCGACCCCAGCGCCCCCCACGCGATCCCGTACCGCGCCTGGGTCAGGCACATGAGCGGGTTCTTCAGCCCGGTGGTTCCGGGCAGGATGGCATCGCCCGGAAGACGGCACTCCTCGAACACGAGTTGCGAGGTCACCGAGGCGCGCAGGGAATACTTCCCATGGTGGTCCACTGTGGAGAAGCCGGGCGTCCCGCGTTCCACGACGAACCCGCGGATCCCGTCCGGTGTCCGCGCCCAGACCACCGCCACGTCCGCGATGCCGCCGTTGGTGATCCACGCCTTCTCGCCGTCGAGGATCCAGCCGTCCCCGTCGGGAACCGCCCGGGTCCGCATTCCCCCCGGGTTCGAGCCGAAGTCCGGTTCCGTCAGGCCGTAGCACCCGATGGCCGTCCCCCGCCCCAGCGCCGGGATCCACCGGTCCTTCTGGTCCTGGGAACCCCAGCGGAGGATCGGGTACATGACCAGCGCCGACTGGACGGAGGCGAAGGAGCGCAGGCCCGAGTCGCCCCGTTCGAGCTCGCGGTTGATCAGCCCGTACGCCACGGCGTCCAGGCCGGGCAGGCCGTACTCGGTGAACGACGCGCCCAGGAACCCGAGCTCGCCCATCTCGGGGACGAGGTGCCTGGGGAAGGTTCCCTCCCACGCCCAGGACTCGATCCGTGGGAGGACCCGGTCCGCGACCCAGCGGCGCACGGTGTCCCGCACCATGCGCTGCTCCTCGTCGAGTTGCGAATCGAACCGGTACAGGTCGAGATCGTCGAACGAGACCATCCACCCTCCGTCTGCGGCGCGCCGCCGTGGAACGGGTCCCATTCTGCCACACCCGGATCCGGGGCGCGGGGGAGCCGCGGTATGATGGCCCCACGATGACGGTTCCCTGGCGGTCCGTGGGCGGTTGGGCCGCCGCCGTGGCCATGGCGGCGGCGCCGTGGGTGGCGTTGCGGGTTCCCGAGGCCGTGCCGGTGCTGGTGGCGTTCGCCGTGCTCGTCGCCCCCGTGCTCCGGCCCCGGGCGGGCAGCGACCCGTGGGGCGGTGCGCTGGAGGCCGTGTCGGGGCTCGCCGCGGCGTGGGCGTTCCTCCCGGCGGCCGCGGCGGGGTTGTGGAGCGCTCTCGCCGTGACGTGTGCCGCCCTGCGCCTCGTCCTCCGGGGCAGGGACCGCGGCCTCCACCCCGCGGACGCCCTGGCCGCCGGAGGGTGGGGCATCCTGCTGGCGGCCGTTCCCGGGCAGCTCGCGGTCCCGGCGGGCTGGCTGGGCGCCACCGTGGCGCTGGTCGCGGTCCGCCGCCTGGCGCTCTGGCTGGCCGCCGACCGGGTGCGGCGGCAGGCTCCGTCGCTCGGGCCGCCCTCCCGCGAGGTCCGGGGCCGGCTCGAGCTCGACGGGTTCGTCGGCGCCACGCCGTCGGGTCTGCCGGCGGCCCGGCCGGTGGACCTCGTGGTGGAGCCGGGCCAGTCCGTGGCGTTGCTGCTCGACCGGGTCTCCGCGGCGGCGTCGCTCGTGGAGGCCGTCCTGGGGCGCCGCCCTCCGGCGGCCGGGGAGGTCCGGATCGACGGCGAGCGTGTCGGACCCGGGGAGCGGCTCGTCGCGGCGATCGCCCCCGGAGAGCCGTTCGTCCCCGGCGGGCTCGAGGAGAACATCGCCGCCCTGTGCCCCGGCCCGGTCGGGGAGACCCAGATGACGGCGGCGGTGGAGGCGTGCGCTCTCGACGAGGTGACGGCGGCGCTCGAACGTGGGGGGGCCGGGGAGACGCTCCGGACGGTGCACCGGATGCTCCTCCTGGCGGCGCGGGTCCTGGTCTCGCCGTACCGGATCGTCCTCGTCGTCGACCCCGAGCCGTGGGTCAACACGGTGACCGGGGAAATCTGGCGGCGGGCCGTGGTCCGTGCGTCGGTGGGCCGGACGGCGCTGTGGATCACGTCGGACCGCGAGCTGGCGTCTCGGGCCGACCGGCTGGTGGTGCTCAGGGCGGGGGTGCTCGCCGAGGAGGAGGCGCGATGAGTCATTTCGTCGGGGGGTCTGCTCCCGCCATGGTCCGGCAGATCACGGAGGGGTTCACGCTGGTCTCGGCCGTCTCGCTGAAGCGGTTCACGCCGGCGGAGCTCCAGACGCTCCAGGCCGAGCTCGAACGGAGACTCAGGGAGATCCGGGGCGATCAGGTCGACCTGGCCGACATCCAGGCGCTTCAGCAGCGGAACCGGAGGATCTCCCGGATCGAGGGGGCGCTCCGCATCGTCCGCCACACGCTTCAGCAGCGGCGGAGGGGGCGGTAGGAGGGTGGCGCGGCGGGAGTCCGTCAGGCCCGGCCGAGGAGATCGTGCAGCGCGCCTGGATCGGTGACGGGCGGGAAGCAGGTGCGGTCGCGGCACACGTGGGCGGTGGGCAGACCGCAGGCCATCCCCATCGCTGCGGTGAACGGTGCGAGTCGGCGGATAGGATCGTCGACGGAGGGTTCGACGAGGAGGATCGCAGCGTCCCTTCCGGCATCCCGGGCTGCAAGGAGCAGTGCCCCGGTCGCAGGATCGTGCCGCGGTCCGACCACGACGACCTCCGTCCCTGGCCGCCGTGCGAGGTTCTCCGCGTGGAGGAGAAACAGGTGGCGCGTGGGGTGACGCGCCACGGCTCCGGCCGCAGCCCGGAGAAGCGCCTCCGCCCGGCGCTCGTACCGGTCCTCGCCGGTCAGGCGGGCCAGCCTGACGAGGACGAGTACCATGACGGCGTTGGGGGAGGGAAGGTCCGTGTCGGCCAGGGGGACAGTGCGGATGCCGAGTCCCACGGTATCTCCGGGAGTCCGGAAAAACGCGCCGTCCGTCCCGCTCGAGAACCGATTTTCGATCGTATCTGCCAGCCCGATGGCCCGTTCGATGTGGCGCGGGTCGAAGGTTACCGCGTACAGCTCGAGCTCGGCCCACGCCAGGAACACGTGGTCGTCGAGAAGGGCCGGTACGGGTGCGCCGTCCCGTGCGGGGCGGTGGAGGAGCTCGCCCGAGGGCGTCTCCATGCGGGTCCAGATCGCCGCCTCAACGGCGCGCGCCCGTTCCACGAGGCGGGGCTCCCCAAGGAGCCTCCCGACGCGGGTCAGCCCGGCCGCGGCCAGTGCGTTCCAGTCCGTCAGGAGCGACCCGTCGACGGGCGGGCGGGGACGCCGTTCCCGGATCTCGAGCAGGAGCTCGCGGGCGTTCTCGAGGAGCTCGATCACGCGGGACCGGGGTATCCCCAGCTCTCCGGCCACGGAATCCGGCGTTCCAGCGACGTGGAGGACGTTGGTCCCGTCGCGCTCCCCGGCCGGCGGTCTTCCGTGGTTTCCGTCCTCCTCGATCCCCCACACGGCGAACGCCACCCGGGCCTCCTCGGGCGGCAGTGCGGAACGGATCTCCTTTGCCGTCCAGAGGTAGTAGCGGCCCTCACCGCCCTCGCCGTCGGCGTCCACGGCGGCGCGAAAGAGCTCCTCGGGACCGGCGAGACATCGTTCGAGGAAACCGGCCGTGTCCAGTGCGGCCGTCCGGTACCGTTCCTGTCCGACCACGGCGAACGCCTCCGCCAGCGCGAGGAGCAGCATCGCCTGATCCGGGAGCATCTTCTCCCAGTGGGGGACGAGCCACCGGACGTCCGTCGCGTACCGGTGGATCCCGTGGCCGAGCTGGTCGTGGATTCCGCCATCGAGGATTCCGTCCAGGGTTCGCGTGGCCATGGCCACCGCCTCGTCGCCCGATGCGCCCCCGGGGTACCCGAGGAGGAACAGGACCTGGTGGAGGGCGGGGAACTTCGGCGCGCCCCCGAACCCGCCGTGGTCGGGATCGAACGAGGAACGGAGGCGAGAGAACGCCGCGTCGGCGGCTCCGGGGTCCGGGAGTTCCGGTGAGGGGACGGTGTGGATCGCCGCGAGGTGCGCCGTGATCTCGTGGGCGGCGCCCAGGAGCCGCCGGCGGTCGTCACGCCAGAGGGCGGCGATCCGCGGGACGAGCTCCATCATGCCCGGGCGGCCGGACCGCCCGCGCTTCGGGAGGAAGGTCCCCGCCCAAAACGGCGACCGGTCGGGAGTCATGACGACACTGAGCGGCCATCCGCCCGAACCGGTCAGCAGGGTGCAGGCAGTCATCAGGAGCTCGTCGACGTCGGGCCGCTCCTCCCGGTCGACCTTGACGTTGACAAACGCCGTGTTCATCAGAGCGGCGACCTCGGCGTCCCGGAAGCAGAGCGCCTCCATGACGTGGCACCAGTGGCAGGCGGCGTACCCGACGGAGACGAAGACCGGGCGGTCGAGGCGCCTTGCGAGCTCGAACGCCTCGTCGCCCCACGGGTACCAGTCGACCGGGTGGCCCCCGTGGCGCCGCAGGTAAGGGCTCGCCTGGCCAGCAAGACGGTTCGGGCGGTCGGTGTCCATGCTCCGAAAACCGATCCGATTCCGATCCCATTCCAATATAGGGGACACTGCTCTTCTCTTCCGTCCCCATCTCCCTCCCGCCATCGACAGCTCCAGCATCCCCCTCAGCTTCCCTGATCTGCCAGAGTTCCCCAATCCTCACGCCTGGAGCGCCTGCTCGTGGGCATTGCGCTGTCCCGCGACACACCTTTCCCACCACGCCTGTCCTCTCCGCTCCGCCATGCACGGTCGGCGCTGTTCAGAGGTTGATGGCGTTGCTCCGTTGCTCCCGTAGGGAGTGCAGGTTCCCGTCGAGCTGCCGGACCGGGTTCTTTCGCCTCCGGTACCACCCCTTCCCGCGTAGGATGCCGATCTGTGCCCGCACGAACGCCTCCGTTCCAATCACAACGCCGTCTGTGAAGAACCGGAGCCGCCGCAGGAACATCCCCTGGCTTTGATATCCGCGCGCCGCCTCCTGTTTCAGGAGCTCCTGAGATATTCTGGCCTGTCCCGCCTTTGTCGGCACCGCACCCCGGTGGTACAGCAACTGCCGGAACTCCACCATGGCGGCCTCGCGGCTGTTGTGGGGTAAGAGTTTCTCGATCGGCACGAGCCACTTGTCTGCTGCGGCCTCTCGGTGGTGCATCGATGCCCCATCCCATGCCTCGGGACGCTCGACGATTCCTGCACGAACAGGGTTCAGTTCCACGTACAGGATGCAATCCAGCAGCGCCCGGTCGTCCCCCAATACCACGGAATGGAACCGGTCACCCCAGAAACGTCCTTTCCGCCTGTACGTCATGTTGTACCAGCGGGCGTAGGCCATCTGTACGTTCCGCATGAACTCGGACACGTCAAAAAGGCGTTTCCGGTAGCGTTCCCAGTCCGCATCAGACCATGTGGCCAGACGCTGCCTCATCAGGCCTCCGGGGTACATGACCTTGGCTCTGGCCTCCAGCTTCTTGCGGGGTACTTCGCGCTCGGCTTCGAACTGGAGGACCAGGTGGTAGTGGTTGCCCATGATACAGAAGGCGGCGACACGGCAGAAGTAGATCGAGGCGTAGTGGCGGATTGTGTTGATGAGCTGGCGCCGGCGCAGTGGGTCGGCGAGAGGGTATTCCCCCTCGTGGCCGGCGATCCGGCAGGTGAGGTGGTACCAGGTGTCCACGCCAGTGAACTTCAGACGGGCCAGACGAGCCATGGTGCGCTCCTTTCGGACGTGTGGAAGGTCCACCATCAAGGATGGGCCGGAAATCGGATGATGTCAAGATATAGGGAGTGTCCCCATTTAGTAGGGTAGTGATTCTGCTCACGAGCCCCGGACCCGGGTTGCTGTACGATGTCTGCAATGAGGAATCGTTCCCGTCAGATTGTTGTGGTGCTCCTGTTTGTGGTGTTGTCTCCTTTGCAGGTCGTCTGGGCGGAGGCTCCGCCGGCGTGGGTCGGGCCACGAGCGGGATATCCGGAGGACGTGGCGTACGATCCGCCGGACGCTCCCGGAGCGGCGCTTCCGGGGTACCTGTTTATATGGGAGGACCCGACCACGCTGACGGCAGTGCGGCGGATCACCCGGTACGAGCCGGACTGGGACTGGTACCCGCACCACGAGTACTCCAAGGCCCAGCCGTGGAACATCGACCAGAGCCTGTACCGGTTCTACACCGTGGCGGTCTTCGACGCGGTGACCCACCGGGTGCTCCGGGAGCTCCCGGGCGACCTGTACCCGACGTACTGGTCCAACACGGACCCCGACCTGCTCTACAGCTTCCGCGCCGATGGCACGATCCAGACGTACCGGGTCTCCACGGGCGAGCGGCAGGTCCTGGGCTCCATTGGAGGGTACGAGCTGGTGAAGCTCGGCCCCGGCGAGGGCAACATCGACATCCACGACCACCTCGTGGCGTTCGTCGGCAAGAGCGGCGAGGATCTGGACGTGGTGGTCTGGGACCTCCAGGCGCAGGCGGAGGTGGCGCGGCGCCGGTTCCCCGGGGCGTGGGGAGGTGGTGGGGAGATGCCCGAGCACGTGGACTGGGTGTCCGTCTCCCAGTCCGGCCGGTACGTGGTGATGTCGTGGGTCTCGGGTCCGCCGTGGGACGTGGAGCCGTTCGACGGGCACTACGGTGTGGAGGCGTACGATCCCTCGGATCTGTCCATGGTCCGCCGGCTCGTCCGGTACGGCAACCACGGCGATCTGGGGTTCACGCCGTCGGGCGACGAGGTGTACGTCCAGTTCTGGGGCGACGACGGGACGATCAACGCCTACGGCCTGGACGACGGCTCGGTGACCGTGATCCAGACCCACCCGGACTTCGGGGTGGGCGACGCCCACCTGTCGTGCCGGAACATCCTTCGGCCCGGATGGGCCTACGTCAGCACCGACCCCTCCCGCCACGGCCTGGTCGTGGCGGTGAAGCTCGACGGCAGCGGAACCGTGGAGCTGTTCGGCCACCACATGAGCTCGGCGGCGAGCTACCTCAAGTCGCCCATGCCGGTGCCATCGCCGGACGGACGGCGGGTGATGTTCAAGAGCGATTTCGGCGACGCTGCGGACGCCGAGGTGGTCTACGAGTTCGAAGCCATGGCCTCCGACTCGAACCTGCTGTACCGCAACGGCCGCGAGATCACCGTGACCGTGGAGACGGGTTCGGGCGGCGTGCCGACGTTCACCGCCACCCGGTCCGACGGCACCGTGCTCCGGGAGCCGTTCGGCGGCGAGCGGTTCGTCGGGGACCGCAGCGGGGGGGCGCTGGACTGTACCTGGACCATCGACGAGCGGTCCGGCGGCGTGGACGTCGCATGGACGATCTTCAACCCCTCGGGATCGGAGCAGCCTCTTCCGGAGCTCCGGATCGAGGGGCTTCGCTACGCGGCCCACGAGGTGACGGACTCGCTCGAGATCCTCTCCACGGCGACACACCAGTACCTTCACCGGCGGTCGCTCGGTGAGGATGGCTTCCTCGACGGGAACGGCCAGTTCCAGGGGTACGGCACCTTCGAGGTCAACGGCCTGGTGGCGATGCCGTACCCGAGGATCTATGCTCCGGTGATCGTGGCGGGCGACGGAGAGTTCACGGCGGGCTCGGCGCTCCTGGTCCACGGCACGGAGGACGGCCTGCGGCCGGAGATGTTCGTGGAGCTGCTTCCGGACGGGCACTGGTGCCACGTCTACGACCTCGGGCGGCGCGGGGCCACGATCCCCGCCGGGGCGACCGTGACGGTGACGGCCTCGCTCCGGTTCGCCGCGCCCCGGAACTGGCTCGTGACCCTCTTTCCGTACAGAGCCTGGTTCGACGGGCTCTACGGCGGCCAGGCGGCGGTGGTGCCGAGGGACACCCGGCCGGTCAGCGGCGTCAGCCTCTCCTACGACACCGTGGCGTGGGAGCAGTACCAGGCGTGCCTCGCGGACGGCGCCTGCCCGTCGGACGGCAGCGATCCGGACACCGACACGGTCGTCGCCTGGAACCTGCGCGGGTCCAACTGGTACCTGCGGACCGACCGGTACGGCCTCGACGGCCCCAACCCCGACCACGGCGGCAGGGGGTTCGTCTCCACCTGGATCCAGCGGCTTCAGGAGGCCGGGTTCGAGCGGGCCATGATGTGGACGTTCTCCGGCCAGTTCTGGCGGTGCCCGGACGACCAGGTGATCCCCGGGGCGCACCCCTCCTGCGGGACGAACTTCCCCCACCAGTTCATGAGCGACCTGCTCCCGGCGATGCAGGGCTCCCTCGACGCGCTGGGCGCCTTCGCCGACGCCGGGATCGAGCTGGGGTTCTGGTGGGGGCGGGCCGGGCAGGTTCCGCAGCCGATGGCGTGGAACCCCGACGCCGTGGTGCCCCTGGACCCCGCGAACCCCGACCACGTGGCGTTCGCGGACAACGAGCTGTCCCTGGCCGTGGCGCGGGGCGCCGTGATGCTGGGCCTCGATGCCTTCCCCAACATGGCGCGGGCGGACCAGCTCGGCTGGCTGGCGCACCTCGCCGAGCGTGCGCCCGGCATCGAGCTCTGGAGCGAGGGCTCCGTCACCGACTGGCTCCACACCCGCTCGGCGATCTTTCTCCAGCCGGAGAATCCGTGGAGCGCTGGACCGTGGGCGGGCACCCCCATCGAGGAGCCGGCCCTGCTCCCCGCCTACCTCAACCCGGGGGCGGAGATCGCCGTCTACCTCGGCGCCGGAGACGATCCGGCGTTCGCCGAACGGGTCGGGCGGCTGATGCGGAACGGGTACACGCCGGTGATTGCCGCCCACCCGAACGTCTTCGACGTCCCGCTGACCCCCGTCGGCGGGCTCGACCGCACGCCGGTTCCGTGCGCCGACGGAAAGGACAACGATGGGGACGGGCTGGCCGACTTCCCGTTCGACCCGGGGTGCGCGTCGGCCGCGGACGGGAGCGAGCTCCCCGGCCCCGGTTCGGTGCTCGACGAGGTGGCGGAGATCTTCGACCTGGACGGGACCGCCGCCGCCGACGCGGCGGGGGGCAGTCACCGCGGCGGCCCGGACTACGACATGGACGGCGACGGCACCATCGCCGCCGCCGACGTCGCCGCGCTGCTCGCGCGTTGACGGGAACCTCACGAAACTCCGGAACCGCACTCGCATCGAAGACGCTGGGGACGCCATCGCGAAGCATCCCCTGGCGCGCAGGGGACCGGGTGAATCGTCGTACGCGCACGAGGCTGTCCAAGGTGTGCGTTGGAACCGGGGTTCGTCGTGCGCCCTTTCTGGGATACCGGAGAAGGGTCAAGGGGCTCAGGCGGTCAGGTGGAACGCGGCCTGGATCTCCTCGGTCAGCATCTCCACGCCGATGGAGGCCGGGATCAGCCCAATGATCCGGGTGATCACGCCCGGGGCCGCGGTGCCGAGGAAGGTGACCATCCGCTCGCCCTGAACGAGTGTACCGGAGCGGGGTGGTTCAGCAGCCGCAGGGCGTTGGCGATGACGAGGAGCGAGGCGCCCGTGTCCGCGGCGATGGCCGCCCAGAGCGTGGCGTGCCCCGCGACGGTCAGGACGACGAACAGCGCCTTGAGCCCGAGCGCGAAGGCGATGTTCGCCCGGATGATCCGCAGGGTGCGCCGGGAGAGGCGGACCAGCCACGGAACGCGCCGCAGCTCTCCCGTCATCAGGGCGGCGTGGGCGCTCTCCAGGGCGACGTCGGTCCCCGCCCCCATGGCGATCCCGAGGTCGGCCACGGCGAGGGCGGCGGCGTCGTTGATCCCGTCGCCGACGAACGCCACCGGACCCTCCGCGGCCAGCTCCTCGACGAGGCGCGCCTTGTCCTCCGGGAGGAGCCCGGCGTGGACCTCGTCGATCCCGACGGCGCGGCCGACCGCCCGGGCCGTCTCCGGTCCGTCGCCCGTCAGCAGGGCGATCCGGCGGATCCCGGCCCGGCGGAGCTCCCGGACGGCCTCCACGGCCCCGGGCCTGGGCTCGTCGGAGAGCGCCAGGATGCCGCAGACGTGGTCCTCCCGCCCGACGGCCACGACGGTCCGCCCCCCCTGCGCGACCCGGGGGAGCGTGGCGTCGAGCCATGGGGAGCCCAGGCCGCGTTCGGCGAGCAGACGGGCGGAGCCGAGCCACGCCGGCCGGCCGCCCACGGTCCCCTCCACGCCGCGGCCCGGCAGCACGCGGACGGCCTCCGCAGCCGGGAGCTCCACACCGCGTTCGGTGGCCGCCCGCACGACCGCCTCGCCCAGCGGGTGGGTGCTCCACCGCTCCAGCGCCGCCGCCACGGCGAGGACCTCCTCCGGCGAGTGCCCGGCGGCCGCCTCCACGGCGGTGACCCGCGGGCGGCCGGTGGTCACCGTGCCGGTCTTGTCCAGCGCCACGGCGACGAGCGCCGCGGGCACCTCCACCACGTCCCCGCCCTTGAGCAGGACGCCGTGGCGCGCGGCCGTCGCAAGCGCCGCCACCACGGCCACCGGTGTCGCGATGACCAGCGCGCACGGGCAGCCGATCACGAGGAGGACCAGCGCATGGTAGAACCACGGGGCCGCTTCCCCCAGACCGGCGAGTGGCGGTACGGCGGCCGTCAGGACCGCCAGGGCGAGGATCGCCGGGGTGTAGACGCGGGCGAACCGGTCGATCCACCGTTCCACCCGGGCGCGGCGCCGGGAGGCCTCCGCCACGCGCCGCACCATCCGGGCGAGGAGCGTGTCCGAGGCGGGCCGCAGGACCTTGAGGGTCAGGGTCCCGTCGAGGAGGACGCTCCCGGCAGGGACGGCGTCGCCGGCCTCCGCGGATGCGGGGCGCGACTCCCCGGTGACGGCGGAGGCGTCCACGAGGCTCGCCCCCTCCACGACCTCCCCGTCCAGGGGGACGCGCTCGCCCGCCAGGACCACGATCCGCTCCCCGGGCTCGACGGATTCCGCCGGGACCACCGTGCCCCCACCGCCACGGAGCACGCGGGCCGTCGGCGGGGTCAGCGTCATCAGGGCGCGCACGGCCCGGCGGGCGCGGGCGACGCTCCACGACTCGAGGAGGAGGGAGAGGGCGAACAGGAAGGCGACGGCGGCCCCCTCGAGCCACTGGCCGAGCAGGGCGGCGCCGGCCACGGCGACGGTCATCAGGAGGTTCATGTCCGGACGGAGGCGGCGGACGGCGGCGACGGCCCGGGGGACGAACGGTGCGGCCCCGGCGGCGATGGCCGCGGCGTACAGGGCGACGGCGGGCGGGACCGGGCCGCCCGCTCCGTGGACCAGGCCGACGGCCTCGGCGAGACTTCCGCGGAGGACGGCGTCCACCGCCACCGCGGCGGCGATGCCCGCGCCGCTCGCGAGGACGGGCGCCGTCTTCCGGAGGGAGGCCGTTCCGGGTCCCGGCGGCGTGAGGGAGGCTTCCACCGGGACGGCATCGAGGCCCGCCGAGGCGACGGCCCGGAGGATCGCCCGGTCGGAGAGCTCCCCCTCAT
Organism: Thermoanaerobaculia bacterium; assembly: GCA_027067575.1. Taxonomy (GTDB): domain Bacteria; phylum Acidobacteriota; class Thermoanaerobaculia; order Thermoanaerobaculales; family Sulfomarinibacteraceae; genus JAMOVQ01. Next base: position 6,885 of record JAMOVQ010000069.1, on the reverse strand, counting down.
CGGCGTGTACCGCCATGGTGCCCTCGAGAAGGTCGAACTCCAGACGGCCGGCTCCGCCGGCCAGCGGCCCCAGGGCCCGCCGGAGCGCCTCGACCTCCTCGGCGCAGTCCATTCCGGCGATCCGGAAACGGCGCACCGGCGGATCGTCCGGGACCGCCACAGCGCAGCCGTCGCAGCCGCACGAAGGGGGCGGCACTGCTGGGGCGTGGCGTATGTCGTGGTCGTTCATCGGAGCCTCCGCTGCCCGGTGGTGCCGGGCGCCGTTGGTTGAGTATACGCTCAACCGTGGTTGGGCATTCCCGCCAGGCGCGGCCAGCCGAGCTATCCTTGGCGCGGAGGACCGGCGGTGACGGCACTCGTGGTGGGCGTGTTCGTCGTGGTGTACCTCGGGATGCTGCTGGGGAGCATCCCGGGGCTGGCCCTCGACCGGACCGGCATGGCGGTGGTCGGGGCCATCGTCCTGGTGGTCGGGGGCGTCGTGACACCGGCCGGGGCGTGGTCCGCGGTGGACGTGGGGACCATGGCGCTTCTCTTCGGGCTGATGCTCGTCTCGGCCCAGCTACGCCTCGGGGGGTTCTACACCGCGGTGACGCGCCGCCTCGGCGGGGAGGCGCTCGGCCCGGCCGGGCTGCTCGGGCTCCTCGTGGCGGCGGCGGGGCTGCTGTCGGCGCTCCTGTCCAACGATATCGTCTGCCTTGCCATGGCGCCGGTGGTGCTCGAGGTGGCCCACCGGCGGCGTCTGGAACCCGTGCCGTACCTGCTGGCGCTGGCGTTCGCCGCCAACACGGGATCGGCGGCCACCCTGATCGGGAACCCCCAGAACATCCTCGTGGGCGAACGGATGGAGCTGGACTTCGCCCGGTACCTGCTCGACGGCGGCGTCCCGGCGCTGGTGGGGCTGGCGCTGGTCTGGGGGGCCGTCTGGCTGGCCTGGAGGGGGCGGCTCGAGCGGGACCCCTCCACGTGGCGTCCGGCCACCGGCCCGCTCCCGGAACTGGACCGCTGGCACACGGGGAAGGGCCTCGTGGTGCTGGCGGCCATCGTGGTCCTGTTCCTGGCGGGCCGTCCCGACCGGGCCGTGGTGGCCCTGGGCGCGGGGGCGCTGCTCCTGGTCAACCGGGAGATCACCTCCCGCCGGCTGCTCCAGCTCGTGGACTGGAACCTCCTGCTCCTGTTCTTCGGTCTGTTCGTCGTGACGGAGACGCTGACGGGAACAGGGCTCGCCGCCCGCGGGCTGGCCGCGGTGGAGGCGTGGGGGGTGCCGCTGGGCTCGCCGCTCGGCCTCGCGGTGGTCACCCTGGCCGGCTCGAACCTGTTCTCCAACGTCCCCGCGGTGATGCTGCTGCTTCCCGCGATCCACGCAAGCGGGCAGGCGGTCCTGCTGGCGCTGGTCAGCACCTTCGCCGGGAACCTGCTCCTGGTGGGGAGCATCGCCAACATGATCGTCGCCTCCGCCGCGGCCGGCTCCGGGATCGCCATCGGCTGGCGGGAGCACGCCCGGATCGGCGTGCCATTGACCGCGGCGCTCTGCCTCCTCGCCCTCGGCTGGTTGTGGATCCTCGGTACGGTCTGACTTTCTCCATTTCCGTGAATGCGAACGAAGGGAGAAGGGGCCGGTGTCTGTTCTGCAAGAAGTGGCAACAGTGTCATGTCAAGCAACAAGACCGAGGTCTCATGTGAGTGTCGGTTGGTCGAGTCCATGTTGCTTTCAGATGTTCGTCTTCTTGATCACGAGGCGATATTTCGCCGAGCGGAACGTACTGGGCCCCGCTGCCTCCTATCGTTCGTCTCATGTGCGGTCGTGTTCTGCCGGATTGTGATGAGTCGAGGGGGCGAGCGAGGAGCCAGGCCCCGCCAGGGAGAAGCCGGGTGTTCAGGGATCTGGATGCTGAAGTGATCGTTGCGTTGCTTTCAAGAAAGCTGGCAGCGGCATCCAGATTCGCGGGCATCGCGAGAGATGGCAGGAATCGCTGCCCGGGGCGGCATCACTCCGTCCGGCATGATCGGATCGGTACGGATGAATGTGCATTGGCCGGTCGAGGCCGTTTCACCGTGATCCTCCGCGGGCCGCTCAGCCGATGGGGCGTGGGCTTCGGCCCGTCTCGCCTCGGGTCGAACAAGGATGGATGCGGGCGATGGTCCCTGTGGAGAGGAATCCGCACTCCCAACCGGTGTCGTTCCCTCGTCCGTCGGAGGAACCCACCGGTGGATGGCCAACGCGGCGGAATCTCGTGGACTCATGGGCGAGCTGCACAACAAACGAACGTTCGCCGCACACCCCTTGACAACCAAACGAGGTCGGGTGAAGCTCAAGGCAGCGTACTGCCAATCACGGTCCACTGTGAAGGGAGGGCCCATGACGTGTTCCGATGATCGTCTCTGGGAGGCCAAGCTTGCAGCCTGGCTGCACGATCCTGTCGAGAAGGCGCTGATCCTGATGCGCGCCGACCACGAGGAGGACACCTCCATCGCCGACTTGAAAAGGAATCTGTTCAAGGATGGGGTTCCCGACGAGCTGGAGACCATCGCCCGCCTCGCCGACCACTGGGCCTCGGCGGCGGACCGGCCCACCCTGCCGAAGCCGGGCGAGATGACGGCGGAGCAAAGGAAGGCCCTCGACATCCGGTTCTGGGGCCGGGACGGGGCGGTGCTGAAGCACCCGCTTGACGGCAGCGTGTACCAGATCTGGGACGCCTACGTGGACACGGCGCCAAAGATCGTGCAGGCCAGCTTCGCGGGCCTCCGGAAACTCATCGAGGGCGAACCGGATCCGCGCACGGCGTTCCTCCGCTTCTGGCGCCTCGGCCCGGAAGCAGAGCCGCCCGGTCTCGGCCTCGGGCACCTGTGGCGGCTCCTTCCCGCGGACACGCGGATCCCGGACCATTCCATCTGGGAGCACCTCTCCCTGGCCTCGGCGTTCGCGGGGGCGATGGCGGGCGACCCGGAGGGCAACCCCGCGCTGCTGGCCGTCTCGCTGGGACCGGTGCAGTCGTTCATCGCCCAGGCCCGGACCACCTCGGACCTCTGGGCGGGCTCCCACCTCCTCGCCACCCTGTCCTGGCAGGCGATGAAGGTCGTCTGCGAGCGGTACGGCCCGGACGCCGTGCTGTTCCCGAGCCTCTGGGGCGTTCCCGTGGTGGACGTTTGGCTGGAAGAGCAGGGTGTGGTGTTCCCGGACGCAGGCGGCGCCGGGGAGCGCGGACTCGAGTCCCTATCGAAACGCCTGACGGCTCCCGAATGGAAGCGGCGGGCCTCCGACGCCAACCCGCTGTTCGTGGCGGCGCTCCCCAACCGGTTCGTGGCGCTGGTTCCCGCGTCGGAAGCAGAGGACGTGGCCTGCGAGGTGGAGGAGACGGTGCGCTCGTGGGTCCGGGAGCAGGCGGAGGAGGTGCTCGACCGCCTCCTGGAGGCGGCGGGCGAGGACCGGGAGGCAGCCTGCGACGCCCGGGAGCAGATCGTACGGCAGCTCGAGGGGTTCCCCGAGGTCCACTGGGCTGTGGTGCCGTTCGCCCCGCTGGTCACGTGGGACGAGTCGGCGGCCCGCAATGGGAAGAAGACCACCATCACCTCGGTGGACGGCCTCGAGGCGGCGCTGAGGACCTTCTACCCGAAAAACGGCAGGCCCGGCTTCCTGAGCTCGGATCAGTGGAAACTGCTCGAGGAGTCCATCGAGAGCCGTGGCCTCGTCTACGTTCCCAACCCCGGCGTGCTCTACCCGGCGCTCTACGACCTCCTCGACCGGGTGGCGGCCGCGGCGAAGACGGCGCGGCCGTTCGACCAGGTCCGGGAGGAGGGGTACCGGTGCTCCCTCTGCGGGGAGCGGGAGTGGCTGCGGGGGCCCGGGGACGAGGCCCACGGGGGAGAGCCCGCCGGTCAGCGCGGCGAGACGCTCTGGACGAAGGTCGCCGCGAAGCGGCCGGCGTGGTCCCGGAAGGGTGAGCACCTGTGCGCCCTGTGCGCCCTCAAGCGAGTCTGGCCCGACCTCTTCGCGGGTTGGGCCGCACGGCACGTTCCAGAGCTGGAGAAGGAGAAGCTGTCGCGCTACGTGGTCTCCACTCACACCATGGCGCTGGCGCGGGACCTGCTTCGGCTTGGTGAACGGAACGCCGGTACGGGGGACGCCGAGGCCGTCCGGGGTATTCGCGAGGCGATGGAGCCTTTCACGAAGCGAGAGAGGGCGGCCCTTCCCAAGAAGGTCCACCTGAAGCTCACGAAGGCGGGGGGCCTGGATGACCTGGCCGCGGTCGCGGCACGCATTCCTGTGGCACTCGATGCGGCCCGTGAGAGCGGGGACGGTGCGGCGCTTTCACGGCTCGAGAGTGCAATCAAGGAGGCACTTGGCAACAGGCCCGAGACCTACTACGCCATGATCCTGTTCGACGGCGACCGTATGGGCGCCTGGATCTCGGGGACGGATCCCGATCTCCAGATCACCTTCGAGAACGTGTTCCATCCCGATGTTGCGGGAGCGCTCCGGGACATGGCGAAGGGGGAGGATCGGCTCGGTCGGTACCTCGGCATGCGCCGCCCCCCATCCCCTGGCCGCCACCAGGCGATTTCGGAGGCGCTCAATGGTTTTTCGCTTCACGCGGCGCCGTGGGTGGTCGAGGAGCTGTTCCCGGGCAAGGTGCTGTACGCGGGTGGCGACGACGTGATGGCCATGCTCCCCGTGGACGACGTGCTGCCGTGCCTCCTGACACTGCGGTGTGCCTACAGCGGTACGGTTCCCGAGGGCACGACGGCCGTCGAGGAGCTCCACGGCGAACTCGGAGAACGCCTGGCATGGATCGGTGGCGGCCACGTCCTGCTCGGAGGCAGGAACGGCAGGCTCCTCCGGATGATGGGCCGTCGGGCCACGGCCTCCGCGGGTGTGGTCATCGCGCACCACCAGACGCCGCTCCAGTCGGTGCTGCGGGAGCTCCGCGCTGCGGAATGGAGGGCCAAGAACGATGGGGGGCGCAACGCCTTTTCCATCGCGCTCATGAAGCGGGCCGGCGGAACCACGCACTTCACGGCCGGCTTCGGCTTTGGCGGGCACGGTGGGGAAAGCCGGCCGCGGGGCCCCCTCCCCATCGCGAGTCTCTTCGCGTTGACCGACACCCTGGCCACGGAGGACGTGTCGCGCAGGGCGGCCTACAACATTCTCGCCTGGATCCGGGATCTCCCGCAGCGGCCGGGGGACGGAGGGTTGGATGCATCGGACTACCGGGAGATGCTCGTCCGGTCCATGGCCTGGCAGTTCAGGCAGCAGGGTGTCACCTGGACCGAAGACGGTGAACCGTGGGCGGGCAGGCTCGCGGAAGACCTGGTGGAGGCCACGTTTTCGGAGGCTTCACGGCGGGGGCCGGAGTTCAGCCACCCCGAGCACCTGGCGGGCCTCCTGACCGTGGCGGAGTTCCTGGCCCGGGAGGGGCGGGCCGTTCCCAGGCGGGGTGGGACGAGTGCTGAAACCGTACAGGCCCCCGCCGGGAAGGGAGGTGCGGCATGACGGTCTGGAGGATCATCCGCCCGCTCGATGTGCTCTACCTTCGGGGCAACAACCTCTTCGGGGAGGCCGCGGGCCATTCCGAGGCGCTGATGCCCCCGTGGCCCTCTGTCTTCGCCGGGGCGATCCGCAGCCGGATGCTGGTGGACGCCGGGGTGGACCTCGGCCGGTTCACCGCCGAGGCCGCGGCGCCGCCGGCGGGGCTCGAGAGTGTTCTGGGAACCCCCGCGGAGCCCGGCTCCTTCCGGATCGCCCACGTGGGACTGGTCGCCCCGGCGGCCGACAGCACCCGGGGGAGGCCCGTCCTTCCCCTTCCCGCAGACCTCGTGGTGACCCGGGGGAACGGGGACGGAGGCGCGGGGAGTGTTTCCAGCGGTGGCGGGGTCCAGGTGACCCGGTTGCACCCGGAGGCCTGGCCCGGTGGGGTCCGCACCTCGTCGTCGCTGCCCCAGGCACTGGTCCTGCGTCGTGACGTTCCGGCGAAGCCCGAGAGGGGATGGTGGCTGACACTCGAGGGATTCAGGGTGTGGCTGGATGGAGATACACCCGGGCCGGAGGCCCTCGTCCACGCCTCGCAGCTCTGGAGGTTCGATCCCCGGCTCGGCATCGCCCTGGACGACGGGAGCCGCACCGCAGCCGATGGGAAGCTCTACTCCTCGGACACCGTGGCCATGACTCCGGGTGCAGGCTTTCTGGTGGGGATCGAAGGGGTTTCGGAGGAGGCCATCCCGTCGGACGGGCTCCTTCGCCTCGGTGGTGATGGCCGGGGCGCGGAGATCGCGGAGTGGGACGGTCCTGCCCCGGAGGGTTCCGGGGTGGCCCCCGGCGAGCCCTTCGTGCTCTACCTGGAGACACCGGGAATCTTCCCGGGCGGCTGGGTCCCACCCGGGATGGATCCGGAGGATCTTCGGATCGAGGTGGACGGTCTCTCCGCCCGTCTCGCCGCCGCCGCCGTGCCGCGGGCGCAGGTGGTGTCGGGCTGGGACGTGGCGGCACACCGGCCCAAACCCGCTCAGCGGGCCGTGCCCGCGGGAACGGTCTACTGCTTCGACGAGGTCCGGGGAGACCCGCAGGCCTACGTGGGCGAGCTCTGGCGGCTCATCGAGTCGGAGCTCGGTGCAGGATGGGGCACGGTCTGGAAACAGCGGCGCGCCGAGGGCTTCAACGCCGTGCGCCTCGGCCGTTGGCCGGAAGGGTCCGGAGCATGAGCTCGGCCTTCCTCATGAAGACGACGAACGATCCGCAGGAAACTGCGAGGAGGTGATCCGATGTTCGAAGTGAAATCTCCGGTATTCATCTATTGCATCAGCCCGGTCCACATGGGCGCGGGCACGGCGCTGGGCGCCGTGGACAACCCGATCCAGCGGGAGGTCCACACGGGGCATCCGAACATGGCGGGG
>JAMOVQ010000068.1 GCA_027067575.1 Thermoanaerobaculia bacterium | reverse complement strand
CGTCACGGCGGGGAGCGGGTTGGTCCGGAGGATGATCCCCAGGGCGCCGCCGGGGTCGTCCGCGGCGATCCGGCCGATGTACGCCGGGATCTCCTGCTCCGTGGCGCACGACTCGACGCACGGCGCGTGGACGCAGTCGAACGGTCCCAGCGGCCGCGATCCCTTGATCGTGCGTGCCGGTCCCGCCGCCTTCCGGTAGCGCGGGTCGTCGAGAACCCGTCCGGCCAGCGAGAGGAGGTTCTGGAGGGCCGCCGCCTCCACGGGGACGCCGTCGTCCACACCGGCCGTCCGCCGGACGAAGGCGTCGATCTCCCGGGCGCCGGCCGAGGCCATCCGGGCCTCCAGCGCCTCGAGGTACTGGCCCAGGCGGCCGTACCCGCCGGGACGGAGCAGGTCGGAGCAAACGGTCACTGGAGAAAGGCCCGCCGCCACGAGATCGGGGACGTTCCATGCGTCCGCCCCGCCGGAGAACGAGATGTCCAGGGCACCGTCGAACGCCTCCTGCAGAGCTGCCGCCAGGGCGACGGCCACGGGGTGGAGCGCCCGGCCGGAGAGGTAGAGCGTCGGTTCGGGGAGGCCGGCCGAGGGGTTCTCCACCTCGAGCGTGTTGGTCAGCTTGACGGAGAAGGCGACCCCGGCGCGGCCGGCGGCACGGGAGAGCGACCGGATGAGGTCGAGGGCCTCGTCCCAGCGGAGGTCGTGCTCGAACGCCGCGTCCGGCACGGTCACCGGGAACCCCAGCCGGTGGGTGAGGATCTCCCGGACGCGCCCGGGGCCGAGCAGGGTCGGGTTGAGTTTGACGGCGGTGTCCAGGCCGCGGTCCGCGATCAGGTGCGTCGCGATCCGCTCGATCTCCTCGGGCGGGCACCCGTGCATCGTCGAGAGGGTGACGCTGGCGGCGAGCCGCCGGGGCGGCTCGATCTCGTCCACGGCGGGATCGACCCGCCGGGCCCGTTCCCAGAGCCGGGCGGCGTCCCGGCGGGGGTCCTCCATCCGGTCCAGGAACCGCTGGACCGGGGCCGACGTCACCCCGGCGAGGTCGTACCCGACGCTGGCGTTGAACAGGAACCCCGGCTCCTCGGGGGGCTCGCCCCGGAGGCGCATCTGGAGGATGCGGATCAGCAGCCAGGCCGTCAGGTACTCGCCGAAGGAGACGTCGAGGGGGAGTTCCTGGGACCACTCGCAGTTGTACCCCTCGTCGGGCATGGCGATGCACGGCCTGGGGATCTCGAGGCTGTCGAGGATCTGGACCGTCTTGAGCTCGATGAACCGGGCCCCGGTCAGCCACGCCGCGGCGATGTTCCCCGCGAGCTGTGTGTGCGGCCCCGCCGCGACGCCGACCGGCGTCTCCAGCACCGCGCCGTGACGCCGCAGGCGGAACGGATCGTCTGGGGACGGTTCGAAGACCAGCCCCCTGTCGATCCCGAAGAACGTTCCCTTTCGTTCCTCAACCCGGAGCCACTCGAGCCACTGCTCCACGGCCATCGGCCGCATCACGTCGCGCATGGGACCCTCCCGCCCGGCATGGTAGCCGAGCGCCTCGGGACGGCGGACGCGGCTCTCAGCAGCTCCTGCGGAGGACGAGGACTCCGGTCAGGAGCAGGGTGAGGGTCAGCAGGACCATCCCCGTTCCGTTGAGGGCCGGAATCCCCGGTTCCGCGGCCGGTGCGGGCTCGAAGTCGTACCGAGTGGCCTCGCCACCGAACCCGATGGTCACGGTGTCCACGGCGCCGGAGAACGTGTCGCCCCAGCCGGATCCGACACCCGTGTTGACGCCGACGATCCAGGTATCGGACCCGAGGGCCGGCGGTGTGGGGTCGCCGGGCTGTCCGACCGGCGGCTGGCCGGTGGAGGGGTCCGTGTTGGCCTCCCAGTCGGCGAGGGTCAGTCCGTAGTTCTGGACCACGCCGGTCCCGCCGGGACCCGAGATGACGTACATCCAGAAACGCCCGGAATCCACCACGTCGCGGGAGATCCACTGATCGGTCGGGATCGTGCCGCTAAACCCCGCCTGGTATGCCTCCTCCCAGATCAGGACGCCGACGGTGTCATCGGTCGTGTCCGCCGGTGTGCCAGCATCCTCGTAGAAGTAGAGCCTGAGAACGGGGGCAAAGTGCGGGGCGGTGGTGGACGTGGCGTCCCGGATGTACTCGAACGACAGCGTGTCGAGGCTTCCGAGGGTCCACGTGGGGTGGTCGGTTGGGTCCCAGACGAGCTGGTAGTCCGCCTTGTCCTGCCCTGGCGTGACGGTGACGAAGCCGAACTCGAGGGACCCGTTGCCGTTGCGTGGCCGGACATCGTTGATCTCGACCCAGGCGTCCTGACGCACGTTGGCGGGCGCCCACCCGTGGGGCGAGGCGGGGGTGACGACCACCGTCGTCTGGGCGAGGCCCGCCGCCGCGATGCCTGCCACGATCACGAAAGCCGCCACTGCTGTGCGATCGGTCATGGGGTCCTCCTTCAGCTTCACGTCTCGATTCTAGCGCACATGGGGAACGATCGCCCACCGTTGCGCGTCTGGGGCCTCCGCGGTAGCCTCCAATGGTGCGGGTCAAGATCTGCGGATTGACGAGCTCCGGTGATGCCCGGACGGCGGTGGAGGCCGGTGCGGACCTCCTCGGGTTCGTGTTCGTCCCGGGGACGCCCCGGTACGTGGATCCCGGAGACGCCGGATGGATCCGGGAGATCCGGGGAGCGCTCAAGGTCGGCGTGTTCCGTGGAGCGGCGCTCGGGGAGGTCGAGTCGGTCCGGCGCAGGCTCGGCCTCGATCTCGTCCAGCTCCACGGCACGGAGCCGGTCTCCTGGGCGCTCCGGGCCGGTCCGGGCACGCTGCGGGCGATCCGGGTTGAGGGCGTGGTGGCATGGGACGGGTTGGCCCGGCTCGTGGCGGCCGGGTGCCTTCCGTTGCTCGATTCCGGGGGAGGGACGGGGCGGCGGTTCGATTGGACGCTGCTGGATGGCCGTCCGGCGGGGCTTCTCTTCGGCCTCGCGGGCGGGCTCCATCCGGAGAACGTAGCCGAAGCGGTCCGCACGGCCCGGCCGTTCCTCGTGGACGTTTCCTCCGGCGTCGAGTCGGAGCCCGGACGGAAGGATCCCGGAAAGGTCCGGGCGTTCGTCGCGGCGGCGCGGGGGGCCGCCCTCGACCGGCTACAATGAGGGCTCGACTGGAGGAACGATGCGGCTCGGACCGGACGAGAGGGGATACTTCGGCGAGTGGGGCGGCAGCTGGGTTCCCGAGACCCTCATGCAGCCGCTGGAGGAGCTCCGGAAGGCGTACCGGCGCGCCCAGCGCGACCGAGTGTTCCAGCAACGGCTGAACGAGCTCCTCGAGACGTACGTCGGCCGGCCGACGCCGCTCTACCGGGCGCGGCGGCTCGGGGCCGAGCTGGGCGGGGCCCAGATCTGGCTCAAGCGGGAGGACCTCTGTCACACGGGCGCCCACAAGCTCAACAACGCCCTCGGCCAGGCGCTGCTCGCCCGCGAGATGGGCAAGTCCCGCGTCATCGCCGAGACCGGCGCAGGCCAGCACGGCGTCGCCGTGGCCACGGCCGCCGCGCTCCTCGGGCTCGAGTGCCGGGTCTACATGGGCGAGGAGGACATGCGCCGGCAGGCGCTGAACGTGTACCGGATGCGGCTGCTGGGAGCGGAGGTGGCCCCGGTGGCCTCGGGCTCCCGGACGTTGAAGGACGCCATCAACGAGGCGCTCCGCGACTGGGTGACCAACGTCCGGACGACCGACTACGTGCTGGGCTCGGTCCTCGGGCCGCACCCGTACCCGATGATGGTCCGGGACTTCCAGTCGGTGATCGGCCGGGAGACGTTTGCACAGTTCCGCAAGGCGACCCACAGGCTCCCCGATCTCGTGGTGGCCTGCATTGGCGGGGGATCCAACGCCGCAGGGATCTTCTCGGCGTTCGTCCCCCACGAACGGGTCCGCCTCGTCGGCGTGGAGGCCGGAGGACGGGGGAGGGCGCCGGGCGAGCACGCTGCACGGTTCGGTGGCGATGGCTCACCCGGTGTTCTCCACGGCACCCGTACCTGGGTGCTCCAGGATCGCGACGGGGGCATCCTGCCGACGCATTCGATCTCGGCGGGCCTCGACTACCCGGCGGTCGGTCCGGAGCACGCGGCATGGAGGGATTCGGGACGCGTGACCTACACGCAGGTGGACGACCGCGACGCGCTCGGTGCGTTCCACGTGCTGGCGGAGACGGAGGGGATCCTGCCGGCGCTCGAGAGCGCCCACGCCGTGGCGTACGCCATCAAGGTTGCGCCTGCCATGCCGCTGAAGGCCCACATCGTCATCAACCTCTCCGGGCGGGGGGACAAGGACCTCGACGAGGTCCGCAGGATCGAGGGGAGGCCGTCGTGAGCAGCCGGCTCAAGGAGACGTTCACCGCCGCGCGCAAGGCCCGCCGGGCCGCGCTGGTCACCTACGTCACCGCGGGCGACCCCGACCTCGACCGGACCGTGGAGCTCGCCCGTGCCCTCCGGCGGGGTGGTGCGGACGTCCTGGAGCTCGGTGTGCCGTTCACCGATCCCATCGCCGACGGTCCGACGAATCAGGCGGCCGCGGAGCGGGCGCTGGCCTCGGGGACCACCCTGGCCGGTGTCCTCGAGGCCGTCCGGGAGATCCGCCGGCTCGGGGAGACGATCCCCATCGTCCTGTTCACTTACGCCAATCCGGTCCTGCGCCAGGGCATCGACCGGTTCGCGGCGGATGCGGCGGCGGCTGGCGTGGACGGCGTATTGTTTACCGACGTCCCCTCGGAGGAGTCCGGGCGGTTCAGGCGGCCGCTCCTGAACGCCGGCCTCGATCCGGTCATGCTCGTGGCGCCCACCTCGACGAAGGAGCGGGTCCGTGCTGCCGCGAAGGCCGGCCGCGGATTCCTCTACCTGGTCTCCCGGACCGGTGTGACGGGCGCACGGTCCGCTCTCGACCGTGAGCTGGAGCCGACCATCCGGGCGGTCCGGAAGCTCTCGAGCCTCCCGGTCGCGGTGGGGTTCGGGATCTCGACGCCGGGGCAGGTCGAGACGGTGGCGCGCGTCGCAGACGGCGTCGTGGTGGGGTCCGCCATCGTGGAACGGGTGGCCCGGCTCGGTGAGTCGCCGGACCTGCCGGACGCAGTCCAGGCGTTCGTCACCACACTGGCGGAGGCGTGCCGGCGGTAGGGATCGCCTTGAAGAACCCCCGTCCGGCGGAGCCGGTCAGGGCCGGATCACCGACATCAGCAGGTGGTACCCATCGGCGGCGAGGCCGGCGGGGACGCCCAGCGCTCCCGCCAGGGCCGAGACGGCCCTCCAGAACAGGACGTTCACGGGATCGACGAACCAGAGCAGGGCGAAGAGACCCCAGATCGCCCACCGTCCCGTGCGGTCGAGCCGGGTGGCGAGGGCGCGGGGGAGGTGGGGCCGTATGGCACCGTACCCGTCGAGGGGAGGAACCGGAAGCAGGTTGAACAGCACGGCCATCACCTCGAGCCAGGCGAGGAAGGCGAGGCCGGGCCGGAGGCAGCCGAGCGTGGGCGGCAGCATGCGTATCGTCACGGCAAGGATTGGGATCGTCACCAGGTTCGCGGCGGGGCCGGCGAGGGAGACGGCCGTCCGCCACAGCGGGCTCCGGAGACGCCACGTCTCGATGTAGACAGCGCCGCCGGGCAGGCCGATGCCTCCGAGCAGAAGAAAGATCATCGGCATGACGATGGAGTACACCGGATCCGCGTACCGGAGCGGGTTGAACGACAGGTACCCCTTCTCGCGGACGGTGTGATCGCCGCCCGCGTACGCCACGCGGGCGTGAGCGTACTCATGGAGGCAGAGCGAGAAGAGCCACCCGGCCACGACAATGACGAGCGTCACGATCCCCACGGGGCCCTCCATGAGCGGCCGGTCACCGCTTCTTCCTTCGGGTCTTCCGGGGCTCGCGACTCGCCTCCGGCAGCTCCCGGTGGATCAGCAACGCCGACACCCGTTCCCAGTCGGAGGCGAGCCAGAACAGGAACGGGAAGCTGAACCGTCCGGGAAGGTCCGAGAAGTATTGCAAGAACCCCCACAGGTTCCGCGAAAAGTCCGAGTAGTGGACACGGCTCCACTCGCCCAGGCCAAGGGCGTACAGCGTCTTGACGTGGAACAGCAGGTTGAGCGACTGGAAGATGAAGAGCGTCAGCCACGCCATGAAGAGACGTTCGAGGTTCCGGCGCCGGAACGGGTGGGGAAGGGCGAGGTAGAGGGCGAGGAGCACGATGGTGTTGAAGTGGATTTCGGTCAGCGGCACCGTGGGGATCCTGCTCGTCGACCGGAAATCGGCCCGACGGATCTCGGCCGTGTGGTCCTTCACCACGAGGCGCGTGACCCGCGGGTACTCGAACGCGCGGATCAACGTCTCGGCCAGTTTCGCCGTCGCCACGTCGAGGACGGGTCTGAGGAGCACGAGCCACAGCAACATGCCCGCGAGCAGCCCCAGAGGCAGTCTGAGGAGGAAGCTCCTCAGGGGATCACGAGCGGCGCGTTCTCGGCTCGGCATACCGGTGGGCCCACGCGATCCACAGGGCGACGCCCGAGAGGATCACGATCGACTGCCACACGAAGATGTGCGACTGGTTGAAATACTTCGGGAGGAAGACGCCGATGTAGAAGAGGGAGACGATCCGGACCAGGTTGATCAGCTGGATCGTCACCAGGCCCCCGATCGCCCCGAGCACCTTGGCCAGGGGCCGGGCGGGGAAGGCGAGCACCCCTGCGATGAAGATCAGGCTCGTGATCAGCCCGTTGCACCCGTTGTAGATCGTCACGGCGAACCGTGGCGAGGTCAGCTGGCAGCCATGAACTGTGATCTGCTCCCCGAACAGGGCGAGAACGTGTCCCGAGACGCGGGCGATGAACGCCGTGTACGGCACGACGAACGCGTCGTTGACCGGCTTGAGCGCCACCAGTGTGAACCCCGCTCCCAGGAGTGCCAGGAAGAGGATCAGGAACCGTGATTCCGGCCGCGTCCAGAGCGTCTTCAGATCCATTGCCTCGGTGGAGCTCCCTTCCCCTCACGTTCCACGGGCGGGATGATAGCAGCTCCGGTCAGCCCCGGACCTGGAGGAGCGTGTTCCGGAGCTCAGCCCCGGATGCGAACCGGGCCGCAGGGTCCTTCTCCAGACACCGGAGGATGATCCGGGCGAGGGGGAGAGGGAGGTCGGGGTTCAAGGTCATGGGGTCGGGAGCCGGCTCCGACAGATGACCTTGGATGATGTTCCCCTTGACGAACGGCGGCCGGCCCGCCGCGAGGTGGAAGAAGGTCGCCCCGAGGGAGTAGACGTCCGTTGCCGGGGTGGGTGGCTCCCCGCGGATCTGCTCCGGGGCCATGTAGTAGGGTGTTCCACAGACCTGTTCCTGCCGTCCCGTCTGCAGGTCGAGCCGTGCGGCGATCCCGAAGTCCAGGATCTTGACACGGCTGTCCCGGGTCAGCATCAGGTTGCCTGGCTTGAGGTCGCGGTGGATGACGTTGTGGCTATGGGCGAACGCGACGGCATCGGCCGCCTGGATCATCAGGTCGAGCAGGTTGTCCCGGATCCGCTGGACGTCCGACCGGAGGAGGTGGTCCAGCGGGTCGCCGTCGGCGAACTCCATCACGATGAAGTAGCCTCCGAACCCCTGCTCGAAGTCGTACACCGTCACGATGCCGGGATGGTTGAGCGTCGCCGCCGCCTTGGCTTCCCGTTCGAGCCGGACGATCTCCTCCTGCCGTGTCGTCCGGAGAACCTTGATCGCCACATCCCGCTCGAGCCGGCTGTCTCGCGCCCGGTATACGACACCCATCCCCCCGCGTCCGACCTCCTCGAGGATTTCGTACCGCGTCTCCGCGCTTCCGGACTCGGCGGCCCGCTGCCCGGCCCGGCTGCGTTCCGTCATGGCCCGGCGGTACTCCGGGACCTCGGCGAGGATCTTCTGCCGGAGCATGTGGGCGGGCTGGTAGCTGTAGTCGAAATCGAGCACACGGTCGAGCTGTTCCAGCGCGGCCTGCGCCTCGCCTTCCTCGTGGAGCAGACGGGCGAGCAGCACGGGAGGCGCCAGCCGCTCGGGCGTCAGAGCGACGCCGACCACGGCGCGCTGGAGGACGGCGATCGCCTCCTTCCGCTTGCCCTTCCCGCGGAGGATCTCCGCGAGGTCCTGCACGATGTCCGGAATGTCGGGGATCGGGCCCGGGAACTCCTTCAACAGCCGTACCGCCTCCTCCCACCGTTCGGCGCGGTGGAGGACGGCGAGGGCATCCTGGAGCCGGCCCGATCGCGCCATGCAGCGGGCCTGGCCCGAGATGTCACCCGCCGTCCGGTAGAGCGCGAGAGCCCGTTCATCCTCACCGGCGAACTCGGCAGCCCTGGCGGCTTTCCCAAGATCACCGGCGAGCTCCCACAGGTCGCTGGCCTCCCCCCAGCGGCCGGACTTCTCGTGGAGCTCGGCCGCAAGGCCCGGGCGGCCCATCTCCGAGGCCACCTCAGCCGCCCGCCGGGTATCGCCGGAGGCCACCAGTCGCTCGATCACCTCCTCAAGGCGTCCGGCTGCCGTCAGCTCGGTGATCAGACTCTCCTGTTGCCCCAACTCCTCCAGCGCCGGAATGATCCTCGCCTCGAGCGCACGGATCTTCTGCCGGACCGCCTCCTGCCATTCGGACCTTTCCCCGTCCCCAGTCACCCCTGGCGCCAGCTTCTGGCGAAGCCTGTGGAGCAGGTTGATCCGGAGCCTGGTGGCCTCGGTGGGACGGCCGGCGGCCTCCTCCTCGTCGGCCGCGTCCTCGAGCCTTCCAGCAAGGCGGAAACAGCGCGCTGCACGCTCGTGATCACCGGCCTCCCGCCACGTGATCGCGGCACGGGCCCAGTCCTCCTGGAGCTCCAGCAACTCCGCCATCAGGGTGGTGTCGCGGGTCTGCTCGGCCGCCTTGCGTGCGGCGTCGAACGACCGGAGGTTCGGCTTGAGGCGGCCTTCGTCCAGGGCGAGCCGTGCGGACTTCGCAGCCTTGACCGGTTCCCCGGCGCGCAGCCATGCCTCGATGGCGTCCGTCATCCGGTTCCGGGAGGCCAGCCAGCGGGCGTACTCGGCGTCACAGGCCCTCGAATCGTCGTGGCGGCCAAGCCGGCGGTAGAGCCGTGCCGCCTCCTCGATCCGTGAACCGCCTGCCCTGCGGAACAGCTCCGCAGCCTGGTCGAGCCGGCCCGCCTGGACTGCGGCGCGGCCGGCCTGTTCCCATGCCCGGGCCCTCGTGTAGTAGCGGATCGCCGCCTTCGGCTTGCCCGCTGCAAGCAGGATGTCACCAGCCCCTGCGGGGTCGCCGTGGCGTGCGAGGGAACGGGCGAGGGCCGAAGCCTTCGAGTCTCCGGTGACCATCCTGACGATGCCGAGCAGGAGGAGAACGATCGCCACACCGTTTCCTACGGCGAGCCAGACAGGGTTTGGTGTCCTCGTGATCCACTCGGCGGATTCCCGGAGCGCAGGTACGTACCGGGCCAGCAGCGGAAGGTTGACCGCCGCAAGGATCAGCGTGCCGATCCCCGCCGGGATCATCCATCGCTTCCGTGAAGCCATGATCGTCACGCTCCGTCTCCTGCAGGTACGTCTCGGCGCATCGAGAACCATTGTAGCCGCGCCGGTCCAGCGGACGGGAGAGCGGTCACCGGCGGGGGAGAGGAGTCAGGAGACCGGGCCACCGTTGTCCGGGCGCTCCTCGTCCATGGCGATCATCAGGTCGGGATCGTCCGCCAGGACGCCGTCGAGGGTTGCACCGCCAAGGCTCGCTCCCGAGAGTCTCGCCCCGACGAGGTTCGCACCGGAGAGGTCGGCCCCATCCAGCAACGAGAGCCCGAGGTCGGCGTCGGAGAGATCGGTCTCGACGATGCGCGCACCCCGGAGGTCCGCCTGAACGAGGTAGGCGCGGGGCATCCGGGCCCCGGAGAGGTCGGCCCGGCCAAGCCGCGCACCGCCAAGGTCGACGCCCGGGAGCTCGGCGTCCCGGAGGTCCGCCTCGCTGAGATCGGCGAGGGAGAACGACGGGGGGGGCGGCCAGTCGCCCTCCTCCCGTTCCACGCCGTCAGGGGGTGGTGGAACGTCCGAGCCCTCCGTGTGGCCGCGTACCCCGACGAGGGAGGCCCCGGGCAACCGGGCTGCGTGGAGGTCCGTCCCGGCGAGCCGTGCGCCGTCGAGGGTCGCTCCGCTGAGATCCGAGGCGACGAGTGACGCGCCCTCGAGGTTCGCCCCGCTGAGGTTCGCCCCGGTCAGGTCGGCGTCGGTGATCTCGGTTGGCTCCTCCCAGCCCCGCGCGTCGATCCCGGAGAGGTCGGCGCCGCGGAGTCTGGCTCGCGAAAGGCCGATTCCGCGCAGGTCGCACCCCGCGAGCCGGGCGCCCGTCAGATCAGCGCCCGAGAGCTCGAGACGGGTCAGATCCACGCCCCGGAGATCGGCTTCCCGCAGGACGGGCGAGACGAGTGTGACGTCCTCGAGCAGGACACCACGAAGGTCGGCCCCCGTCAGATCAGCCGCCTCCATGCGGGCCCCACCGAGCACGGCCTGCGAGAGGATCGCTCCAGAGAGATCGGTCCGGTGCAAGAATGCCTTGCGGAGGTTCGCCCCGGTCAGGTCGGCTCGCCTAAGGCGGGCCCGGCCGAGATCGGCGCCCGACAGGTCGGTGTGGTGGAGACGGCATCCCTCCAGGTTGGCGCCCCGCAAGGTGACGCCCGACAGGTCGAGTCCCGAAAGATCGAGTCCCGAAAGATCGAGGCCGGCAAGGCGGACGCGCCCCGGAGACGCACCGATCAGCGCGAGCACGAGTTCCTTCCGTGTCAGTTCCGCCATGGTTCCTCCGAGCGGCCAGTATCCGCCCCGGGCCCTCCGCTGGTCAAGCCATGCCGTGGGGCGAACCGGCGGCCGGCCCGGGGATTGCCCTCGCCTCCGTCCCCGGACCGCCCCCGCCCCCCCCCGCCGGCCCGTTCTTCGTAGGCGCTCGATCGCTGGATGGCGGAGGGCTCCGGCATGGGGACAGTCCCGATCGTGAAGGGCTCGGGTTCTCTGGAGCGCCAGCCGGAACATCGCTGCGCTTGTCCCTGGGTGGATGGGTGAGTGGGGCACCAGGTCGGGGTGCGTGGTTTGGGGCCAGGGGAGGTAGTGGCTGTGGGGACAGTCCCGATCGTGAAGGGCCTGGTTCTCCGAGGCGCCAGCCGGGACGTCGCTTCGCTCGTCCCTGGGTGGGGTGGGGATGTGGGGTGCCAGGTGGGGTGAGGCCGTTGCGGCTGGGGAGGGCGGACGATCGAGGGGGCGGGGTTCATTGCGGTGCCAATCGGAACATCGCTCCGCTCGTCCTTGGGGGAGGTTCGAGTGGGGAGTCTTTCAACCGGTGCTGTGGAAGGGGATCCGTCCGGTTGGTAGAGGGGGGTTGAAATTTTATAAGAACTTGCTCATATTTGTGCGCGGGAGGACGACGTGGCGAAGGATTACTACAAGGTACTGGGAATCGACCGGAAGGCGACTGCTGCGGAGATCAAGAAGGCGTACCGGAAGCTTGCCCGGAAGTACCATCCCGACGTCAACCCGGGCAACCCAGATGCGGAGGCCCGGTTCAAGGAGATCCAGGAGGCGTACCGGGTCCTCTCGGACGAGGAGAAACGCAAGCAATACGACACCTACGGGTTCGTGCCGGACGAGGAAGGTATGCCTGCCGGGGGGGCGGCCGGGCGGACGGGGTGGTCCGGTCCACAACAGGACGTTCGGGTCGAGTTCCACGACGCCGGCTTTGGCGGCTTCGGGGACATGTCGGAGATCTTCGAGCAGTTCTTCGGCGGAGCTGCACGGGCACGCCGGCGGAGACCCCGGCCACAGCGTGGGCAGGACCACGAGCTCCAGGTAGAGATCAGCTTCGAGGAGGCGGTCCGTGGGACCACGGTGTCCATCCCGTTGCAACGGCAGGTCGTCTGCTCGGCCTGTGGCGGGTCCGGAAACGTGGGGGGTAAAGTGTGCCCTGCGTGCCACGGTGCGGGCGTCGTGATCTCGACGGAACGGCTCAAGGTCCGGATTCCCGAAGGGGTTCGTGACGGAGGCAAGGTCCGCGTTGCCGGGAAGGGTGCCCCCGGGGTGAACGGCGGAACCCCGGGCGACCTCTACGTCCGGGTCAAGGTTCGGCCCCATCCCTTCTTCAAGAGGGAGGGCGACACGATCCGGACCACGGTGCCGATCACCTTCACCGAGGCGTACCTCGGTGCCGAGATCGAGGTCGGAACGATCCACGGTCCGGTCCGGACGAAGGTCCCGCCGGGAACTCAGTCGGGGAAGACGTTCCGTCTCCGTGGCAAGGGCGTTCGCAACCCGAAGACCCGGGCCTACGGCGATCACCTCTACACGGTCCAGATCGTCGTGCCAACGGTGATCTCACCAGCAGGCCGCGACGTGGCACGCAGGGTCGCGGATCTCTACACGGAGGATCCCAGGGCCGGGCTTCCCCGAGGGCTGTGAGACCGCCGTCCTGGAGGATCAGGCTCGCGGGCGGGTTCGGCCGTTCCGCAAGGAATGCCGGGCGAGGAAGAACCGGCGCCGGAGCGGCCCCATGCGGTCGGGCATGAGGGTACCGTCGAGGTGGTCGATCTCGTGGAGGACGGCGCGGGCCGGAAGCCCCTCCAGCTCCAGGGTGCGGCGTCTCCCTTCGGCCGTCCGGGTCACGATCGTTGCCTTCTCGGGACGCCGGACCGTGGCGAAGAGGCCGGGGAAGGAAAGACATCCTTCCTCGCCGGGGACCGGAGGCCCCGTCTCGACGATCTCGGGATCGATCAGGACGATCTCCCGGCCGGAGAATCCGACAGCCTCGGCATCGACCACGGCGACCCGGAGTGGGACCCCGATCTGGGGTGCTGCAAGGCCGGCTCCGTCGTGGTCTCTGCATGCCCGCCACAGCCTGGCGACGAGGGGCTCCAACGGGGTGCCCGAGCCGAGGATGGGGTCCGCCGGGCGGGAGAGCACCGGATCGGGAAAGAGGACGATCCGGTCGCGAGCCTGACGGCTCA
Source organism: Thermoanaerobaculia bacterium (assembly GCA_027067575.1). Classification (GTDB taxonomy): domain Bacteria; phylum Acidobacteriota; class Thermoanaerobaculia; order Thermoanaerobaculales; family Sulfomarinibacteraceae; genus JAMOVQ01. The sequence continues at coordinate 33,639 of JAMOVQ010000068.1, read as the reverse complement.
CTCGCCCCCCCGGAGCTTCCGGATCACCGCCTCCACCGTCTCCCGGGCCCGCTTCTCGTAGAACTCCTCGAGAATCGTCCGGACCTCGGGGTGGGTTTCGGCGATCCGGTCGATGGACTCCTTGGCCAGCTCGATCGCGATGACCGGTTCTTTCGCCGTGATGGTTGCCGTTCGGGGGCGGCCCGTCAGCAGGGAGACCTCTCCGAAGAAGTCGCCGGGGCCGAGCTCGGCCAGCGGGATGTGGCCGCCGTGCTCGTCCCGGGTGAACACCTTGACGTGGCCAGAGACGATCAGGAACAGGGAAGATCCCGGCTCGCCCTCGGTGACGATGATATCCCCCTCGCGGAACGAACGGAGCGCCGTGGATGTCAGGATCTCCCTGAGCGCGTCGCCCGAGAAGGCGGCGAACAGGGCCGATGCCTCGAGCTCCTTGATCCGTTCAATGGCCAGGGGATCGTCTTCGGCCTCGTCCTTTCCACCAGCCGGCGTCTCGTACTCGGCCAGACTCCTGAGCCGTTCTTCCAAGGGACGGTTTGCGGCCCGGTCCTCCTCGATGACGCGGGTCAGCTCCTGGTGGATCTCCTCGCGGTCCGGGTCGAGCTTGAGGATCTTCTTGTACAGTGCGATCGCCTTGGCGTAGAAACCGTCGCGGGCGTACCGTTCGGCCAGGGACCGGTAGATGCGGATCGCCTCCTCGCGGTTTCCCGCCAGGCCGAGGATCTCCGCCTGGCGCAGGAGAAGGTTGAACTGCGACGGGTTCCGCTTGAGCTCCTCGGCCACGGCCTTGAGCGCCTTGTCGTACTCCTTGCGCGCGAGGTAGTGGTCGAGGTTCTCGAACTTCGGGCGCGAGAATGGCCAGCTCATGGGATCACCTCCTCCATCCGGGCCCGGACGGCCCGCCACGCCTCAACGGCGTGATCGCGGATCGTCTCCGGCGCCTTCGTCCGCAGGCGCCGCTCCCGGACGACGACCCGCCCGTCCACCACCACGTCCCGGACATCGGCGGCCGTGGCCCCGTAGACGACGCGTGCTGCCGGATCGCCGGCCGGGAGCAGTGACCAGCCGGAGCCATCGATCACCACGATGTCGGCCCGGAGACCAGGTTCGAGCGTTCCGGTCACGCCGTCGAGGTGCAGCGCCCTCGCCCCGGCCCGCGTGGCGAGGTCGAGCACGGTCCAGGCGTCCATCGCCTCGGGGCCGTGGCGAAGGGTGTGGAGCGTGGCCGCCAGCGCCATTTCCTGGAAGATCGACAGACGGTTGTTGCACGGCGCTCCGTCGGCCCCGAGCGCCACGGGGACCCCGGCGGCCATGAGTGCCGGAACGTCCGCGATTCCGGAGGCCAGCTTGAGGTTGGCCCCCGGGCAGTGGCAGATGCGCGTCCCGGTGGCGGCCAGCCTGCCGGTCTCCTCCGGGGAGAGGTGGATGCCGTGGGCGAGCACCACCTCCTCGCCGGTCAGCCCCACGGCGTCGAGGTAGTCGATGTTCCCCATCCCGGTCGCTTCCCGGACCGCGGCGACCTCGTCACGGTTCTCCGAGGCGTGGCTCTGGAGCAGCCAGCCGTGCCGGCGGGCGAGCTCCGCGCACCCCTCGAGCAGCCGGCGGGTGCAGGAGAGGGCGAAACGGGGCGCCACGGCGTACCGGAGCCGGCCGCCGGCGGCGCCGTGCCACCGCTTGCCCAGTGCCTCCGCGTCGGCGAGAGACCGCTCCGTATCCTCGAGCAGGCCGGGGGACACGCCCTCGCCCATGTCCATGTGGGTCTTGCCGGAGATCATCCGGATGCCGAGCGCCTCGGCCGCCTCGAAAACCCGGTCATGGTCGTGGGTCGTGCCGAAGTCCAGCACGGTGGTGGTTCCGCCCGTGAGCAGCTCGGCGATGCCCAGCTCGGCGGCCGCCTGGACGCCGTCCCCGTCGAGGGACGCCTCGTACGGCCAGGTCCGCAGCCGGAGCCAGTCGAGCAGCGCCATGTCGTCGGCCTGGTGGCGCAGCAACGACTGGACGACGTGGACGTGAGCCTGCACGAACCCGGGCAGGACGATGCAACCGGAGGCGTCGATGGTCTCCCGGGATGGGATGGGATCTTCGCAGCCCGGCTCGACGAGGACAATCCGTCCGTCGCGGATCCCCACGATCCCCTCGAAGGACTCCCCGCGATCCGTCATCGGCATGACGGTACCGGAATGGATCACGATGTCGAGCACGGTTGTCTCGCCGCTCATGGGACGATCGTCGCACCGGGCGCACCCACTGTCAAACCCGCGGGCCGTTCGGCCCGGGGCAGGTCCACGCGTTCGGCCAAGGCGTTCTCGTCGGAGTAGGGGAACGGGGGCGGGCAAGGGTGGGCGACCGCTCCGCCGAGTGTTCCGATGAGGTCCTCGAGCCAGCGCTGTTCCACGTGGCGCCATCGGCGAAGGTCGCTGCCGGCCCGGGGAGCGGCGACGAAGAACAGGATCGTCCCGGCGTCGCGGGTCTCGACGGTCCCGGCGAGAACCGCGACACCTCCATCGGTCGCATCCAGGGTACCGGTCTTGCACGCGAGCGTCCCGGCCAGCGGGGGATGGGCGAAGTGCGGGAACATGCGGGGGAGCGGTCCGGGGACGCATCCGGGGACCGGCAGCAGGTCGCGGAGGGAGAGACCGTATCCCCCGAGCCAGCCCCGGAGGGTATCGAGCAGGCGAACACCGAGCCGGGGCGTCATCCGGTTGACGCCCTCCCCGGAGGCGGAGGCCACGGTGATCGTGCCCGGTTGCGCCTCAAGCCTCCGGGCGAGGAACCGTTCGAGCTCCCCGGGTCCGCCGAGCGGCACGGCGATTCGGACGATGTCGTTGTTCGAGTAGGTAAGAAAACGGCGAAGGATCGTGAGGAGCGGGTTCGACCGGTGGACCACCACGGTGCGCCCGGCTGCCGTGCCGGTGCGGACGCGGCCCCGGACGATGACGGACGGTGGTGGGCCGACGGTGCCGGGCCTTCGGCCGGACCACTCCGTCCACCCCTTCCGGATCGAGGCCGTCCACCGTGAGGGGTCCCAGGCCCTCAGCAGGCGGCGCCCGGCGCGCAGGCGGATCGCCTCCCCGGTCATGCCTGCCGTCCCGGCAAAGCCGTGGTCCCACCCCATCCAAAACCGTCCTGCGACCACGAGGTTGCCGGTGACGGTCCGGACCCCGGCCTCGCCGAGTGCCCCGGCCACGAGCCAGGCGTTCTCGAGCTGGAAGTCGGGATCCGCGCCGCCGAGAACGACCAGGTCGCCGTGGAGGACGCCATGGGCGGTGTCGATCGTGCCCGTTGCGGCGAAGGCGGTGGTGTACCGGTGGTCCGGCCCCAGCCGGTCCAGCGCGAGGAGCGCCGTGCCGAGCTTGAGCACGGAGGCGGGGTTGCACGGCGTTCCGGCGTCCTGTTCCGAGACGACGGTCCCTCCGGTTGTCCGGACGGACCACAGCAGCCGGGCGGTGTCGTTCGCCGAGACAGGGTGAACGGCACCGGACAGGATCGCCAGGGCGAGAACACCGTACCTCATGGTGCCGATGGTACCAGTGCGAGTCCCGGTGGCTGTGGGACGAGTATGATTGATGGGTCATGCTGGACAGTCTGCGCCCCGGGGCCCTTCTCGGACGTTACCGCCTGCTCGCGTTGATCGCCCGTGGGGGAATGGGCACGGTTTGGCGCGCCCGGGACGAGCGGTTGAACCGGGAAGTTGCGGTCAAGGTCCTTCCGGAGCACCTGATCTCCGACAGTGACGCTCGCCGCCGGTTCGAAAGGGAGGCTCGGGTCACGGCCTCGATCCTCCACCCCAACGTCGTCACGATCTTCGATGTCGGCTCCGGGGACCCTGGAACTGGGCAGGCGCTTCCGTTTCTCGTCATGGAGCTGCTCGAGGGACGCTCGCTGTTCGAGGTCCTTCGGGACGGGAGCTTGCCGCCAACGCGGGCGGTTCGGATCGCACTCCAGATCGCTCGGGCGCTCGGAGCGGCTCATCGGCTGGGTGTGATCCACCGGGACCTCAAGCCGTCCAACGTCATGGTGATGGCCGGAGACCACGTCAAGGTGCTGGACTTCGGACTGGCCAGGTTGTTCGGGGAGGGGGAAGGCGCCCAGACGACGCTGACGACACCGGGGATGGTGCTGGGTTCCTGCCCGTACATGTCCCCCGAGCAGGCGCTGGGTGAGGCGCTGACGCCGGCCTCGGATGTCTTCGCCCTCGGGACGGTGACGTTCGAGATGCTGACAGGCGAGCGGGTGTTCACCGGTCCGACGCCGGTCGCCGTGCTGGCCGCCGTGGTAAATGGGGACCGGCGGCCGCTGGGGGAGGTCCTGCCGTCCCTGCCGGAGACGCTGGTGGCCGTGGTGGAGCGGTGTTTGGAGCGCGACCCGGCGAGGCGGTACGCCGACGGTGACGCGCTGGCGAGGGATCTCACGCTGGCCGTACGGTCCGGCACCCCGTCTCGGGAGCTTGGAGGAGGTCCAGAGCGGACGCAGCCCCTGCCGGAGGCGGTCAGCCTGGCCCGCCGCAGGGCTCACCGCCGGACGGCGGGCCTCGTGACTGGAGTCGCGGCGGCTTCGTTGCTCCTGGGGGGCGTTCTCGGTCTTAGGGGACGGGAGGCGAGACGTCCGGACCCGGGAGTGTGGCAGGCCTTACGGATCCTGGAGATGCCGGGGGCGCTTCGTCAGCCATCGTGGCATCCGGACGGCTCGGAGATCGCGGTCAACCACATGGCGGGTGGTCACAGCGAGCTGCTCGTCGTGGACCTGAAACGGGGAGTGTGGCGGCGGATCGCGACCGGCGCTTCGGGTGAGGTCTTCTCGTGGCCCCGCTTCTCACCCGATGGCGAGAGGATCGTGGTATCCGTCGTCGGTGGATCGTCGGAACGGGTGGAGGTTCTTCCCGCAGTGGGAGGGCCGCCCGTGCTGACCGTGCCAGCGGCGGCACGGGCGGCGTGGCTCTCCGGTGGTGAACTGGTTCTGGCCCGGTACAGGGACGGACTGCCGGCACTGGTGGTTCACGACGTCCGGGCGGGCAGCGAGCGGCCGCTGCTCGAGCCGGGGGATGGATCGGGATGGTGGGACGCCAGACTCGCTTCCGGGGGGCGACTCGCGGTGCTCGGCGGGGCGGTGGATATCCGGGGCGGCATCTGGGTTCTCGACGGGTCCGGAGCCCTGGAACGGTGGCTTGGTCCCGGGGCCCGACTTCACGGGTACGGCTGGGCCCCGGGCGGGCGTGCCGTCCTCGCGGTCCTCGACAGGAGGCTGGTGCGGATCAGGAAGGAGCGCGTGGATGGGGTGATGCCGGCGATCGACGGGCTCGCGGACCCCGCGGTCTCTCCTGACGGGACACGGCTCGCGATGGTCGTACAGCGGCGGCGCTGGGAGGTGGTGGCGGTCGATCCTGTCACGGGAGAGCGGGAGTGCCTCCTCTGTGGCCGGCCCGGAGTGTTGTGGGGCACCATGGGCAGGGACGGCACGTTCGTCTTCGGTCGGGAGGACGTTGGCGGTGCGACGGTCTACCGGAGGGGATGGGAGGGTCAGGAGGACCGGGTTCTGCCTCAGGGGGAGCACGGAACTTCGCCGGTTCTGGACCCGTCCGGCCGGCGGGTGGCCTACCTCGCGCACCGTGACGATGGGCGGTTCGAGCTTCGTGTCGCGGACCTTGCAGGGGGACCGCCATTGACCGTGGCCACGGGAGTCGAGGCGGCAGAGCTTCCGAGCTGGTCGCCCGATGGGACACGGCTCACCTGGGCGGCGGGATCGCCGCTGGGCGTGTGGACCGGTCTCGTGGGGGGCGGGAAACCTGTCCGGATCGCCCGGGGTGACTACCCGAGGTGGAGCCCCGGCGGCGAGTGGATTGTGTACGTCGTCTGGACGGAGGCAAGCGATCCGGATCAAGGGGTGTGGGTCGTGCATCCGGATGGTACGGGGGGCAGGAAGGTCGGATCCGTTCCCAGCCAGGTGGCGTGGAGCCCAACCGGGACGGTGCTGTGGCAGATCCGGAGGTCGGGGGAGGGACTGGAACTGTGGCGGTGTCTGGCCGGGACGTGGCGCTGGAACAAAGTCGGGCCGGTCGATCTGGGCGGGCCCGTCTTCGCCTACCAGGAGTTCATTCCGTTCTCCGCTGATCCCGGGAGCGGCCGGCTCGTGCTCAACGTGCGGCAGGACACGGGAGAGCTCCTCCTGTACGAGGGTCTCGATCCAAGTCGGTGGTGAGGACGGCCGATCGTCCGGACGCTACTTGAGGTTCTCCAGGTCCAGTGTGAAGGACAGGAGAACGGTCCTGAGCGAGCTGGCATCCCCGACGGAGAAGGAGACAGGGTCGAGGGTCGTGATGGTGTCCCCGTGCTCGTCCTGGATCCGGATCGCGAGCTGGAGGGCGCGCATCCGCTGGAAGATGTCAGAGTTCAGCTGCTTCGCCAGCTTCCGGCGGACTTCTTTCTTGTCATTGAGACTCTGACCGAGGAGGCTGTCCAGGTCGACGTCGGCCGCCGACCGGTCCCGTGTGGAGAAACCCTGGCCGCTCGTGGCCTGCTTCCGGAGGTTCTCGAGCTCGGCCAATATGTCCATCTGACTGTCCACATGGACTCGCTTGACCGGAGGGGGGGTCACCTCCTCGATGGGCGCCTCCTCGGTAGCGAACTCGACCACCGGCTCCTCGCCGGAACCTTCCTCCGGACTCTCTTCGGCGGCCTCCTCCAGAGCGGTGGCCGCAGCCGGTTCCTCTGCGTGTTCCTCCCCGGCCGGTCCTTCCGCCTCGTCCTCGACCTCGGTGATCTCCTCGATCTCGTCGGCCTCGGCGATCTCCTCGATCTCCTCCGGATTTTCTGCGGGCGTCTCGTCGGCCGGCGTTCCAGTTCCACCGTCCGGTTCCGGCCGCTGCATCTTCAGGGTCGGCGGCTCCGGCGATGCGGCAACGGGCTCCGGAGCGGCGGCCGGCTCGGCGATCGCCTCTTCCCGTTCCTCCGGTCCGCCGACGCCCTCCTCTGCGGCGCGGGCGAGAGCTGCGGCCGAAACCGCGCCGGCAGCAGGCGCCGGCCCCGCCGGGCGCTGGACCGGCGGCGGAACCGCCGGACGCGGAGACTGAACCTTCGGGCCGATGGACGGACCGCCGGCCCGCGACTCCTCTTGCGAGCTCGCCATCCGCTTGCGCAGCTTCTTCAACGTCAGCTTCGTGATCTCCTTGAGCGTCTCGAAGACGCCGTTCCCCTGAATCGCGGAGGCCTCGAAGAACGGGATTTCCCCGTCGGGGTTGAGATCCGCGTTGAGCTCGTCGATGGTCAGGATATTCTGGAGATCACGCTTGTTGTATTGAAGAACCAGCGGGAGGTCGTCCAGGTCGAGGCCGAGCTCCTTGAGGTTCTCGCGGAGGTTGTTGAAGCTCTCGATGTTCGCCTCGCGCATCGGGCGCTGGGAGTCGGCGACGAAGACGACACCGTCGACGCCCTTGAGCACGAGCTTCCGGGTCGTGTTGTAAAACACCTGGCCCGGCACGGTGTACAGCTGGAGGCGCGTCTTGAAACCGCCGATGGTGCCGACCTCGATGGGGAGGAGGTCAAAGAAGAGGGTCCGGTCGGATTCGGTCTCCAGGGAGACCATCTCACCGCGGGAACCGGGCGAGGTCTTGGCGTAGATGAAGCTCAGATTCGTGGTCTTGCCGCACAGACCAGGACCGTAATAGACGATCTTGGCCGCCATCTGCATCGTGGCCCAGTTGAAGAAAACCATTCGACTCCGACCCCCATCACTACCAGAGATCACGCTAACATACCGCCCTGGCACGGTCAATGACGGGCATCTCGGAGGCCGCTGCGGTGCCGGTCCGTGGCGAGGGAACCGCGGAGCCCATCCATCCCCAAAGGTATACCGACGTGGAGGAGTCCCCAACGCCTGGGCGGGCGCCATGGTGATCGCTCACGCGGAGGTTCACGTCCCGGCCGTGGGGTGAACCAGCGGCCGGGTGCCGCTTCGCGGCTTCCCCGGGTCGCTTCGCTCCCCGGGGCCGTGGAGGCGGGGGCGCCCCGGCTCCTCCGGTTCGGGCTGCCCCCCGGGACGGCTCCCCGGATACACCGTACTACTCGCCGCCTTCGGCGTCGGTGACGGTTTGGGAGACCGGACGGTCGTAGGCCGTCCACCCGCCCTCTCCGGCCCTGACGGGCCTGCGACCCCCTCGGCAACGACCGTTCGCCGGTCTCCCCGCACCGTTCGGCGTCCCGGCGGCCGTCCCGGGGCTTGCCCTCTCCTCCGTCGCCGGACCGCCCCTACCCCCACGCCGGCCCGTTCCTCGTGGGGCGCTCGATTGCTGGATGGCCGAGGGTTTCGTTGTGGGGACAGTCTCGATCGTGAAGGTCGCTGGTTCTCTGGAGCGCCAACCGGGACGTCGCTTCGCTCGTCCCTGGGAGGGCGGGTGCGTGGGGTACCAGGTGGGGGCGTCTCGTATTGGGCGAGGGAGAAGGCTGGTTGAGGGGACAGTCTCGATCGTGGCGGGCTGCCGTCCGCTCTTCCGGGGTGGAATCGTGTGGGGCGGGAGGGTCCAGTAGAATCGCTGCGGAGGTGACCATCATGAGGACCGACTGGCTGGGAGGTTCGGGGCGGATTGCTGCCCTCGTCGTGTTTACCGCGCTTGCCGTGGTGGTGTCAGGGTGTTCCGGGCGGGGCGTGAAGGAGGATGATCCCGAGATGGTGCCACTCTCGGGGATCGTGCTGCTCTCGACAGGCGAGGCGCCCGCCGTGGCCCATGTGGTGCTGGAGGAGCCGGGCGGCTCGCACCCCGAGGAACTGGCGGTGGGTGCAGGTGGCGCGTTCGAGGTTGCCGTTCCGGCGGACACCGCCCTTCAGCTGCGCCTGGCGGCGCCCGATCACGAGGAGCTCGTGGTTCCCGTCTGTCTTGCCTCCGGTTCGGGCCCGGCCACGGTGACGGTCACGCTGACTCCGAACCCCCGGCCGGAGACGTTCGAGGAGGTTCGAATCATCGGTGACTTCAACGGCTTCTCGTTCTCGAGCGCCGAGACGATGACCCGGCAGGACGACGGCACTTGGTCGTGGGACCGCGAAGGGATCGAGGGCGACCGGCTCGCCTACCAGCTCCTGGGTATTTCGACCAACGGTCACTCCGTCAACGGAACGCAGAACGATTCGTACGAGTACGACGGGGGCGGCGATTTCCGGTCCGTGGTGGCAGTGAAGGACGGGGCGGTCCACATCGTGTTCGATCCATCGAAGCTCCCGCCGATCCCGGAGGGTGAGGTGGCGCAGGTCCGGTGGGACGAGGGCCATTCCGACCTGACGGACTTGTTCCGGGTTCAGAGGCTCCAGGCTGCTGTGCAGAAGACCGCCTACGCAGCGTGGAAGGCCCACGAGGTGGCCAGTTCCGGTGAACCGTTCCGCTACGACTGGAAGCCGTGGCTGGAGCAGCTCGAGGCGATCGCCGGACCGCATCCCGAGACTCTCGCGCAGAAGGTCGCGCTGCTTGCGACCGTTGCTTTGCCCCTTCAGAGGCCTGAAGGGCGCGACCCCGAGAAGGCTCGTGGGCTGCTGAAGGCCGTTCCTCCGTCCTCGCCCGCATGGGGGTACGCGATCCCCGCGCTGCAGCTCCTGCGAACGATGATGGATGAAGAAGAGGGGGAAGGAGTTCTCGAGCGGTTCCTCACCGAGTCTCCGGTCGAGGCGGTGCGGACTGAGGCTCTCATGGGCCTGACGCTCATCGCGCAGGCGAGCGGTGACGAGGCCACGTGGCGCGAGCGGTTCGCCATGCTCAAGGAACGGGTCGGGGACTCCCGGGAGTGGAAGTACCAGTTGGCTTCCCTCGATCCCGACACGAAGATCCGCACCGGCAGCCCTGTCCCCGAGTTCACGGTGACGCTCCTCGACGGTTCCACGTTCACGTCGAAGGATCTCGCGGGGCACTACACGCTGATCGATTTCTGGGCGACATGGTGCAGTCCCTGCGTCGGGGAGATGCCGCACCTGCACGAGGCGTGGAAGAAGTACCACGACAAGGGGTTCCAGATCCTCAGTCTCTCGCTGGACCGTTCGCCGGACGACATCGCGAAGTTCCGGAAGAAGTGGCCGATGCCGTGGAGACACGCGTTCATGGAAAAGGGGTTCAAGAACCCGGTGGTGGAGTCGTTCGAGGTGGTGGGGATCCCGACGCCGGTGCTAATCGGACCGGACGGCACCATCGTGGCCACCGAGCCGGTAACCCGGGGCGAGCAGCTGATCGCCATCCTCGACGGCCTCTACACGAAACGGTGAGGGGATGGGGCGGCGTCTTCTGCGGGCGCCGCCCCCATCATCCCCGGCCGGTTGTGGACTCGGTCCACGCACTCGAACCGGTTCATGTGGCGGCGCCGTTCCCGTTTCGCCCCGGTCACCCGCGGCTCGAACACTCGTTCCGGCCGGCGGTTTACCCTCCGGCTCAGGGACGGCGGGTGAGACGGGTTCGGCTCCAGGTTCGGAGCGCGCGGACGGCGCGGTCGGCGGCGCGGAAGACGGGGAGCCCGCCGGCCTCCAGCGTCTCCGCCAGCGGGTCGTAGAGCTCGCCGGAGTCCACCACGACCACGACGGGCTTGTCGGACCCCGCGGCCACGGCCGGGAGCCGCCGCGCCACGGACTCCTCGTGCTCCACGGACTCGGGCCACCGGTCCGAGGGCGGCAGCGTCTCGAGCGCCGGCGTCAGCGGGACGATCCCCACCACGGCCAGGTCCACGGCATCGTCGCCCAGCAGCGCCCCGACCAGGTCGGCGTACGCGGCGTCGTTCGCCATGGGCGTGATGTCGAACGGGTTCTTGACGTCCACGAGCCCGTCCAGCCTGTGCTCGGCCAGCAGCGCCTGCAGCCGCTCCCGCGTGGCGGGAGAGTACGACGCCAGCTCGAGCCGGAACCCGTCGCCCTCGATGGCGTCGGCCATCCCCACGGCCTCGAACCCCGCGTTGGACAGCGCCGCGAGCCGGTTGCCCCGCACGGTCTTGCCGCGGAGGCGGGTGCACAGCCGGAGCAGGTCGGAGAACTCGTCGAAGCTCGACGCCACGAACGCCCCGGCCTCGGTCAGCGCCGCCTCGCAGACGGCGTAGTCCCCGGCGACGCTGGCCGTGTGTCCGGCCGTGGCGGAGCGCCCCGCCGAGGTCCGGCCCGCCTTGTAGAACACCACGTCCTTGCCCGCAGCCACGGCCTCCCGGACCGCCCGGGCGAACGCCAGCCCGTCCCCGGCCTGGAACCCCTCCATGTAGACCGCGAACACGTCGATCCGCGGGTCGTCCTTGATGAACCCGAGCAGGTCGCCGGCGGTCAGGTCGATCTGGTTCCCGATGGAGAGGGCGAACGCCGGATCGAGCCACGGCATCCGGCTGAGGTTGGCGATGATGTACGCGCCGGACTGGGAGAGGAAGCAGACGTTCCGGTCGTGGTCGCCCCGCGACTTGGGCAGCTTGATCTCCGGGATGAACATGGTGTCGTACCGGCCCGGGTGGGAGATCACGCCGAGGGAGTTGCCGCCGATGAACACCGGTCCGCCGTCGCCCCGGGTGTGGGCCTCCTCGATCCGCGCCTTGAGCCGGCGGGCCAGCTCCTGGCTGCCCTCCTTCTCGCCCAGGCCGCCGGGGATCAGGATCACCGCGTTGGCCCGGTCGTGGTCGAGCAGCTCGTCGAGCACCGCCGGGACCTGGGCCGCGCCCACGGCCACCACGAGCAGGTCCACCTTGACCGGCAGCTCGGCGATGGAGCCCACGCACGGGATCCCGTCGATCGACTCCGTGTCGGGGCGGATCGCCCACACGGCGTCCCGGTCGAACCCGGCCCGGACGATGTTGTTGAGGATGATCCGGCCCATGTTCATCCCCTTCGCCGACACGCCGATCACCGCCGCGGACCGCGGCTCGAGCAGGTTGGCGATCTTGGCCACGGGCCGGGGCGGACGGACCGCCGCCGGTCCGGAGAACGAGCAGACGCCGTCCACCGGCGCGATGTGGCCGCCCGACACGAGGAACGGGTTGACCTCCAGCTCCTGGATGTGGAACGGCGCGTCCGGCGTCACGGTGGAGAACGCGTTGGCCGTGTCGATGAACGCCTGGAAGCACTCGATCAGCGTCTCGTCGGTGACGAGCCGGCGGCTGCCGCGCATGGCGCCGGAGAGCCGCTCGTACGACAGCGTCCGCCGGAACAGCTCGAAGAACTCCCTCCCGTCCACGAGCCCCGTGGGGGAGATGGCCACGGCGGCGCCCGGCTTCGTCGAGCGCGCGAGAATCTCCATCTCCACCCCGCCGAGCCCCGCCGAGATGATCGGCCCGAACTCCGCCGTGTTGCGGATCCCCACGAACAGCTCCGTGGCGAACCCCTGGGCGTCGGCCTGCCGGAACTCGCACAGCAGGATCCCGCGGAGCCGCTCCCGCAGCCTGGCCTCCAGCGCCGTGCCCGCCAGCCCCTCGAGCGCCTCGGGGCGGTGCCCCGGGTGGCCCTCCAGGTACGCCGCGTACGCCTCGGGCACCTCGCGCAGCATCAGCTCGAACGCGGCCTCCACCGCGCCGATCTCCTTCGCCACGATCCGGACGCCCCGGGCCTCGGTCTTGTGGGTGATGTCGGGCGAGACCACCTTGAGCACGACCTTCTCGCCGGGGATGGCGGCCAAGTCGGCCGGCCCGGGCCGGTCCTCCGGCGGGATCAGCCGGTAGCGGGGCGCGGCCTCGGCGCCCGTGGCGGCCAGCAGGTCGTAGCACTCGTGCTCGAAGAGGCTCCACCGCCCGTCGGCGGCGGCGCGCTCCAGGATCTCACGGATCGCGGCGGTCTCGACCATGTCACCTCCCACCGCCGGCCACCGGGGCCGGCGGGTGATCGTCGTGCGGAGGACGCCGCCTCAGCCTGCGGCGGGGACGGCGGCCTCGCGGCAGTCCAGCAGCCCATCCTGGCCCGCGATGGCCTCGAGCGCCGCGGCGTCCGAGGCCAGCCTCGCCCAGTCGGCGGCGCGCTCCGGCTCCACCGTGGCCGGGTCCATCCGGGACGACACCGTCAGCGCGTCCCGCGCGGGCAGCCCCGCCTCGATCAGGCCGCGGTAGAACAGCCCCGCCGCCTTGCCGAACCGGTACGCCCGCTCGTTGACGGCGACGATCTTCTCGCCCTTCCGGGCGAACAGCTTCCGCACGTACTTCAGGAGCTGCTCGTCGGTGAAGTCCAGCAGCGGCGCGGCGGCGCCCACGGCCACCATGTTCTGCGCCCGGAGGTTGCCCGCGGCCTTCGCCACGGCGCCCGTGTCCACGAGGACCGTGTGAGGGAACGCCGTCAGGCTGGCCAGGACCTCCTCCATGGGCGGGTAGTCCGGGATGTTGACGTACGGGGTCACGCTGGACACGATCCACCCCTCGGGGGAGAGGCTCCCGGCGTACCGCAGCGCCTCCAGCGGCTCCACCGACAGCACCATGTCCACCTTCCCCACGGGGATCAGGTCCGAGTGGATCGGGTGGTCCGCGTACCGCAGGTTGGACTGCACGGCGCCGCCCCGCTGGGACATGCCGTGGACCTCCGCCTGCTTGAAGTGGAAGCCGGCCTCCAGGGCGGCGTTGTCGATGACGAAGGCGATGGACAGGATCCCCTGGCCGCCCACGCCCGCGAGAACGAGGTTCTTCTCCATGGCCTTCCTCCTACTTGTGCCGCTTGATCTTCTCGATGCACGGGCGGCGGGCCACGATGACGCTCGGCCCCTCGTGCGCCAGCTCCTCGGCGAACACCCGGACGTTGGTCTCGTGCTCCTTCGGCACCGGGTTGATGATCCGGAAGTGCTCCGGGTCGATCCCGAGCCCCAGCACGATCCGGTCGAGCCGCTCCGCCGTGGCCTGGGACTCCTGGGTGCCCGTCATGGCCACGGTGTCGTTGTCCAGGATGACCACCGTCACCGGCACGTTGCCGTTGACCGCCGAGAGCAGCCCGGTGATCCCGCTGTGGGCGAAGGTCGAGTCACCGATCACCGAGACCGCGGGCCGGTACCCGGCGTGGGCGGCACCCACGGCCATCCCGATGGAGGCGCCCATGTCCACGCAGCTGTGGATCGCCTCCAGCGGCGGCAGCGCGCCGAGAGTGTAACAGCCGATGTCCGAGAACACCTGCGGGCGGTCGTACTTCTCCAGGGCCTCGTTCATCGCCCGGTAGGTGTCGGTGTGGGGGCAGCCCGGGCAGAGCGTCGGCGGCCGGCCCGCGAGGGACGGCAGCTCCACCTCGGCGTGGGGCGGATCGGGCAGGCCCAACGCCTTCCGCACCAGGTCCGGGTTGAGCTCGCCCGTCCGGGGCAGCTCGCCGGTCATCCGGCCCTTCACCGTGACGCCGGGCAGGCCGAACGGACCCCGGACCGCCTCCTCGACGAACGGGTACCCGTCCTCCACCACGAGGATCTCGTCCACGTGGTCGGCGAGCTTGCGGACGAGCCCGAGCGGGACCGGGTACTGGCCGATGGCCAGGATCGAGAGGTCGTGGTCTTCGGGCAGGTTCTCCAGGACGTAGTTCATCGTGATGCCGCAGGCGATCACACCGCGCCTGCCGCGCAGCTCGAGCACGTTGTAGGGGCTCGACTCGGCGCGATCGGCGATGGCCGGCTGCTTCTCCGTCAGCGAGCGGTACTGCACCCGCGCGTTGGAGGGCAGCAGCGTCCACTTGCGGATGTCCTTGGAGGGCCTGAGCGGGTTCTGCTCCCGCGGCGCATCCGTCGTCTCCACCGCCGCCCGGCTGTGGGCGATCCGGGTGACCAGCCGGAGCATCACCGGCACGCCCAGCTCCTCGGAGAGGTCCATCGCGTCCCGGGTCATGTCGTAGCACTCCTGCTGGTTGCGCGGCTCGAAGCACGGGATCAGCGCGAACTTCGCGAAGTACCGGCTGTCCTGCTCGTTCTGGGACGAGTGCATCCCGGGATCGTCCGCCACGGCCAGCACCAGGGCGCCGTTGGTGCCCGTGATGGCCGAGTTCATGAACGCGTCCGCCGCCACGTTGAGCCCCACGTGCTTCATGGTGACCAGCGTGCGCTTGCCCGCCCAGCTCATGCCGAGCGCCTCCTCGTAGGCGACCTTCTCGTTGGGGCTCCACGTCGCCTGGATGTCGCCGCGCCGCTTCGCGATCCCCTCGACGAACTCGAAGATCTCGGTGGAGGGCGTCCCCGGATAGCCGTAGACGCCGCTCAAGCCCGCATGGACGGCGCCGAGGCCCACCGCCTCGTCGCCCAGAAGTACCTCTCGCGCCATGTCGAACCCCCTTTGGGAGAGTCTGGATCGGTGCCGCCGCACCGGCGGCCGTGTCTCGCTCGTGCCCGCGAATCGTTGCACGAAACCAACCGGGAGGCAAGGGTCCACCGGGCATGGCCGTCGCGCGAGCAACGCCACGGCCTCCGCTCCTCTGCAAGCATTTCATCCGTGGTCTCCAAAGGGGAAACGCTCGGGCGAACGGAACCCACCAGACCGCGATGCCGCTCTGCCGAGGGATGACTCTCCTCGGCGAGAGGTCCGAAGACGTGCGGGGCAGAACGCAAGCGGGAAGATCGCGGGCTGACTTGCAGGAAGAGGGGACACTCCCCATCCGCCTGTCCGGCGGACACTGTCCCCGCCGGCCGAACCGGCCGCCGTCTCCCCGCGCTCCGCACGGTCGTCATGCCCCCCCATGCGTCATCCCCTCACCCTGTCATTGCGAGGAACTCGCCGAAGGCGAGTGACGAAGCAATCCCTCGCAGGTTGATGTGCCTCGGGCTCCTCCCGGACCCCCGCAGCGGCCATCCCGGGGGACACTCCCCGGCCGTCGATGAGCCCGTTTGGGGGCGTATCGCCCCGGCTGGGGGCGTGTGCTGAAACTTCAGGCCGGGGTCTTTATCGCGCTGATTCCCCCCGACCAGGGACGGCGTCCCGGTCTGATCTTCCCAGGTACGTTCCTGTGCTAGGCTTCCATCAGGATGTGCTGGAGAGTCCCAGTCACCATGAACCTCCGGATCCCGAGGTGCTGGTTCCGTCGGAACGGCGTCGCTAGAGTGGGGGAGAGGCGATGACTCTGGAATCGGCTGGCAAGCATCTCTTCATCGTGGACAACAGCCACTCCGGCTGGACGGGATTACAATCCGCATCCAGGAGGTCTCAGCTCATGACTCCACTACCATCAAGAGTGTTTCTGGATGCATGCCATGCCTGACCATAACTACTTCTCGAACCTGATCTGGCAGATCGCCGACCTGCTGCGCGGGCCGTACCGGCCGCCGCAGTACGAGCGCGTGATGTTGCCCATGACCGTTCTTCGTCGGTTCGATTGTGTGCTGGCGCCCAGCAAGGCCAAGGTGTTGGCGGAGCACGAGCGTTGGCACGGGAAGCTCAAGGGTGAGGCGCTGGACGCCAAGCTGAATCGTGCGGCGGGCCAACGCTTTCACAACCACTCGCCTCTCGATTTCGAGAAGCTGAAGGGCGATCCGGACCACATCGCCCAGCACCTCGTCAGCTACATCGAGGGCTTCTCGGCCAACGTCCGGCGCATCTTCGAGTACTTCGAGTTCGAGACTGAAATCGAGAAGATGCAGGAGGCGAACATCCTGTATCTCGTCGTCTCGAAGTTCTGCGACGTGGACCTGCACCCCGACCGGGTGCCAAACGAGCAGATGGGACTGATCTTCGAGAACCTCATCCGCCGTTTCAACGAGCTGGCGAATGAGACCGCAGGGGATCACTTCACACCACGCGAGGTCATCCGGTTGATGGTCAGCATCCTGTTCATGAACGACGATGAGTTGCTCGCCACGCCCGGTACGGTGCGCAAGCTCCTTGACCCGGCCTGCGGCACCGGTGGCATGCTGGCCGAGGCCCAGAACTACCTACGCGAGCATCACCCGGCCGCACGGCTCTTCGTATACGGTCAGGATTACAACAAGCGGGCCTTCGCCACGGCAGCCTCGGACATGTTGATCAAACAGGTCGATCACAACGGTGGTGGAGACAACATCCGCTTTGGCGATAGCTTCACGGAAGATCAGTTCGAAGGAGAGACCTTCGATTACTTCCTGACCAACCCGCCTTTCGGTGTGGATTGGAAGAAACAGAAGAACGAAATTCAACGGGAACACGAGAAACTCGGCTTTGCCGGCCGCTTCGGCGCCGGCCTGCCACGTGTGAACGACGGATCCCTGCTCTTTCTACAGCACATGATCTCCAAGTTCGAGCCGGTGCGGCCAGCCGAGCGCAAGCACGGTTCTCGTCTTGCGATCGTTTTCTCCGGGTCGCCGCTCTTCACCGGCGGTGCCGGGTCGGGCGAGAGCAACATCCGCCGGTGGATCATCGAGAACGATTGGCTCGAAGCGATCATCGCTCTGCCGGAACAGATGTTTTACAACACCGGCATCGGCACCTACATCTGGATCGTCACCAACCGCAAGGAGAAGCGCCGCAAGGGCAAGATCCAGCTCCTCGACGCGCGCGATCTGTGGGCCCCCGGCGGCAGCGAGGAGAGTAAGCGGAGCCTGGGCGACAAGCGCCGTCATATCACCGCGGCGCAGATCGCCGAGATCGTCCAGCTCTACGGCCGCTTCGAGGACGGCGAGCGCTCCAAGATCTTTGACAACGCCGATTTCGGCTACACCCGCGTCACCGTCGAACGGCCCCTGCGGCTCCGCTACCAGATGAGCACAGAAGACAAAGCCCGCTTCCTCGACGCCTACCCGTACCTACTCGACGATATCCAGGCCATCGACGAGGTGCTCGGCCGCGATCCGCAGTATGACTGGAACGCCGTGTGGGAGCGCATCCAGGATCTGCTGCATGAACGCAAGTCGAAGTGGAAGAAGACCGAGCAGAAGCGCTTCCGTGACGTTTTCACACGGACCGATCCCAAGGCCGAACCGGTGAGAAAGGCAGGACGGAGCGACGGCTTCGAGCCAGACCCCAGGTTGCGCGACTTCGAGAACGTACCGCTCACCGACGACATCAAAGCCTACTTCGAGCGCGAGGTTCTCCCCCACGTGCCCGATGCCTGGATGGACCGGAGCAAGGACAGGATCGGCTACGAGGTCAACTTCAACCGCCACTTCTACACGTACACGCCGCCGCGGCCGCTGGAGGAGATCGACGCCGACCTGAAGAAGGCGGAGGAGGAAATCTTGCGATTGCTGCGGGAGGTGACGGAGTGAGCCTGCTCCGAACCGCGCAATGGCCGAAGAAGCGGCTCCGGTTTCTGACTTCGAGGGCACGCTCTTCGGAGGAAGGGGATCTGCTCTCGGGCTCTTCTGAAGTGTTGTTCCTACCGATGGAAGCTATCGGGGAGCAGGGACAGCTCGATCTGTCGAGGACTCGGCCCATCGAGGACGTCCGGACGGGTTACTCGATGTTCTTTGAGGGCGACGTTGTGATTGCGAAGATAACGCCCTGTTTTGAGAACGGAAAAGGCGCTCTGATACGAGGTGTACCGAACGGAATCGGGTTTGGTACAACCGAGCTTTACGTCCTGACGCCAGGCCCTGATCTTGACGGTAGGTTTCTCTATTACGTGACGGTCGATCCACGGTTTCGGCGACTCGGCGAGGCATGGATGACGGGAGCGGCGGGCCAACAGCGGGTACCGGAGAACTTTGTTCGTGATTACGTCGTACCCGTCCCTCCCCTCCCCCAGCAACGCGCCATCGCCGACTACCTTGACCGGGAAACGGCCCGGATCGATGCGTTGATCGCGGTGAAAATGCGGCTGCTCGAGCTGCTGGCAGAGAAGCGCCGGGCGCTCATCACCCGCGCCGTCACCCGCGGCCTCGACCCCAACGTCCCCCTCCGCGACTCCGGCATCCCGTGGCTCGGGAAGATTCCGGCGCATTGGGAGACCGAACGTGCCCGCTGGCTTTTTCGAGAGCGCGACGAACGTTCCGATACCGGCGAGGAAGAACTTCTTACGGTTTCCCACATCACTGGTGTGACTCCCAGGTCAGAGAAGGACGTTCATATGTTCGAGGCGGAAACGAAGGAGGGTTACAAGATCTGTCTGAAGGGTGACCTCGTCATCAATACGTTGTGGGCGTGGATGGGAGCGATGGGGGTCGCACCATTGAGCGGCATCGTGAGCCCCGCGTACAACGTGTATGAGCCGTTGGGGCGACTTGAGCCCAATTTCGTGGATGCCCTAGTGCGGCTGCCGGTTTTCGCCCAAGAAGTTACCCGCTTCTCAAAGGGCGTATGGTCATCGCGGCTACGCCTGTATCCCGAAGCCTTTTTTGACGTATGGCTTCCCGTGCCGCCGCTTGATGAACAGCGTGCTATCGTCGAACGGGTAATCTCCGAGGCGGCTAAGATCGATGCGGTAACGTCAGCTGCAGAGCGCACTATCGCCCTCCTCAAGGAACGCCGCGAGGCCCTCATCGCCGCGGCCGTGACCGGACAAATCGACGTGGAGGGGACGGCATGATCGTTACCGGGCTCAAGGTTGCCAACCTGCACGCCATCTCAGCAGCCGACTTCCACTTCCGGCCGGGTCTCAACCTCACTGTCGGCGTCAACGGTGTTAGTATCGCCATTGGGCGGAGGGCACCATGACAACCCGTGTATCCGTTCGACCCAAGCTCCTTCTGTGGGCGCTGGATCGTAGCGCCACAACGCCGGAGCTGCTTCGCAAGAAGCTACCGAAACTGCCGAGCTGGCTCAGCGGGGAACTCTCGCCGACCCTCAAACAGCTGGAAGATTTCGCGAAAGCTACAAATACACCGATAGGGTATCTCTTCCTTCCTGAGCCGCCTACCGAAGATGTGCCGATTCCAGATTTTCGCACCGTCGCGCCAGAGTACCGTGACCGCCCCAGCCCCGACCTTCTCGATACGATCTACGCCATGCAACAGCGCCAGGCATGGTTGCGGGAGGAACGGCTCGAGTTTGGGGCCGGGCCTTTCGACTTCGTTGGCAGTGCAGGGTTGAAAGATAATCCCGACGCAGTTGGTCAGGAGATGCGGCGAGCTGTGGGATTTGAGGAAGGATGGGCAGCCAAGGTCCGCACCTGGCAGGAGGCCGTGAGTGAGCTGCGCCGGACAATTGAGAATCTTGGCGTCATGGCCGTCATCAACGGGGTTGTCGGGAACAACACGCACAGAAAACTCGATGTGCGGGAGTTTCGAGGGTTCGCCCTATGTGACTCCTACGCACCACTGATCTTTGTCAATGGTGCTGATGCGAAATCCGCCCAGATGTTTACGCTAGCCCACGAACTCGCCCACATCTGGCTCGGTCAAAAGGGCGAAGGACTCTCTGGGTTTGAGTTTCTTACTCCCGCGGGAGGGGATGTGGAGAGTTTCTGTGACCGGGCGGCGGCCGAGTTCCTGATTCCAGAACGGGAATTGAGAGCACGTTGGGGCGAGGTATGCCACTCGTCCAAGCCATTCGAGGTGATAGCTCGGATGTTCAAGGTCAGCCCGATCGTAGCCGGCCGTCGAGCTATGGACCTACGTTTGGTAGACCGAGAGGCTTTCTTCGAGTTCTACGATGTCTACACCAAGCACGAACGGGTTCGTATGAAAGGCAAAGGTGGCGGTGATTTCTACAAGAACCAGAACACGCGAGTCGGCGAGCTCTTCGCGATCCATGTCATGCGCGCCGCCCTGGAGGGCCGCTTGGGGTTCAAGGAAGCGTATGACCTGACGGGACTACGCGGCGGCGCCTTTCAGGAGTATGGCCGGCGCCTGGGATTCAACTTGCCGTGAGTGGTGAAACGACTTATCTGGTGGATGCGGACGTCTTCATTGCTGCAAAGAACCTCTATTATGCATTCGATATTTGCCCGGGATTCTGGGCAAGCCTGATTCATCACCACAAGCGCGGGTGCGTGTACAGCGTGGATAGGGTCCGTGGGGAGTTGCTCGCTGGCCGCAAGACCGAAGACCTTGTTGTCTGGGTCAGGGATACGTTGCCAAAGACCTTTTTTCTCGAAGTGGATACGGAGACAGTGACCAACGTCTACGGGGACATCATGTTGTGGATTCAGCGTCACCCGGGATATTTTGATTATGCGAAGGCGAAGTTCGCAACAGGTGCAGACGGCTGGCTCGTTGCCTACGCACGGGTTCATGGGATGACTGTTGTCACAAATGAACAGGCAGCTCCAGACTCCAAGAGAGAAATCAAACTACCCGATGTCTGTAATCAATTCGGAGTGGCGTACGAGAACACATACTCGATGCTGAGGCACCTTGGAATCCAGTTCAATTGGAAACACGGAGCATGACCTCGGATCGCCATTCTGAAGCCGCCTTCGAGACGGTCATCGAGACACACCTGCTCGCCAACGGTTACGTGTCGGTTCCCGGCGAGGGCTTCGACCGCGAGCGTGCCATCTTCCCCGAGATGGTCATCGAGTTCATCCGTGAAACCCAGCCGAAGGAGTGGTCGAAGCTCGAAGCGCTGCACGGGGATCGTACGGGAGAGCAGGTACTGACCGACCTGTGCAAGTGGATGGACGTCCACGGCTCGCTCGCGACGTTGCGTCACGGTTTCAAGTGTTACGGGCGCACGCTGAGGGTGGCCTTCTTCAAGGCGGCCCACGAGCTCAATCCAGAGCTCGAGGTCCGCTACGCGGCGAACCGCGTCGGCATCACGCGGCAGCTTCATTATTCCCCGCGATCGGAGAAGTCCCTGGACGTCACGTTGAGCCTCAACGGCGTCCCTGTGGCCACGATGGAACTCAAGAACCCGCTGACTGGTCAGACCGTCGCGGACGCGATTCGCCAGTACCGGCGGGACCGCGACCCTCGTGAGCCGATCTTCGAGTTCAAACGCCGCACGCTCGTGCACTTTGCCCTTGACACCGAGTGCGTGCGCATGACCACACGCCTCGCCGGGAGCGCGACCCACTTTCTGCCGTTCGACAAGGGTTGCGACGGTGGCGCGGGTAACCCCCCGGATCCGGCCGGCCGCAGCTACCGCACGGCCTACCTGTGGGAGGAAGTGCTCGAGCGTGACAGCCTGCTCGATCTGCTCGCGCGCTTCGTTCACCTGCAGATCGAGGAAAAGCGCGACGACCATGGCCGGAAGGTCAAGGTCGAGACGATGATCTTCCCCCGATATCACCAGCTCGATGCGGTACGTTGGCTGGTGAACGCCGCCCGCACCGAGGGCATCGGGCACAACTATTTGGTTGAGCATTCAGCGGGCAGCGGCAAAAGCAACACGATCGGATGGCTCGCGCACCGTCTGGCATCGTTGCACGATACTTCCAACGAACGCGTCTTCGACAGCGTGATCGTCGTGACCGACCGGATCGTGCTCGACCAGCAACTCCAAGACACGATCTACCAATTCGAGCACAAGCGGGGCGTGGTCCAGAAGATCGAGGAAAGCTCGAGGCAGCTCGCGGAGGCCCTGGAAAACGCCGTCCCGATCATCATCACCACGCTGCAGAAGTTCCCGTTCGTTTCCCGGCAGCTTCTCAAGATGGCTGAAGAGCGCGGCGAGCCCGGCAACGGTGTGCTCCCCACGCGGCGTTGTGCGGTGATCATCGACGAAGCGCACAGCTCGCAGGGTGGTGAGACGGCAACTGATCTCAAGGAGGTTCTCGGCGGCGAAGAATTTCGAAAAGAGGCCCAAAGGCGTGCGGCCGAGGAGGGCCGCCCGGACCTTGAAGAGCTGTTCCGGAGCATGGCGAAACGGGGTCGGCAGGCGAACCTGAGCTTCTTTGCCTTCACGGCGACGCCCAAGCACAAGACCCTGGCCGTATTCGGCCGGAATGGCGAGCCGGTGCATCGCTACACGATGCGCCAGGCCATCGAGGAGGGCTTCATCCTCGACGTGCTGAAGAATTACACGACCTATGCAACCTATTACAGGCTTCTCAAGGCACGCGAAGACGACCCGAACGTCAAGCGCAAGAAAGCGGCGCGTGCACTCGCACGGTTCATGCGGCTACATCCGCACAACATCGCCCAGAAGACCGAAGTGATGATCGAGCACTTCCAGGCCTTCACGCGGCACAAGATCGGCGGGCGTGCCAAGGCGATGGTCGTGACCGGTTCGCGGCTGGAGGCCGTTCGGTACAAACAGAGCTTTGACCGTTACATCCAGGCGAAGGGCTACCCGATCAAGACGCTGGTTGCATTTTCCGGAA
The DNA here is from genome assembly GCA_027067575.1 of Thermoanaerobaculia bacterium. Lineage (GTDB taxonomy): Bacteria > Acidobacteriota > Thermoanaerobaculia > Thermoanaerobaculales > Sulfomarinibacteraceae > JAMOVQ01. The sequence continues at coordinate 10,605 of JAMOVQ010000068.1, read as the reverse complement.
CGGTGCGGGACGACAAGCTGCCGAATATCGAGTACACCGAGCAGCAGATGAACTGCGGGATCCGCGAAAAGGAGCTTCCCGAAAAATTTGCAACTCAAGAGTACCAGGTTTTGCTCGTCGCCGAGAAATACCAGACAGGTTTCGACCAGCCTCTTCTGCACACCATGTATGTGGACAAGCGACTCGCCGGTCTCCAGGCGGTCCAAACGCTCTCGCGTCTGAACCGCACGCACCCGCTCAAGGAGGATACCTTCGTTCTCGATTTCGTGAACGACCGCGAGGAGATTCACGACGCGTTCAAGGGGTACTACGAGGGCGTGGAGATGGGGCAGGAAGTGGACCCCGCCCGGATGTATGCGATCAAGGCCGAGCTGGACGCGTCCGGGATCTACCTCGATGAAGAGGTGGAGCGCTTTTGTGCGGTGTACTTCGAGCCGAAGCAGCGTCAGAGTGTACGCGACCACCAAACGATGAACGCAGCACTCGACCCCGCGGTTTCGCGGTTCATAGCCCTGCAGAATGAGGAAGAGGCCGAGGCCGAGCTCTGGCGCGGTAAGGTGCAGGCGTTTCGAAACCTCTACAGCTTTCTCAGTCAGGTCATTCCTTACCAGGACTCGGACTTGGAGCGCCTCTATGTTTTTCTGCGTCACCTCGCGGCGAAACTGCCACGGCGTTCGATCGGGCCGGCCTACCAATTCGACGATGAGGTGCGACTCGAGTATTACCGTCTCCAGAAAATCAGTGAGGGCTCGATCTCTCTCCAGGAGGGTAAGGCACGGCCGTTGGACGGTCCAACCGAGGTTGGCTCGGGATCCAGCCATGAAGAGGAAGTGCCACTCTCGCAACTCATTGATGTCGTCAACGAACGTTTCGGCACGGACTTCAGTCAGGCCGACCAGCTCTTCTTCGACCAGATCGTAGAAGCGGCAGTAGGTGATGATGGCCTTCGACAGGCCGCGGCCGTGAACCCAGAAGACAAGTTCGAACTGGTATTCAAGAACTTGTTGGAAAGGCTCTTCGTGGAGCGGATGGACCAGAACGAGGAGATCTTCGTACGATACATGAACGATCAGGCGTTCCAGCTGGTCGTCAGCGCCTGGATGGCATCCGAAGCGTATCGGCGGTTGCGGAGCCAGGAGGGCGAAACACATCCATCTGTCCTTCGCCTCGTGGAGAATCCGGCCCCGGAGGATCGGTACACAAAGTGTCTCCCCCTCGTCCCCCTCGAAGCCGCTGCCGGCGCCTTCGGCGACCCCCAGACCATCGAGGACGGCGACTGGTCCTGGGTCCAGATCGACACCACCCACCACCTCCGCCCCGGCATGTTCGTCGCCAAAGTCGTCGGCCATTCCATGGAACCCAGGATCCCCGACGGCTCCTGGTGCCTCTTCCGCGCCCCCGTCCAAGGCACTCGCCAGGGCAAGATCGTCCTCGTCCAGCTCCGCGACACCACCGACCCCGAGACCAACCAGCGCTACACCGTCAAACGCTACACCAGCGAGAAGACCGCCACCCCTGACGGCTCCTTCCGCCACCAAGAGATCACCCTCCACCCCCTCAATCCCGACTACGACCCCATCACCCTTACCGGCAACCCCGAAGACCAGCTCCACGTCATCGCCGAGTTCATCGAGGTTCTGGAATGACCTAGGGAAACGCCGAAGAGGCATGGAAACCTTCGCCATACTTAGCCACAGGGATCTCTTCAGACAAGAGGCAAGCTGGGACGAATGCCACAAACTCCTTGCTGGCGTGAGTTTGGAATCGTTGCAGAAATACGCCTCCAACTACTGCCACCGATTGACCTATGGCGACGCGCTGCATCCCGGAATCGAGGCCTTCCTGAGATTTCAGCATTGGTTTCTCTCCAACTACTCTTCCAATGCGTTGAGCGGCAGAATACTGGAGTTGCTCAAACATCGGAGGGCCTACCGGGAAAAGTCATGGACGCTTACGGATCCGCACAGGATGGCGAACCTTGTGGCTGCTCATATGGTGGCGAACCCAGCGCCCCCTCCTGGAGAGGCGACGTACGAGGACATGGACCGGTTGGTCAGGGCACAACTGATGGTCAACGATCTCGTGTCGTACTCAAGAGCGAGCGCCCTGGAGAGAATGGGGATCGCTGAAGTGTTAAGGGCGTTTTCCATGGCACAGCGACCGGATGCCTTTTCTCATTTGCCGAGGACATTCGAACTATTCGCTGAGCGATTGCCAGCTGCATACCAGGAACTAGAATCCCGGCTCACAGCAAGGTTTGGCGTTCGGTTTATGGAGGTGCTGGTCTTCCTCTTTACGCTGTACCATCATTTTCTTGCCGCGCTCGATCCGGAGGTCCGGGAAACAGGTGCCATCCCAAAGCCACACTGGTCACGAGGGGTGGTCAATTTTTCGGCCTTGTCCGCGAATCATCCGGGTGAAGCTGCAATGGAGCGGGTTATTGGCCTTTACTCAGGCACCTGGGCGGAAATTCGAGAGGCATTGTCGACCCGTGGGGTTGATGATGTCAGTATCCTTCCGTTTCTCCGTCGGCCTTTCATCCGGCTCGACAAGGCGAAGGTATGGTGTTTCGACCCCGCGCTGGTCCTCATGGCGGCCACGAATGGGCTGTTCTGGCTGGCCGTGAGGGAAGGCGGAGGCGGTACCGCTCTCATCCGGGCGTTTGGTGGGATTTTTGAACAATACCTCGCTGACTTTTTCAAACGGCTCGCTGCGGGGAATGTTCGGCGTGGTGACGATGAGGGAAAGGGCCTACCAGATTTCTTCTGGATGGAAGACGGTGTGCTCGTAGCGATGGAGGCGAAAGCCAACATCATGGAGGACACTGTGAAGTGGGCAGGTGATGAATTGCAAATCCGAAAATCAATGGATGCGAAGATCATCAAGGACAACCAGCTCATGCGAGCCGTCGAGCGGTTGTTCCGACATGATCCTAAGCTCGCGAGTACCGTTACCCGGGTAGTCCCCGTATTCGTAGTGCTCGACATGTCCTTCGCAAGCCCTGGCTTGGAAACCCTCCTCAACACCGCTATCGAAAAGCCGAATATCGGCTTGTCGGTGGAGGATGCTCACCTTCTCTGGGTCGGTGAAGTCGAGGCTACCGGCAATTTCGTTCGACAGGGTCTCTTCAGCAAACTGCTCACCGCCCGCCGTCAGGTCGGCCACGGCTCTGTGAGCCTTGGGGAGCTGCTGAATCGTTACCAGGCAGACGTCAGAGCCCATGTGGGCCGATCGGTCAAACCCTACGACGCACAGGAGTCCGCAAGAGAACGGCTGAACGAGAAGATGAGGAAGCTCGCCGAAGAGCTATCCGTCGCGATAATAGAGTAGGTATCGGAAACTCCGGCCAGAAGGGATGGAGTGGCCGAGGGGAGAAAACCGATGAAGACCATGAACCCCGGCGCTTAACGTCTCCCGACCCACCACGCCACGATGCGCGTACCGTGGAACTATCCTCCTCCCCTGTGGGGCTGGGCCACCAATAAGACATTGGGGCTGGTGACGAGAGGCTCGTCGTTGTGCGTGCGGAGGCTGAGGGAAGGTGGAGGTAGGGTGGTCGGGGGCCAGCTTTCCACAAGTCCGCAGGCCCTGCCAGCCCAGCCGGAGGGAACGAGATAGGACGGATATACCAGACAGCGTGAAGCGTTGGAGGACCCAGGCTCTCTCAGTGCGGGAATCTGGATGTCCCCTACACCCTCACCCTACGCCGTCCGCTGACACTCCCAAACGTCAAACCACACGACAGCTTCGCGGCGGGTCCTCTCCCGTGGGCGTTCATGGTGGCCGGTGTGGAGGAGGTGGCGATGGGGTTCCAGGGCGGTGATGGCGGCGAGCAGTTGTGGCCTCCCGAGCCGATCTGGGAGGAACGGGTGGATGGCGGGGGGGTGGCGGGAGGTTCTTCTCGGCATGGAGGAGGCCGTGGAGAGCCTTGCGCTGGTGCGGGACCTGGACGACGTGGGTGCCGGGTTCCTCCTCGAGATCGCGTCGTGCAACCGGTGCCGGCATCGGGTCGTGCTGGCGGTCTACCCTGGGTGCCCGACGAGGGCGGAGATCCTTCGGAGGCTCCTCGAGGGCCTCGGCCGGATCGAGAGGCCGGGGCTCGAGGTCCGGCTTCTTCCGGTGGGGGCGGCGGACCGCGTTCAGAACGTTCTCTGGCGGGGGGTGAGGGATGGAAGGGCGCTCCTCACGGTGGGGCCGACGGGGAACCTGTGGTGCCAGGACCCCGCCCCGCCCGCTCTGAACCTCGACTTCCGGCCCTCGTTCGGCCTGGAGTCGAGGGTGTCCGAGTGGCTGAAGCGCCTGTGGGCGAGGGCGGTGCCGCTGACGCGGGAGACCTGTGGCGTTCCGGAGTTCGCCATGACGTCGGCGAGCCTCGACGTGGTGATGAAGTGGGAGACCTACGTCGCGCAGTGCGAGGAGACGAGGCGCACGGAGGAGGTCGCGGCGCGAAGCTCGGTGGAACCGGCAGAGGCGGACGACCAGAGGGCGGGCGGCGAGACCTCGCGGACGCGATCCGTTCGGGAGGAGAGGCCGAGCCCCGAGCTGTGCCGGCGCGTCGCACGGTTTCCGCGGGAAATGCTCGAGAGATGGAAGCAGCCGGAGCACCACAGGGAGGAGATCACGGCACGATTCGAGGCGATCGCGCCGATCGGGGATCCACTGGTTCTCCGGTTCCTCGGCGGTGAGGTCCCCCGGCCCTCGGCGGTGCTTCAGGAGCTCGAGTTCCTCGATGTGATCGAGAACCTGAACCTCCCGGTCTGGCGGAGGTGTCAGGGCGTCCTCGCTCTGATCTCCGGTGTGCGGCTGCGGGACATCCTTTCCTTCCTCGACCTCGGCGGCGGTCCCGAGCCGGAACACTCGGGGAACCTCGTCCCGTTCTCCGGGACGCCACGGATGAGAGGCGTCGGTCGCTGAATGACCGCGAGCCGCGGGCGGGGGGTGTTCAACCTGTGAGGGATCGCTTCGGCGTGCGCCTGCGGCGTTGGCCTCGCGATGACAGGGCGGGGGGCGATGCACGGGTGGGGATGCAGAGGAGGACGTGGAAGGGTGCTGGGACGGGAGTGGCGGCTGGCACTGCGACTGGAGCGGTGCGTTGTGGGCGGCACGGCGGGTGATGGCATGGACCGCCGCCATCAGGACCTGGAGCGATACACGTCCCTCCGGTGACCGACCTTGACGACGATCGCGATGAGCCTGTCATCTTCGATCGAATAGACGATCCGGAAGTTGCCCTGACGGACACGGTACAGGTCGCGTCCCGAGAGTTTCTGGCAATCCGCGGGTCTGGGGTCGTCCGCGAGGCGTTTGATCCGCCCGACGATCCGCTGGCGGTCCTTCTTCCGGCCGATCGCCTCGATCTCCTTGACCGCAGACGGCTTGATGAGAACCCTATATCTTCCCACGCCGCTGGAGGTCCTTCAGTACTTCCTCGAAAAGGAGATCGGGTTCGGCAGATCGCTCCTCGAACGCCGCCAGGTCCTCTGCGTCCTCCGCGAGTGAAAGCCGCACGGCCTCGTTGACGAGCTCCGACAAGCTGCGGTCGGTCTCGGCAGCCTTCAACCGGAGGGCCCGGTGGAGGCCGGGGTCGAAGTACACGGTGGTGCGTTTGGTCGCGGTGCCCATGCAAAGATCATAACGTTTCGACGTCATGACGTCAAGACGTCGTCGAAAAATCCCTCCGTCTGACGAAACGTCCGTCCTGGAGGCGGCCGGGCTCCCGTGCGACCGGGATAGGGGGCAGTGGTGCCGGAACCTGATTGGCCGGTCGAGGGCAGGCCGACGGAAGAGACGGATGGGCCCCCCTCCGCGAGTGACCGCGAACGGCGGGCGGGGGGGGGGCCGCGCTGGGAGGGATCGCCGTGTCGGGGACTTCGTCTCCTCCTCGCGATGACAAGGGGGACGGATTCTATGAGAAACGCTGTTCCCTACTCCGGATCTTCTCCAGACATCATGGACGATACGCGCTCTGATTCCCTCATCGCATCGGGTGTGTTATGTACGCCTTAGAAAAAACACTGTCCCCTACTCCTGCGGTGCTCCGTCGTCAGCGGGGGGTGTCGGTCTTGTCGAGGCGACGGAAGAGGAAGCCGTGACCGGGGACCCACCGTGCGAGGAGGGGGATCCGGTCCGGGAAGTGGCGGGCGGCCAGATCGGCGGCCCGGGATGGTGTGGGCGGTGTGAGGAGAAAGAGGTGGGTGTCGGACAGGTCCGGGTGGGGGAGGGGCCGCCCGAGACGCCAGCTGCCGGCGTCGGTTCCGCGGGGCATCAGCGGGGTGAACACCACGGCCCGCCGTCCGTCCACCGCCCGCCGGACGGCGCGTTCGAGGCGGCCGGCCTCCCACGCTTCCCGCTGGAGGGCCCTGGCCGGAACGGGAACCCAGAGGGTCCACGCGAGCACCGTTCCGGCCAGGAGCCAGCCGAGCCGGAGGCGCCGTGCGGCCGGTGTTTCTCCACCCGCGAGGACGAGGGCGAGGAGGGGGAGCCAGCCGAGGGCCGTCTCGGCGAGGAGGATCGGTCCCACGTCCGGGATGCCGGGCCAGAAGTACGCCACGTAGACGAGAGGGGAGAGGACCGCGGCCGTCACGATACCCGGGCCGCCGCGTCGCCGGAGTACGACGGGGAGGGCGGCCAGCGCCGCCGGAACGGCCAGGGGCCATCCGGTGAGCCAGCCGTCGAGCCGCACGGCGTTGCGCCAGAGGTTCCCGATCCCGGTGGTCACGGTGTGGTGGAGCCCCCAGGGAAAATCGCCGAAGCCGAACGGGGAGCGGAGCCCCTCGCGCGGCAGCCAGTACGCCATGTACGGGGAGACCCAGGGCGAGCCGGTCATCGCCCTGTTGAACAGAAGCCCGGCGAGGCCCATCACGAGGCCGCCTGCGAGGAACGCTCCAGCGGCCCTGCGCCGTCCGGTCCGGAGGATGCCGGGAAGGAACGCCAGAGCGAGGGGGCCGCCGACGAGTACGGCCGAGGCGGGCCGGACCAGCACGGCGAACCCCATGGCGAGACCGGCACCGAGAGCCGGCAGGCTCCGTCCGGTTCTCGTAGCGTTCAGCCCGAGATGGAGGCCGAGGGCCAGGGCTGCGAGTGACGTGGTCTGGGAGAGCTGGGTGCCCGCCATCGCCGTCAGGAACGGCGAGGCCGCGGCGATCCACGCCGCGATGACGGCCTCCCTCGGTCCCATGAGCTGCGAGACGGCTCCCGAGAGCCACCAGACCGCAAGGGCCAACAGGAGCGGCGGGATCGCCCGCGGGGCGCCTGCGAGAACGCCGGGGACCAGGGCGAGGGGGTGCCCCGGCGGGTACTGTCCGAACCACCGGCCGTCGTTGACGACGAAGATCGCATCGAACGCCGTCCGCGGTTCCGGGCTGGGCAGCGCTCCGTGCCCGGAGGCGAAGATCCGGGCCTGGAACAGGTAGACGTCCTCGTCGTCGGTGATCGGCGTCCCGTGGAAGACCAGCACGCTCCAGCAGGTCGCCACGAGTGCCGCGGTCAGCGCGGCCGCGAGCCGCCACCGGCCCGGACGGGAGCCGAGCGACCGGTCCAGGGCGGCGAGCGGCGCCCACCGAACCAGGGCGGAGGCCGCCAGGATCACGGCGGGGAGCAGCAGGAGCTGCACCGCGAACAGGGCCGGCTCGCCCGGGCCGAACCGCTGGATCCAGGGCCTTCCGGCGGGGTCGAGTCCGTGCCCGAAGAGGGGGAGCCAGCGGCCCGTCCGTTCGCCCCAGGCCAGGGCGAGGGCGGCGAGACCCGCCGCGCCCGCCGCGCCCGCCGCCGCGAGGAGCGGATCCACCGATCGCGGTCTCACCGGTCCGGAACCTCCGGATGCCCGCCGTCCGCGAGCGACTGGAGGGCAGCTTCCGCCCCACTGCGGGCCGCCGGGACCGTCCGGCCGAGCGCGGGGAGGACAACCTTCGCCACGGCGAGGGGATCACCGGTCTCCCGGGCGATCCGGCGGACCTGGATCGCGGCCCACCGGTCCTCGGGATCGAGCCGGAGCATCCGGATGAGGAGGTCCAGGGCGGCCTTCCACTCGTGCCGCGAGATTCTCCAGCCCGCCGCGGTGCGGAGTACATCGCGGTCGTCGGGGCCGAGCTCGAGCGCACGGGCGAGCCACCGCCCGGCACCCTCCTCGTCGCCCCGCCTCCCCGCCGCGATGGCGTGGACCAGGCAGGTGGTCGGGGTGGCGCCGTACCGGTCCTCGAGCCGCCGGGCGAGGCGTTCGGCCTCGTCCACACGGTCCTCGGAGAGGGCGAGACGGGCCGCCGCAAGCAGCGCCTTGCGGTGCCATGGATCCTTCTGCAGGCAGGCGTCCAGTGCGTTCCGTGCCGCCCCGCGGTCCCCGAGCGCCAGGTCCGTCACGGCCAGGTTGTACAGCACGCCCGCGCGGCCATGGCCCTCTCTGACGATCTCCTGGAGGATCCTTCGGGCGTGGCCGGCCTTCCCCGTTGCGGTCAGGACGCCCGCCAGGTCGTTTCGTGGCGCCACGGTCTCGGCCGGGCGCAGCCGTTCGCGGCGCGCGAGCTCCAACGCCGTCTCCAGCTCCCGTTCCGCCTCGTCCCACCGGCCATCCTCGGCCAGCCGGCTCCCGAGGAGCTGGTGGGGCAGCACCGCCGCGGGCGCCCGCGAGACCATGGACCGGAAGAGCGTCGGTTCGTCCTGCCACACGCGCTGGAACGCCACCGTGCGGGCGGCGAGCAACGGGAGCGCCACCACGAGGAGCGCCACGGCGATGGTGCGGACCGGCGCTCGGGAGCGGGCAAGGACCATCACCAGGAGGAGAGACGCCGCGGCGCTCGGGATGTAGAGGAACCGGTCCGCCACGGGGAGCCCCATGTCCTCCGGTGCGGCGATGCGGAGCACGTTGAGGAGCGGAACGAGCGAGGCGGCCAGGAACGTGGCGACGGCCGCCTCCTGCGGCCTCCGGCCTCTCCAGCGGAGGATGCCTGCGAGCAGCCCGCCGAGGAACAGCATCCCGAGCAGGGGTGTGATCCGGAAGAGGCCGGCACCGAGGGGGTTCTGGATGTACGGCGCCGGGTGCGACGGCCACAGGATCCGTTCGATATCGATCCCGAGGCCGGCGAGGGCCGCCACCGGGACGTGCAGGAGCTCATCCCGGCTCCACTGCCTCGCCGGAGGGGAGACGGCCGCCAGGAACCGGCCTGCGAGCACCGCGGCGGTGGCGGCCCCGACCGCCAGGGCGAGAGGACGCCAGCGTCGCCGGTCCTCCCGCACCGGTGCGGCGAGGGCGGGAACGGCGGCGGCGATGGGCCAGACCACGGCCATCTCCTTCGACAGCATGGCCGCCACCTGAGCCGCCGCGGCGGCCAGCCACCACGGCCACGCCGGACAGCGGCGCAGGCCCTCGCCGGCCGCGAGGACCGAGAGTCCGAGGAACAGCGCACACTGGACGTCCGTCCTCCCGGCGATCCAGGCGACGCTCTCCACGTGAACGGGGTGTACGGCGAACAGGGCCGCCGCGAGGAACCCCCATCCCGGTTCGAGACCCAGGACCCGGACCGCGATCAGGAAGAGCAGCAGGACGACGGCGAGGTGGAGAAGAACGTTGGTGACGTGGTACGGCCTGGGATCGGTGCCGTACGCCCGCCAGGTCAGGAAGTACCCGATGCTGACGAGGGGCCGGTAGTACCCGTACCGGAACGAGTCCTCGACATCGGAGAAGAAGTCGTTGGTCCAGACCTCCCGGAGAAAGTGCGGGGAGAAGAAGCGGGTCTCCTGCTCGATCAGCTTCCGGTCGTCCCAGACGAGGCTTCCGCGCAGCGAGGGGAGGTACGGTCCGACGGCCAGGAGGGCCAGGGCCAGGGCGAGCAGTGCGTTCCGGGTCCGTTCGGTCATGGGCTCACCGGAGGTAGCCGAGGCTGCGGAGCTGCTCCTCCCGCCGCTTCGAGATCGCCAGCGTCACGGGATCCCGCGGGGGATCCGGGAGCGCGCGGACCATGGACGTCAGGAGGCGATCGAGATCCCGTGCCCGCCCGGGCTGCTGCGCCGCCAGATCGTGGTGCTCGGCGGGATCCGCCTCGAGGTCGTACAGCGCCAGGGCGTCCGTCTGGAGGGTGTGAATGAGCTTCCAGCGGCCGTCCACGATCGCGGCGTAGTTCGGGACGTCGGGGAAGCGGGAGAGCTGGGCGAGCACGGGTTCGTCCCGTGGGCCGCTTCCCGGGAGGGGCAGACCGGGGAGGACGTGCCCCTGCCACTGGGCTCCGGCGTCGATGCCGGCGATGGCGAGGATCGTCCGGGGGATGTCCACGGCGCTGACCGGCTCCGCGATCCGCGACCCGTTGCCGCCGCCGGGGGGCCTGACGAACAGCGGGACGCGCAGCGTCTCGTCGAACAGCGTCCGTCCGTGGCCGACGTTGCCGTGGTCAGCGAGCTCCTCGCCATGATCCGCCGCGAAGACGATCCAGAACCGGTCGAGCTCCGGGAAGTCGTCGAGGAGCTTCCCGATCCAGCTGTCACACCAGGCGATCTCCGAGTCGTACAGTGCCCGGACGAGGGAGAGGTACCGGTCCCGGTGAGCCCGGATCTCCGCGGGGATCTTCGGCCAGGTGGCGTGTGCCCGGCGCAGCATCTCCATCTCGTGTTTCGTGGCGT